>CBFIBG010000069.1:0-1623 GCA_965660815.1 Glaciecola sp.
CGCACCGCTTCAAAAGATGGCCCGTTAGCTCAGTTGGTTAGAGCACCCGACTCATAATCGGTAGGTCCCCTGTTCAAGTCAGGGACGGGCCACCATTTCTTCTTAAAAACCCAAATCCCCGATACACGAATACCTCTTACATTCTTAGATAGACACAGCTGTTTACACAATATTTATTTTGAATACATCTTCTGTTTGATATATTGCAGCCTACCTAGTTCATGGCTAATACACTTAAATGCTAAGGTGATAATTTTGTTGTGTGTACAAAACGTTTCTAAATCCTACATAGGCAAAACAGGCAACCAAATTGTGCTAGATAACTTTAGCATTAACTTTAATCAGCCACGGTGTTGTGTAATTGGTAGCAATGGAAGTGGTAAGTCTACTTTACTGGTATTAATTGCAGGATTGTTAGAGGCAGACAGCGGCGTATTTTCTTACCTTGAAATGCCTCCTGTCCAGAACACTTCAAACAATTGTTCACATCGCGTTAAATTGTCTGCTAAAGAGCGCAAAAAGGTCGCTGCGATAGCATCCGACAGTATCACTTTTCCGCCGTTTTTAACGGCTAAACAAGTGCTGATGGCCATAGTGAATACTTGGCAGTTGGAGTGGCCAAAAAACCTCATCGACACATTTAATTTTAATCAGCACATTAATAAGACCGTCTCAGCTTTATCGAGCGGAAATCTGAAAAAACTACAGTTAATTTCCGCCTTTCTACGCAAACCTCCTATTTTATTACTAGATGAACCTAACGTCGCCCTAGATAAGTCAAGTGTTGATGTCTTATGGCAATTAATTACTCATTATGAAGGTCAAGTAATTGCGGCGAGCAACGAAGTAGAATTGTTTCGATTTAAAGGCTTTGACATTCAAAGTATTCAAACCAAAAACGCTTTTACCGAGCATAGAAATAAAAAGTAGATGCATATAGACACTTTCATAACAAAGAAGAACTGGGCATTTCAAAAATGGATTTAAGCTACAGCAAGGTTCGTTATGCCGTGTTTAAGCAAGAATTAAAACTATGTGCTGAACAATTGAAAAGTATTGTTGTGCTTGGTGTCATATTTTTAGGCACAGCCCTCCCCTTTATTTTCTATTTACTGTTACTCGCATTTGGAATTGTATTTGCCAATGAATCCCCATCCTTGATTGAGACTGGCATGAGCCAAGCTCAAAGCTTACGCCAAATGCTAATACTAGTTTGGGCTATATTGGCCTTTCAAAGCATTGTATTGTTATTGTGCAAACCCGCTATTTTGGGAAGTCGATACACGCTTTACTTAAACAGCTTTAATACATTTAAAACCACAAAATTAGCACATGATTTTATCTTCACAATGTTTTGCGCACCATGTGTCGTTATTTGCCTGTTAGTGGTTCTCAAAATTGATATAGAGCACTGGTCAAACATACCTCATGTTTGGCTGTTTGTTGCGCTCTTACTGATAATGGTAAGAGTGGCGGTCTATTCACTACTCACTCTACAGCTAAGCTTATTATTTTTACTGGTTGCTACCTTTGTCATGCCTACCATTTTGGGGTTGCATGCCGAGCTATCTTGGATGCTACTTATTTATATTTCGTTAGTTATATCCACAGAACTTATTGTCC
>CBFIBG010000070.1:0-3549 GCA_965660815.1 Glaciecola sp.
AGTCACTGAGTTTAAGTAAGCGACCGCCCTCGCCGTCTTCAAGCACATAAATATTACCTTGATTATCCTGCTCTACTTCGCGAACGCGCTTTCCCCATTCGTATCTAGCGACTTCTTCTGCCCGAAATTTTGGTCGTTTGTTATGTTGACTGAAAGCAACACGGACTAATGCTTTTGAAGACAACCCACCCATAAAACCATTTCCGGTAAAACTTTGGTGTTTATCGCCTTTGTAGATAATAAACCCCGCTGGGCTTATCGCCGGCACCCATGCCACTGTTGGCGATTGAAAAATTGGATAGGTTTCGTGGTTAGGGATCTTAACGCCAGAGTAATGGTCGCCTTGAGACACCATTGGATATCCATAGTTTCGTCCGCGTTCGATTAAATTTAATTCGTCACCATGTTTAGGACCCATTTCATGCACCCAGAGCTTACCGTCGCTATCAAAATCGATTCCTAAGGGGTTTCGATGTCCCAAGGTCCAGATTTGACTCGTGACACCGCCGTTTCCGAAAAAAGGATTATCTTCAGGCACGCTGCCGTCTTCATGCAACCTTATTACTTTGCCTAAATTCATTGCCATGTTTTGAGCGGGTGTAAACTTTTGTCGCTCTCCGGACGTTATGAACAAATAACCATCTGGCGAAATGGCTAAGCGATGGGCATAATGACCATTACCGGTCATTTTGGGAGATTGTCTCCAAATGATTTGCCTGTCAGATAAGCTAGCACTTGATGCAGTAATATCCAAGATAGCGCGTTCCACAACCGCGCCGCTTAACTCATTATTATTCGGATCACGTTCCACATAAGATAAATAAATTACACCTGAATTTGTAAAGTCGGGATGTACAATTACATCACCTAAACCGCCTTGTCCTCTCGCTTCCACGACAGGCGTGTTGCTGACCGTAAAACGCTTTTTTTGCTCACCATCCAAGAGCCACAGCTTACCGGTTTTTTCTGTCACAAGGCTGTGGCCATCGGGTAGGAATGCCATCGCCCAAGGATCATCAAACGTCTCATGAACTTTCGCATTGATGATCGTATCGTCACTGCCCTGCATTTGAATTTGAGTAGATGAATTATTGTGTTGAGCGAATACTGCAACGCTTAGCGACAATAAAAGAGCAGGTATCATTTGCCAAATAGCTATTTTCATTTTAAGTTTCCAAAACCTTACTTGTGTTTATGTCTACGTCTTTAGTATAAAAGTAGCCCAATTAGGATATACAAGCAGACAATTGGTTTTGACGATAATAAATTGGTTTTTATTATGTTTTACTTAAAGACCTTACTCAATATCTTTATCAAAAGTCCCTCTTATGGCATTACATCTTAAAAATGCAAATTACAAATACCTTTCACGGTTTAATTGACGTTTCGATTTAACATTTAGTCAACAACGTCCAACGCCCTTGAACGGCTTCATTATTTATTCGTATATTAGTCAACTGGAGCGTGTCTGATTTTAGCAGATACGCGCCACTAAACTGAGTAAGTGGTTGGTTTTTAATGTGATTAGCAATGAATGTTGAAAGCTTCATATCAAACCACTTTGGATATAGTCTTATTAAATGTTGACCTGGTGCATAGGTATTTAATAAGGCCCGTTCGTAGTTGCTTTTAAAGCCACTCACTTCACGCAAAATTTTGCTGTAGCCTGAATACAATTTATTAGGCGTTGCATTTAGGTTAGTTAACTGCGCGCCGTCAAACGCCGCTAAACCAATACCAACGCATGTATGCATATATTCAATCGTTTCAGCAAGTGCGCTTTCAGTGTTGTTAAAGAAATACAGGTGTCGTTCTTTACCATCAAGTGAAACGAATTGTTGATATCTTTGCTCTATAGTTTGTTTTGATAGACTTTCATTGTCAAAACTGGGGGCGATTTTTGTCTCAGGACGAGTGTGATTGGATAGTACATCTGCCTGTTTGGTCGGCGTTTCATGATTTAAGGATGCTTTATGAGGCACAGCTAAGCGTTTAGCCGAAACCGCAGTTGAAGGTGGTTCAGGCAAACGAATATCCGTAAAGTTTACTTGTATACGGGGTTCTGGAGGATTAGACGTTAATGCTTGCGATTGGCTAACCTGACTTATTTCTCGATGCGTTACTCGCTCGTTATTCAATAATAAACGGTCCACCAGAATGGTTATTACCAGCACCATAATCAAAGCCAAAAGATAATGATACTTAGTCCAATGGGTTGTGAGCAACATCATATTAACTCGACGTTTATTTATTCGAAAGTGTGTCTAGTGCCAATAGTTCGAGTCTTTGAGTAAGATCTCGAAGCGCAGCCTGCTGTTGCAATCTTTTCTTTGAATCAGATTTTTCAATGGTTTGCTGCGTCATCTCCGCACGGGGAGAAACCATTTCACTTTTATGCTCGATAGCCGGACCCGATTGAACTGTTGTTGACGCAACAGCTGCAAACTTGTCGTCTGAAACGCTATCAATCATCTCGCTTGATTGAACTGTATTAGTTGGATCATTGCCAGACAGCTTGGTAGCATTGGACATGGCAGATAGGCTTTTCTCAACGATTTCGAGTCTTGATAACAATGCTAGATTTGCTCGTTCATTGCTTGTATTCACCTCAAGAATAGTTTTATTCAACGTGTCTAATTTATTTTGCATTATTTGATAATTTGCATCTTGTGATGGCAAAACTTTCGAGATCAAGTTTTTTGCAAAAGATGTTTGAGCCATTAGATAAATCGAAGCGATGATACAAACCGAAATAAATAGTTTTTTCATGATCATGATATGAAACTCCCAGTAGGATTGTATTGTTAACTCTCAGTCAACTGTTGTTTGCTAATTAAAATAGCCAAAGTTGCTCGAACAACAAGCGCACTTGGCAACCCAATAACAGTGGTCATAAATGCCATAGAAAATTGCTTCGTTAGCACTGAAATGAGTTCGTTTACGTTTTCAGGCGTCAAACTTTGCTCGGCCAGTGTCCCTATGCCTAAGCTTATTCCGAGCAATGTAAAGGTAAGCGCCAAAGTGGATATTGCGTTTGCTGCCTGAATTCCAATTTGGAAAAAATAGTGCGTCTTGTTTTGCCTATATACCATCGTGACCGCATACCCACTGCAGATAAGCAAAGAGAAATATAATACACTAAATGTTTTACCAAAATGCTGGTCTATCCAACGCATAATATCGGGTAGTTGCATTTCTGTCAGGAAACTCACACTTGCTAACATAATGATTATTATGCCAACAAGCAGGCTCAGCAGACTCATACCCGTCTTAGCGCTATGAGCAATGTAGTTACTATCAAAAGTGGGCTTTTGGCTAAGGGTTGTGACTTGTTTCATTTTGTTAGTACCCATCTAGCGTGAATCTTTTCTGTATATTGCTTTGCTATTAAATACGCGTTCGTTTGTTAAATTAATGTGGGCTAACCAATATTCCTTTGCGTCTAACTTGTTCTCAGCGCCTGCGTGAACGAGAAAAGTACTGTCATAATTATCGAATGCCTGTTTGACCCACTTAGAAGGTTCTGATAACAATCGTTCATCGCGCATT
>CBFIBG010000071.1:0-15835 GCA_965660815.1 Glaciecola sp.
CATGATATTTTCTAATGATACATATTTGATACAAATAAAATCAGCCTAAAAATACTAAATTTAACTTTACTTGTAAGTTATTGAATTTATTAATTTAAATGGTGCCCGGGGCCGGACTTGAACCGGCACACCATTACTGGCGAGGGATTTTAAATCCCTTGTGTCTACCAATTTCACCACCCGGGCTTTACTTGGGGGCTAGCACTATTAGTGCTTTCACCAGATAATCTGGAGGCGGAACCCGGAGTCGAACCGAGATCCACGGATTTGCAATCCGCTGCATAGCCATTCTGCCATTCCGCCGCAAAACTTCGCTAACGCTTTGGAGTGCAAGCGTTAAACACTTCCAACACTCTAAAAAGAGATTGGAGCGGGAAACGAGATTCGAACTCGCGACCCCGACCTTGGCAAGGTCGTGCTCTACCAACTGAGCTATTCCCGCTCTGAAATGTGCGGTGCATTCTACATGCTAAATAAAAGCTGTCAACTACAAATCTAGAGAATTTATACCGTTCAGTCAAATTTTGTACAAAAGTAAGTATCTGAGCTTTTAAACCCTTTCAAGGACTGTTTTAGGTCAGACTTTACCCCGTATTATTGTTGCTTCTGATAGCTTTAAAAGCCTCTTTGGTATAAACAATCATTGACCAAAAAGACAATATAGCAGAAACATAAAGAAGTATTTTCCCTAAAAATACCCAATATATAGGTACTCCCATGAAACTGTCTAAGCCTGACAATAGGCCGATGAGTGCTAACATTTGAGTCATTGTTTTGGCTTTACCTATAAAACTGACTTTAACCGAGTCAGACGCACCAATGCTCGACATCCACTCCCTTAACGCAGAAACGTAAATTTCACGTATCATTAAAATAATTGCCGCCGCTGTAATTGTTACAGATGCATATTCGTGCGTTATCATAAGCAATGCCGTAGCAACAATGAGTTTGTCTGCAACGGGGTCTAGGAAGGCTCCGAAAGGACTTGATTGCTTTAGCTTTCTCGCCAAATAACCGTCGACCCAATCAGTTATGGCCGCTAGCCAAAAAATCAACGCCGCCACTTCATGAGCCCAGCGCCAATCCAAGAAGTAAACGGTAACAAAAATTGGTATTAACGCAACTCTAAACAGCGTAATAACATTAGGAATTGTCCACACCACAGCTATATATCTCTTGATTAATATTCCGAGTGAATGATACCAGAACTTGAAAGCTTATGAATGTAAATAATCATAAATTGATTCAGCGAGCGATTTACTGATGCCTGGAACTTTAGAAATCTCATCTTGACTAGCCTTTTTCAATCCATGCAGCCCGCCCATGAATTTCAAAAGCATAGCTCTTTTTTTAGCGCCTATTCCAGGTATGCTCTCAAGAGGTGAAGTTGTTTTCACCTTTTGTCTTCTATTTCGATGTCCTGCGATGGCAAAACGGTGGGATTCGTCACGAATATGTTGAATAAGGTGCAACCCCGGAGCGTCTGACTCGACTGCAATAGTATCGTGGGAATAAGCATAAATGAGAGTCTCAAGACCTGGCTTACGAGTCGTGCCTTTTGCGACGCCGACAATAATAGGTTTTTTATCGTCAGGCCAATCTTTAAAATGTTGTTCGGCTTGAGATAATTGGCCTTTACCACCATCTATAAGCAACAAATCTGGCAGTTTTGAAAGACTGTTTGCGGATTTATATCGCCTTTTTAGAGCCTGAGCCATCGCTGCATAATCGTCACCTGGCGTAATGCCTTCAATATTGAATGTCCTATAGTCAGCTTTAAGTGGTCCATTACGGTCAAATACCACACATGAAGCCACAGTTTGCTGTCCTGAAGTATGGGAAATATCAAAACACTCCATACGTTTTATGGGCACATCGACTTCCAATGTTTGCTCTAAATCTGTAAATCGTTCAAAGATGGCCCTTTGCTGGTTTTGTTGTGTTTCCAGAGCATTCAAAGCATTATTGTTTGCGATCTGAAGATATTTTCGTTTCTCGTCTCTCACGCCCTCATAAAACTGAACCTTATATTTAGCTTCTTGGCTTAAAACAATTGACACTTCATCCATTTCTTCAAATTTTATGGGTATGACTATTTGCTTTGGAATTAATTTATTGCCAGCCAAATAAAACTGTAATAGAAATGATTGGAACAGTTCCTCGTTTGTTATTCCTTTTGGCACTTTAGGAAAAAATGATTTGCTACCAAGAACTTGGTTATCTCTTATGAAAATGGCAAATATACACGCTATTCCATTTTTAAACGAGAAGCCAAACACATCCAGCTCTTGCTGCGTGCCAGCAACGAATTGCTGCTCTTGTACTTTTCGTAACGCGCTTATTTGATCTCTATATCTGGCAGCCGCTTCGAAATTCAGTGATTCGCTCGCCTCTTCCATTTTGTTCACTAGCTTTTCAATCACCTGAGTATTTTTACCTTGCAAAAATAGAGACGCCAACTGAACTTGTTCTTTATATTCATTATCGGTGACGTGGCCGTGAACACAAGGAGCGCTGCAACGCTTCATTTGATATTGAAGACAAGGACGACTCCTGGCTCTGTAATAACTATCTTCACATTGCCTCACAGGAAAAATTTTTTGCATACTGCGAAGACTTTCACGAACAGACCATGCACTGGGGTATGGTCCGAAATATTTGCCCTTTTTTTTCTTTGGGCCTCTATGAAACGCAAGTCGAGGATGTTCATGTTCAGATAAAAATATGAAAGGATAAGACTTGTCATCGCGAAGAACCACATTATATCTGGGTCGATACTTTTTGATGTAATTGTTTTCGAGTAAAAAAGCCTCGGTCTCACTTGACACTATAGTGACATCAATATTATGGATATTTTTTACTAAAGTTTGTGTTTTTACGCTATCGAGGTTTTTTCTGAAATAACTTGTTAGTCTTTTTTTCAGATTTTTAGCTTTTCCAACGTAAATCACATCGCCTTTCTTGTCATACATCCTGTAGACACCAGGCTTGCTGGTAACGTGGGCTAAAAAGTGCTGATATTCAAAATAGTCGTCTGAATCAACTGACATTTAGGCGAAAGGTTGTATGATATTATGTCTAAGCGCTAAATGTGTTAAATCAACATCAGATTGTACATTTAATTTATCGAACATTCTGTATCGGTAAGTATTGACTGTTTTAGCACTTAAATTCAATTTTGCTGCAATCTCTGTGACTCTAATCCCTCGAGTGAGCATAAGTGTAATTTCAAGCTCACGATCGGATAGTTGACCAAACGGATTATCGTCATCGCCAGTGAGGCGACCTAAAGCAATTGTTTGTGCCACGTCTGGAGACACATATTTTTGGCCAGATTGAACTTTATAAATGGCATTTATCATCTCGTCTTTGCCAGCGTCTTTGGTAATAAATCCATCTGCCCCAGCCTGCATTATCTTGGTCGGAAACGGATTTGTCTTGTGCATTGACAAACATATTACACGCGCTGAATCGCAGATTCGAATGACTTTTTTGGTCGCTTCTAAACCACCTATACCTGGCATACTAATGTCCATTAACACTATGTCTGGAGAATTGCGCCTGCAAAACTCTATTGCCTTTTCACCTGTCTCGGCTTCACCAACGACTTCGAAGTCCTTAACATCATTTAAAATTCGTACAATCCCTGTTCTTACGAGGTCGTGGTCGTCAACAACTAATATCTTGATCACTTCGTAGAACCTTTTTACTTTTTTCATAGAATACTATATTTTGCGAAATATTCTATAGTTTTTTGGTCCTATCAAAAGCTGCTCAACAAAACGAAAATTATTAGTAGGGTATTGATAAATAAAGGAATAAAAAATATCAGCATTTTATTGCTTTGGTAAATACAACGAGTTATTTAATTTCCTACTTGTCAATTAGCCCTCGTCGCTTCGCGGTGCCTTCGGCAATTCAAATCGCTCCCTGCGATTTGTCGAACCAAGGGACTCTCATCAAATCATCACTTTCTTCCAAACATAAAAAAACCCGCCTACCGACGGGTTTCTTTATATTTGGCGGAGAGTGAGGGATTCGAACCCCCGGTACGTTTGACCGTACGTCTGATTTCAAGTCAGGTGCATTCAACCAGGCTCTGCCAACTCTCCAGTGGGTGCGCATATTAAATTTGAATGGCGCTCTTGTAAAGGGGAAAATCTAAAAAATTAAAGAAAAACTGGTTAAGCGCAGGTTTTTTCGCCAAGCTTTACACTATTAGTCAAAAAATGTTCGAAAAATCTTGAAAAAAGGAACCAAACACCTTACATATACTCTAAGATTCCGTAGGGTAATCCTGTTATCAGATTTTACGTATCTATAACTGACCATACATTGTTTAATTAACCGGAGAAAATAATGGACAGACGTACTTTGTATTCTAATGCGAGCGAAAGTTCTGCGATAGAAATAAATAAGGTGCTTCGCAACACATACATGCTGTTAGCATTAACCTTAGGTTTTAGTGCTATAACAGCAACTATTACTTCATTCATGAACATAGGCATGGTTGGATACTTTGCCATGGTTATCGGTGCATTTATCAGTTTATTTATTGTGCACAAAAAAGCAGATAGTGCGGCCGGTTTATTTTGGGTATTTGCATTTACAGGCTTACTTGGTGGCTCACTTGGACCTATCCTAAGTATGTACATCGCCGCCGGCATGAGTCACCTTATCGCTCAAGCACTCGGCGCGACAGCTGTTGTGTTTTTGACCTTGTCTGCTTACGCCTTAGTTTCTAAGAAAGATTTTAGCTTTCTGGGGGGCTTCTTAATGATTGGTATGGTTGTGGTATTGCTTGGTATCATTGCCAACATATTCTTCCAAATGCCGGGAATGGCGCTTGCTATTAACGCTGCCATTATTTTTATAATGTCTGGGTTTATATTGTTTGATACAAGCCGCATCATTCACGGTGGAGAGACAAACTATATTAGAGCGACCGTAGGTTTGTACTTAAGTATTTATAACATCTTCTTGTCTATCCTACAGTTACTTGGTGCATCAGAAGACTAATATCGGTATTGATGATAATAGCAAGACAAAGCACTCCTTTTTAGGGGTGCTTTTTAATTTAGAGAATCAATATCATTAACCTAAATTATTAATTTACTGCATTACTACAAATGTAGAATTAAAATTAGAGTAAATTATGGCTACAAGCTCTGGCACATTTTCTCAACAAACTTCGTTTACTGTCATGGTTTCTAAAGCGCCCTACGACTCTAGAAATGCGGAAAGTGCTTTGAAATTTTGTTGGTCAGCATTAAGCAAAGGTCACAAAGTCGACCAAGTCTTTTTCTACCAATCGGGAGTTCATTGTGCCTCGAATCTACTTGTTCCTCCAAGTGACGAAACCAATATTCATAAAGAATGGCTAAAACTATATGAAAAGTTTGGTGTAAAACTCAACGTCTGTAATACTGCAGCCTCTCGCAGAGGAATCCTTAACCAAGAATTTGGCTTAACGGGCATCTTTAACGTAGAAGAACCTTTTGTTATGACCGGTTTAAGTGATTATTTTACAGCATTGCACTCTGGGTCAAAAAACATTCAATTTTAATAAAATTAACTAACAAATTAACTTAATGGAAAGTATCCTTTGGACTTATTGGTAATTACCAGCAAACCACCATATTCAACGAGTTCTGCCATCGATGCACTTGAAGCCGCGTTGGCAGCAACCAATATTGGCTTAGAAGTAGGGTTCTTGTTTAGAAACGAAGCTGTTTATCAACTAGTAAACGACCAGGCCCCCGATGGCATTTATCATAAATCGACACTAAAACGACTTTCTTTGTTGCCGCTGTTTGACATCGAATCCATTTTTGTATGTAAAAAAAGTGCCATAGAGTACGACATCAAGTTAGATCATTTAGATTTTGATTTTGAAATGGTAAACTTTAATCAGATTCAAGATATTATTACCAAGTCAAAATCGGTGTTGAGTTTCTGATCATGTTAGTGCAAATATTTGAGAATAATATTGAAAAAGTCATCGAACTAATAAGTGGCGGTGAAGCCTTTGTATTACTTCAAAACGGAGTGTATTGGTCCCGTGAATTATTGGCACTAACTACTAAACCAATATTTGGGCTTCAGTCAGACTTTGAGGCCGCTGGATTAACCGCTCCCGCTGACGTTGAATTGATATCAAATGAAGTATGGGTTGATCTGTGTGCCAAGCATACTCCCATCGTGTCAATACAATAAGCATCAATTATTATGGATGAGCAAAAAAGCATTTTTATAGATAATAAAGCTATCGAAACCGATAAAGAGGGCTATTTGCTTAACTCTGATGAATGGGATAAAACCGTGGCTGAACATATTGCAATGCTTGAGCAAATAAAATTGACTCAGGAACATTGGCAAATTATACACTTTGTAAGAGAATTTTATTTGAAATAC
Source organism: Glaciecola sp. (assembly GCA_965660815.1). Lineage (GTDB taxonomy): Bacteria > Pseudomonadota > Gammaproteobacteria > Enterobacterales > Alteromonadaceae > Glaciecola. The sequence continues at coordinate 6,415 of CBFIBG010000071.1, forward strand.
GACACAAGCCCTGCCATTCGAGCCTTAGTGAAATCTTTGAGATCAGAGTATGGAGAGGAGAAAGGAAACAGTCGATACTTATATCGTTTGTTTCCTAAAGGCCCTGCCAAAATAGCGACTAAGCTAGCAGGACTTCCTAAGCCGGCCAAATGCCTTTAATCTAAACCCACTTACGCTTTAAGCTCTGTGACTCCATTCATATAGGGTATTAGTATATCTGGCACACGCACAGAACCATCAGATTGTTGATAGTTTTCTAAAATAGCCACAAGAGTTCTGCCCACAGCCAAACCTGAACCATTTAAAGTATGCAGAAGTTCAGGCTTTTTCATGTCTTTAGCCTTATATCTAGCCTGCATTCTTCTGGCTTGAAAGTCTCCCATATTAGAACAAGAAGAAATCTCTCTATAGGTATTTTGCGCCGGTAACCACACCTCTAAATCGTACGTCTTACATGAGCCAAAACCCATATCTCCAGTGCATAATATCACTTTTCTATAAGGTAACTGCAGTTGTTTAAGTATGCTCTCAGCATGGTTAGTTAAGTCTTCCAATGCCTGCATGCTATTGTCTGGGTGAACAAGTTGCACCATTTCGACTTTATCAAACTGATGCTGTCTGATAAGTCCTCGGGTATCCCTACCATAAGAACCAGCTTCACTTCTAAAGCAAGGGGTATGAGCCGTCATTTTTATCGGTAGCTCTGTATCACTAAAAATTTTGTCACGCGCGATGTTGGTTAGTGGCACTTCAGCAGTAGGAATAAGTGACATCCCCTGCCCCTCTTCTGTAGCAGGTTTGGTATGAAATAAATCCTCACCAAATTTAGGCAGTTGACCTGTCCCGTATAAGCTATCTGAATTTACCAAATAGGGAACATAAACCTCATGATACCCGTGTTGTTGAGTATGAACGTCTAGCATAAACTGAGCCAGGGCTCTATGCATTCTGGCTACAGAGCCATTCATTACCACAAAGCGACTACCCGATAATTTTGCAGCGGTCTCAAAATCTAGACCATTACCAATGTTTGCGGCTACGTCCACATGATCTTTCACTTCAAAGTCGAAAGAGTTTGGCTCCCCCCAGCGTAATATTTCAACATTCTCCGATTCATCTTTTCCTTCGGGAACGACATCATCAGGGATATTAGGTGTTTCTTGATAAAATATGTTTAGCGCCGTTTGGACTTGTTCTAATGCTGCTTTCGCTTCATCTAATTTGCTTCCGAGCTCACTTACCTCTTCTAATAGCGGAGCAATATCTTGCCCTGAAGCTTTAGCCTTGCCTATTGATTTAGATCGCGTATTTCTTTCATTTTGCAAATCTTGAGTCGCCATCTGTAATGATTTTCGACGATCCTCTAGGTTGTTATAGTCTTCTACGTCTAAAATAAAACCTCGTTTAGCCAATTTCTTCGCTGTTTGTTCAATATCGTTACGAAGTAATCTAGGGTCTAACATGTATTAATTATCCTTTGATGATTGCAAATGCTAGCCAAACGCCAAAAAGACATAAGCCGACATTTAATAAAATGTTTAATAGTGCTTTTAGATATTCTGCTTGTTGAAGCAATACAACTGTTTCATAAGAAAATGTGGAGAAGGTGGTTAGCGCCCCTAATAGCCCCACTCCAGTGAACACCTTTAAGTAAATTGATATTTCTTCTTTTTGTTCAAAATAAGCATACGCTAGGCCTAGCGCAAACGAACCAATTACGTTAATAATAAGGATACCAAAGGGGAAGCCAATCCCCAAATGCTTTGTGCTTAATTGAGATAAATAGAAGCGCAAGCACGCGCCTAATGCGCCTCCTAAAGCAATCGACAAATACATATAAAAAGTGCTCATGATTATCCTTTGTTCGCCTGACGCTTTAACTCTTCTAGAAATTCAATTTTCTGCAATAGCTTTTTTTCAAACCCCCTTTCTTGGGGCTGGTAGAAATGTGACTCTTTCACTTGTTCTGGTAGATAACTCTGGTTACTTGCAAAGGCATGCGGATAATTATGAGCGTATTCATACCCTACTCCATGCTGCAACTCACTGGTAATTTGACTGGTTGAATTACGCAAATGTAACGGTACCTCTGCGTGGATATGTTGTTTCGCCAGCTTCTTTGCTTTTTTAAATGCATTATAAACAGCATTGCTCTTAGGCGCTAATGCACAATATATTACGGCTTGAGCTACGGCGCGTTCGCCTTCACTAGGCCCTACGCGATGATAAATATCCCACGCATTTAGACAAACCTGCATAGCTCTTGGATCAGCGTTGCCAATATCCTCGGTAGCGATCGCTAATAACCGGCGACAAATTGGTGTGATGTCAGTAGACGCTAAAGTGGCTCTGGCAAAATAAAATAAACTCCCATCTACACACGACCCTCTTACAGATTTATGAAAGGCAGACAGTAAGTCGTAATAACGGTCGCCGTTTTTGTCGAAGTCAGCTATGTCGGTGCCATTAGACTGAGCGATAACAGATTTGTCAATTACAAAAACAGAATCGGTGTTATGTTCTGACTGATTGTTATTCGCAAGCTCTGCGCTTAGTTCTAGCGTCGTTAAAAGCTTCCTAGCATCGCCGTTAGATATATTAATCAAATAGTCACTGGCTTCAGTACTCAGCTGCAACTCATAATTTGAATCTTGCTTATTCAACACCCCAAGCGCTCTCTTAGTCAATGCCTGTAAGTCCTCTTTTGATAAAGGATTCAAAATAAATACTTTGGTTCGTGAAAGTAATGCAGAATTAACTGAAAAAGCTGGATTCTCGGTAGTGGCCCCTATAAAAACTATTCGCCCTTCTTCAATATGGGGCAATAAGGCATCTTGTTGAACTTTATTAAAACGATGGATCTCGTCGATGAAAATTATCTTTTTTTGGCTAAAAAGGTCATCAGGCTGACTATCTAGTACATTTTTTAATTCTTTTATCCCACTGGTAATTGCAGATAAAGAAATAAGTTCGAGATTCCAATAATGTTGAAGTAAATTGACCAGCGTAGTTTTACCGCAACCCGGAGGTCCCCATAAAATCATAGAGCATAGTTTTTTGGCTTCAAACAAGCGTTTTAATGGCGCATTTTCACCCACTAGATGTTGTTGACCAACAAAGTCTGAAAGTACAGTTGGTCTCAATAGACTGGCAAGAGGTAAATCAGAATGCATAGATAAATTAATTTGCCCGTTGGTCATCTACCACATAATTCGCTGGTACCTGAAACACAAACACATCACTGGCAATAGGTTTGTTAGTAACCAAATTTGTAAAATTTATTGTACTTTTTTGTTCTTGACGATCTAACGACGATAACCTTTTAAGTTTATGGTCCGAATCAAACTCAAGGATTAATTGAGTGATTGATGCGTCAGCTTCAGTCGGAACGATAATAAATGAGCTGTCTTGTTTCGAAACTGAAACGCTTTTCCACTGGCTCTGCTCATCACTTATCAATAACATTAATGGGTTGCTGCTTGTCATATCGGATTGGTCAATTAACGTTACTTGCTCTACAAAAGGATCAACATTAAAAATTGTCTGGCTATCGGCAATTAATAATGATGGCTCGGGTTCGATGATTTCCCATCTTAACCGTTGCGGCTTTGCTACAACAATGTTTCCTGACGCTTGTTGAATTAGCTCACCATTTCCATCTGTAATCACTTGTTCAAACTCTGCAGTGAAATTATTTATTTTCTGAAGGATATTTCGCAATTCGGCTTTATCATCAGAACTTGTATTGACTGATTGAAAACCGGTGGTTAAAGCATGTTGATTAGCAACGCTTATGTTCACCATCAATATTAATAGCACTGCCCCAAAAATGCAGCGTAATATCCATGATAGATTTTGAACAGGTCGTAAAGTGCATTTTTTAAGCGCCAATAAATTTGTCATATAGTTAGTCCTTGATAGGAGGGGGAGCTAATACTTCTCTATTTCCGTTGTGCCCGGCTGTACTTACGACGCCATTTTGCTCGAATTGTTCCACTATCCTTGCCGCTCGGTTGTATCCAATTCTGAATTTTCGTTGAATACTAGAGATAGAAACCTTTCTAGTTTCAGTGACGAACGCCAAGGCTTCATCATACATTTCATCATATTCTTCACCATTGGCATTTTCAGCTTGCTCGCCTGGCAAAAGAACTTCACCAGTAGCATCTCCACTGAGAATTTCATCAATATAGTCTGGCTCTCCTCTCGCTTTCCAATCCGCTACCACTGCATGTACTTCGTGATCGTCCACAAATGCACCATGTACTCGCGTCGTTATGCTGGTGCCTGGTGGGTTGTAAAGCATGTCTCCCATTCCTAATAATGATTCAGCGCCCTGCTGATCCAGAATCGTTCTAGAATCGATTTTACTAGACACTTGAAACGCTATTCTTGTGGGAATATTCGCTTTAATTAAGCCAGTAATAACGTCTACCGACGGCCGCTGTGTAGCCAGTATTAAGTGTATACCTGCCGCCCTTGCTTTTTGTGCGATGCGAGCAATTAACTCTTCCACTTTTTTGCCAACAATCATCATCATGTCTGCAAATTCATCGACAATCACTACTATAGACGGAAGTTTGTCTAGTTCTGGAGCGGTGGTCTCCATGCTCTCTTCAAATTTCCATAAAGGATCTAAAATAGGTTCTCCATTAGCCTTGGCTTCTTCAATTTTCTTATTGAAGCCCTTTAAATTGCGCACCCCTAGTGCTGACATTAATCTATATCTTCGTTCCATCTCACCAACACACCAACGCAGAGCATTAGACGCCTCCTTCATATCGGTAACCACCTCGGCCAATAAATGCGGGATCCCTTCATAAACCGACAGCTCTAACATTTTTGGGTCAATCATGATCAAGCGAACATCTTCTGGACTTGACTTGTATAACAAACTTAAAATCATGACATTGACCCCTACAGACTTACCGGAGCCTGTAGTACCTGCAACTAGCACATGGGGCATAGTGGCCAGATCTACTATCACAGGATTGCCACTGATATCAGCACCTAACACCATGGTTAAAGGTGATTTACTCTTTTGAAAGTCGTCACATGTAATGACTTCACTTAATCTCACCATTTCTCTATGTTGATTGGGCAATTCTAATCCTATTACGGATTTACCCGGGATAACCTCTACAACTCGAACAGACATGGCCGACATTTCTCGGGCTAAATCTTTTGCCAAGGTGGTGATTTTACTCACCTTAACGCCCGGCGCTAAATCTAGTTCGAATCGAGTAATGACCGGGCCTGGGAGCACATCAACCACCTTGGCCGAAATATTGAAGTCAGAGAGTTTAGCTTCTAATAACCTAGCAATCCCCTGCAGCTCTTCTTCGCTAATAGGATGTTTTCGTTTATCTGGACGTTGCAGAAGTTCGAAAGAAGGCAACGGATCCATACGCTGAGATTTATCCGATGCGACCGTAAGCGGTTCATCTCCCACCACAAAAGGTAAAGGCGTAACATTATCGTCTTCGTTAGTTTTTATTTGAGGTGAGCTCATCACTTTAGGCGGTGATTGAGTCACTACTCTATCGACCACCTCTTTTGAGATAGGCGATTCATATTCTGATTCCTGTGAGGCGCTTGTATAATCTTTGGGATTACTCAAACCACTTTTAAACATTGGCTCGTCTGCAGAAGATTGCTTGCTGTCTTTACGTCTATCTTCAATTGACTTTTTAGGTGATGGCAACGCTAATTGTGAAGTGAGTTTTGGCAGTTCAATTGCTTTTTTCGCAACAAATATACTGCTTGCGCCAATGACATCGATTACTTGAAACCAAGAGATACCCGTTGCTAAAGTGCAACCCGTTAAGAAAAAGCACAGTAACAGTAAAACCGTGCCTACAAAATTAAAATGAGGCAGCAGCGCACTGCTGATGATATCCCCCATTGCCCCGCCAGCGGAGACGGTATAAATATCGTCAAAATTAATGCTCGCAATCCCAGTAAAACCAAATACCAACAACACCACTCCCACCAACCTTAGAGCAATGGTTAAGTAGTCAAGCTTATGCAGACTTTTTATATGTAAAAACGTAAACCAGCCAAGAAATGCTACTGCGAATGGAATAAAAAAAGCGGTTATACCGAAAGTAAACAACAAAATATCAGCAAGGTAGGCGCCAACTGGCCCCATTATATTGTTCACTTCCTGTTGCAATCCCGCTTGACTCCAGCCCGGATCGGCTGGATCAAAATAGGTTAAAGAAAGTAATAAAAAAAAAGCAAGTGCGCATGAAGCAATCATGCCCACTTCCATTACGCGCTGTACCCCAGATAATCTTGCCATACTTAGTTTGTTACTTGCTTTAAGTATTAATTCAATTTTTATTATTATTTTAGCGTTAAAGCCAAGAGCTTTAGTTGTGCCTTTCGCGTTAAAAAATAGGACCATTAAAAAATGGCCAGTTACGTTTATTTTGACGCAAAAGCAAAGCACTCAAATTATGCTTGCTGTGTCAAAAAAACAGCATTAATTCAAATGTATAATTTAGAAATGAAGGTTAGCATAAAGCATGCCTGTAAACAGCTTTAATCATTACTTTAAATTAATTTTTATTGAAGCCGTATGTTTCACTTCTTCCATAACTACGTAACTTCTTGATTCACTCACTCCCGGTAAGCGCAATATGGTGTCTCCTAGTAACTTACGGTAGTTAGCCATATCACTCACACGAGTCTTAAGCAAAAAGTCAAAATTTCCAGAAACCAAGTGGCATTCTTGAATATCTTCATGCTCCTGCACTGCGGCTGAAAATTCAGCAAATATGTCTACAGAAGTTTTAGTTAACGTAATTTCAACAAAAACCAACATGGCAGCGCCGAGTTTAACTGGATCTAAACGAGCGTGATAGCCTGTAATGTAGCCTTGTTGCTCAAGCCTTTTTACCCTTTCAAGACAGGGACTTGGACTCAGTCCTACCAATTTAGCTAAGTTTACGTTTGAAATATTTCCGTTACTTTGCAATTCAGCCAAGATTCGTCTATCTATTCTATCTATATGCTTTGGAGTATTTACTAGCAAAATTTAATATTCCATTTAATATTTATTACAAAATATTATACTGAAATTAGTTAAACTTCGAAATTTTTATTTTTAACATTTGCATTAAAATCAGCGCACTTAATTACTATGGGGTTAATCATGATAATAGGTGTACCAAAAGAAATAAAAAATCACGAATACCGTGTTGGCCTTACTCCAGCGGCGGTTAAAGAATTTGTAAGCAATGGACATAAAGTACTGGTGCAAACTGATGCTGGAACCGCAATAGGTTTCCCAGATGAAATGTACGTCCAAGCTGGGGCTGAAATAATTGCGTCTCCAGAAGATGTCTTCGCGCAGTCAGAGATGATTGTAAAAGTGAAGGAACCTCAGCCAAATGAATGCAATATGCTTCGGGAAGGACAAATACTTTATACTTATTTACACCTAGCTCCAGATCCAGTTCAAACCGAACTGCTAGTAAAATCTAAAGCAACATGCATCGCTTATGAAACTGTTACAGATAGATACGGCGCCCTTCCCTTGTTAGCCCCTATGAGCGAAGTGGCTGGTAGAATGTCTGTTCAAGCAGGCGCACATTACCTTGAAAAAGCACATGGTGGTAGTGGAACTCTGCTTGGTGGCGTGCCAGGCGTCGCACCAGGTAAAGTACTAATTGTAGGCGGTGGTGTCGTTGGCACTAATGCAGCAAAAATGGCGGTAGGCTTAGGCGCAGACGTCACTATACTCGACCGTTCTTTACCTCGGTTGCGTGAACTAGACGATATATTTAATTCTGCCGTCAAAACCGTATATTCCACTGAGGATGCAATAGAATATTATTCAGAAAAAGCAGATTTAGTGGTAGGCGCAGTGCTTATACCGGGAGCGGCAGCACCGAAACTTTTAAATCGTGAACATATCAAAAATATGAAACCAGGATCGGTAGTAGTTGATGTAGCAATCGACCAAGGTGGTTGTTTTGAGACATCGAAACCGACAACGCACCAAGATCCTGTTTATGCAGTAGATGACGTCGTCCATTATTGTGTCGCTAATATGCCAGGTGGCGTGGCCAGAACCTCTACAATGGCATTGAATAACGCTACATTACCGTTTGGACTAGCACTTGCGAACAAAGGTGCCAAGCAAGCTATGCTTGATGATCCTAACTTGTTAAATGGCTTAAATGTTCATAAAGGCATTGTGACGTACAAAGCGGTATACGACGCTTTAGGTGAAAAGTTAGGCCTAAATTATGAAGATGCTAAGGCGGCACTAGAGAGATAGCCTTTTTGAATATGTTTATTTCTGAGGAACAAGACAATGTTCTTTAGAGTAAGCGTGTTATCAAAGCTAGATTGCAGGTCTCTGTGCGGCCTGCAATCGAATAATATCAACTTTACAGCTTGGCATCGAATTATCGTCTACAAATCAGCTTTCCTGTTTTTTCTTATTTCTTGCATCTGAAACTGTCAACATAAAGTGCGACTTCAAGCGTGCGGGTAGGAAAATAAATCCTTGCGGCTCCTTACACATTTTTAGAATAATGTATTTTTTTTAAAAAAATGTATTTTTCTCCTTTATAACACAGAATTTCTTTTGGTATTGCCAAATCCTTAAAAAAGAAACTTAGTGGCCAATAGTGTACTATAATTAAATCTTCCTCATTTATTCCGAGTCTGACGAGATTAGAATAAAATGTGTTATCGTCATTAAGGGATTTGTATTCAAAACTCCCTTTTTCTAAATTTACTTTTACATTTTTTATGCGCTGGAATCGAAGTGAAAGTTGCCTCCAATTTTTTTGTTTAGAAATAATAAACAATCCAAGTATAGTAAAGGTTGTTAGAATAATAATGGAGAACATATCTACCTTAATTTGACCAATCATAATATGCAGAGCCGACCGCTCTGCCTAAATCACCAAGAACAGTTGTTCCCCAAATTGCTATTACAACTAAAGGCAGATTTATTAGGCCTCTTAAAGCATTTGATTCCGATAGAGTTACGTGTAATCTTGGAAATTAACCGCCAGAAAAATGTTGATTTTGATCAACCCAATAGAGGTACGGCATTCATCTGATGGAAACTGCTCTCCAATTGAGTTCAAAAACAATTCAAGAAAAGTGTACGGTTTTAGTTGATCAGTACATTAGTTTTATCTCCAATAATCAAATAAAGAGATACTTACAACTGACACGTAGAGTAACCAAAAAATATAAAAGAGCGATAGTTCAATTGGTAGCCCAATGTAAACGCCAGAAAAAGCATTTATCACAAAATTAAATATAATGACCAAACCAGAAACTAATAACGCCAAGTGATTATTTAGCCAAAATAAAACAAGACTAATATAGGTAAATATAATTGAAATAATTGTAATAATTATCAAGTGTTGCTGACTTAGCAATGAATGAG
>CBFIBG010000072.1:0-35872 GCA_965660815.1 Glaciecola sp.
ACTAAAGAATAATATTAAATTTATATCTCAATGACTTAACGTTATTTAGTAAGAAAAAATGGCGAACCATTAGTTGGAATAGACTCTACGTTCAACCTCGATACAAAAACGTTCGTTCACTCTCAGTACAAAGTGCCTAAAAAAAATATACTGGAATGATTGTTCACAGTAATGATTTACTCCCTTATTACGCACACTAGGACGACTCTTGCAAACTTTCCAAATCTTCGCGTAGTTCGTCGATTTCGTCGACCAAGCGTTCAATTTGCTTGTCAGTGATTAGGCTCTGGAGGCCCAAGATATATTCTGTACTCGAAATCTCGTTTTGCTTCATTGCTTGTTGGAAGGTCTCTGATCTGAATCGCTCAGGATCCACAATGAGGTCGTACAAACGAGTTCTAAACTCTTCTCCCCTGTCTTCCATTTCAAAAGTCGTCTTTAATTGTTGCTGATATTCCCTTCTATAATCAATCCAATGCCCTCTTGTTGAATTAAATCTATTCGAAAAGCTGGCAATAAAATCTTTTTGTTCGTCATTTAGTCTGCCAAGCCAGCGTCTAGAGTTCTTTTGATTGCGCTTCACCCAATCCTCCGTGCGTTCCTGTGCATCCATATCCAGCTTTTCTTGCAACTCCTCCTCATCTTCAACATTCTTTTCTTCCAATTGCTTAAAAAAGTATGCCATTTGTTCATCTGACATATCGACCGACAGCTCTACTATGTCTTCAGCAACGTAAGTTCTCGCTCTAACCCAATGTTGTCTGGCTCTTTCTCTATGTTGGGCAATACTTTCTGCAGTGATATTTCCAGTTTTAATTTCGCTGATAATATCGTCGAGTTGGGCGTGATATTGCGGCAGTTCGTTCTGTCTATGCCATGCCATCCAAGACGAAAACATCACATCAAATCGCTCTTCTTGTTCATCTGTTAACTCTATGTAGTCATCTAAAAACCAATACACTAGCCACTCTGCATTATTGTACGCAAACTTAGTGGAGCAACCTGACAGAAGAAGAACCAAAATAACCATCGCAAATTTTTTCATGCAACTGTTTTCCTGTTATTTTTTTTTGATATGCTAGAGCTAATATACTAATACGACAATAAATATTAAAAAGGTTCTAAATGACAATTAAAAGACTCGCGGTGTTGACGTCTGGTGGAGATGCCCCTGGCATGAATGCCTGTATCAGAGCAATTTGTTTATCCGCTGAAAACCAACAAATAGAGGTAGTTGGATACAAATCAGGTTTTATAGGCTTGATAAAACAAGACCACATTAAATTAACGTCATTTTTAGTCCATAACTTAATCCAGCGCGGTGGAACGATATTACACAGCGCCAGATGTGAAAAATTTAAACAAGACGACTATGTAAAATTAGCCGCAAAAAACTTAACCGATAACGACATCGATGGCTTAATCATTATCGGAGGCAATGGTTCTTTTAAAGGAGCTGAAAAATTACAAGAATTTTGGGATAAACCGATTGTAGGTTGCCCTGGCACGATTGATAACGATATAGCAGGCACCGATTATACGATTGGCTATCATACTGCCATTCAAACCGCGGTGGAATCGATAGATAAAGTGAGAGACACAGCAGAAGCCTTTGAAAGAATTTTTTTGGTGGACGTTATGGGGCGAGAAGCGGGGTTCTTAGCATTGAATTCAGCCATCGCTGGAGGGGCTGATCACGTCATATTACCAGAAACTTTTACTTCTGCAGCGGAGGAGCTCGTAAGACTGTTAGACAAATTGGATAAACGAAGACACTACAGAAAAGACTCCAGTCACGTAATAGTGATCACAGAAAACTTATGGCCTGGAGGACTTAATATCCTAAAAGACTCGTTGCAGACCGAGACCGGGGTGGATGTTCGTATTCTTACACTTGGTCATGTACAAAGAGGCGGCTCTCCTGTGTGGCAAGACCGATTAATTGCAACAAAACTAGGTGACTACGCAGTGAATGCGATCGTCAGAGGAGAAAGCGGTATTATGGCGGGAGTAAAAGCCTCTCTTCCGGTGTCAGTCAAATTATCAGACGTACATAATATCGATAAGCAGCTCAACCCGTATTCTATGCAAATGCTCGAGGCAATTACGCTATTGGGATAGTTGGATTATCTAGAACCTTGAGCATATCATCGCAATGGTATAAGGACATTATGCTTTGGTATGGCAAGTTTTCGGAATAGTAGATTTGCTATTCCTAGAAGCAGATAAGAAGCAAAATGAACAAACCTAGTTCACGTAAATGACGATGATTAGGCACAACCTTGTTGTGCCTGTTTGCAAACAATCTAGTAACTAATATTCATTCTTTTGAGCCAGTGAACCCACCACCAAGCTGGACCCACAAGCAAATATCTCAAATCTTCAAAAAAAGAAGGCTTTTTGCCCTCTACTTTATGACCAATGAACTGCAGTATCCACATAACGATAAACAGCACAAGGGAAAATTGCCAAACCACAATATCAAACGCAACTAACAAATTAATGCCACCAAACACAACAATGGTCAGTAATGTCATCGCCGCACCAATCGGACCTGACAACAAGAAGTAGTAATACAGCATTGGAATAGCTAATATGTGAGCAAACGTAATGTCGTATTGAGCAATGAACTCAGGTACGGGTATTGACCAAATTAGGCCTATGGTGACAAAAAATATACTCGGCACGGCCACCGCATGAATGAGTACATTGGTTTTATTTTGATGACTTTCGCCATAGTGGTTAATCAGTCTTTCTATTTCTCGCATCCACAAACCCCTTATTAGTGTTATTCTTTTGCAGGAATTTAACATAAAGTTTACATCTTGCATCAAGATTACACAAGATAATACTAAAACGATCATTTTTCATGTTAGCCTATATACTTAAATATAGACTAAAACTAATGCCTAGCTAATATAATGAAGATCTTGTTCAGTTTTATTTCATGAAGTTCAGTCTTCACCACAAATAGCAATAAACTTCACACTTCCTATAAATTTAATTTTTCAGACAATGTCGATAAAAGGTCAAATTTTGATTCAATCAATCCACTATGAAGTATCCGTTTTAAGCCGCACAGAGCATCTTTTAGAAGTAAAGATGCACATTTCTACCCAACAGGGCACAGATTCAAAGTTACCTATTTTGCTGGCTTTACCAAGTTGGATCCCTGGCAGTTACATGATCAGAGATTTTGCTCGTAACCTGCATAACATTCATTGCGAGCAAAGAGAGATAAGCTTACAACAACAAGATAAACAAACATGGAAAGTAACAACCAATGAAAATAGCGCTAAGAAGCAATTTCCCGAAATAATCACGATAAGCTATTGTATTTATGCCTATGACTTATCCGTAAGAAGCGCTTTTATTAACGACGAATATGCTTTTTTTAATGGCACATCGGTATTTTTATGCGTCAAGACACATTTAGACGTTCCCCATTCGGTCGAAATAAACTCTAACAGTTTTTATGCTGACAAAGACCGCGAATCATCATCCACAACATGCACTTGGTCAGAAAATCAAACACTGGACAATGCTGCAGGCATAGCAACTGGTATGCCTAGATTAAAAGACCAAAATTACGGCGGCATAAATTATTACGAGCTTATAGACCATCCTTTTTTAATCGGTAAATTTTCTGATTACTGCTTTGATGTCAACGGGCATACCTTTCACCTTATTTTCAGCGGCGAAAATCAAGTGGATTGCACTAAGCTAGAGTTGGATTTAACGCCGATTATTGAACACCATCTGGCGTTATTTGAAGAGTTTCCTTGCAAAGACTATTTCTTTATCACTTTGATATGCGACAAGGGTTTTGGGGGATTAGAACATGTAAATAGCACCGTGCTTCAATATTCTAGAGATGGATTACCTGTGGTGGGTGAAACACTAGAAAAGGATAACGCGGTTAAATCTAGCTACCAACAGTTCCTTAGCTTGTGCAGCCACGAGTTATTTCATACATGGCATGTAAAAAGAATCAAACCCTTGGTATTCCATCGTCCCAACTTATTTGAAGAAGTCTACACCAACCAACTTTGGATATATGAAGGGTTTACCTCTTTTTATGATGACGTTTCACTGGCACGCGCAAAAGTTATTTCAGCGAAGCAATATGCCTCGGTGTTAAGTGAAACCATTACTCGTTATTTGCGCACGCCAGGCAGACATTATCAAAGCGCGGCCACATCAAGCTTTGAAGCGTGGACTAAATTTTATAAGCAAGATGCTGGGTCGCTTAATCATATCGTTAGCTATTACACAAAGGGTGCAATAATCGCGCTGTGTCTAGACATCACCATTCGTCAACTAAGCGATAATAATTATTCTCTTGATGATGTTATGAAAATTTTATGGAAAAGACACGGAAGCACGCAGGTAGGCACGACAGACAAAGTTGTCGAAGAGATATGCAAAACGGAACTTGATATTGATGTAAGTAACTTTATACAAATGGCAACGCATTCCAGCATTGAGTTACCTTTGTCTCAATTATTAGAGTTCATTGGTTTAGAGCTGTCTTTAAGACCCATGCAAAACTTACAAGATAAGGGAGGCAACCTTGCGCCTGAGTTTGATGTTGATATTGGAGCAAACCTCAGTGCAAGCGGCGAATTTCTTATAGTAAATAATGTTCAGACACAACGTAGCGCGAGCAAAGCAGGGCTAATAATAAGCGATAAAATAATCGCAGTGGATGGCCTAGTCTGCAACGAGTCGAGCTTTCTAAACGCTCTAAAAAATAAGAAAGAAGGAAGTTTTGCTCACCTGCATGTGCTCAGAGATGGACGTTTAATTGAACTAAAATTTCCAATACTTAAAGCAAAACCGGATACCTGCGTACTGAACATAGTGTCAAATGATAAGTTCGAATCATGGCTTGGTATCTAAATTAACCACCAATGCTGGATCGAGCCTTTCTTTGAACCAGTTTATTCTCCAATCTAAATGAGGGCCAGTGACTCTGCCAGTGGCCCCTATTTCCGCAATAACTTCGCCTTGACTTACATACTGATTTTCAGTGACGTGAATTTTATGCAGGTGAATGAAGGTTGACGTGACACCAAAGCCATGGTCAATAATCAAAGTACCGCCTGAATAATACATATCATTATGAGCTAGTTTTACTACGCCATTTGCTGGAGCAACGACTTTTGTACCCACTTTATTGGCAATGTCTAAACCGTAATGCGGACGCCTTGGCTCACCATTAAATACTCTTTGCGAACCGTAAACGCCAGAAATACGACCTTGAGCAGGCACAATAAACTCTTGATTGAAATATAACGCCTCTGAAAAGCCAGCTCTAGCCTTTGCTATCTGTCTGTTGTCTTGTCTTATTCTTTCAAGTACTTCAGCTGGCGGGCTAACGTATTTTTGAGCAACGCCTTCTATCCTTTGAATGTCGTAGGTACGCTTGGATAATGCAATTTGCTTAGTTTTCCAGTCCTTCCCGGGGAGCTTGTAACTTAACACATGCTCAAGCTTAGCATCTCTTCCAAAACCGAAAGCAAACTCTCCTGTCGCGGCTATTTTCAAAGAAGACTCGTTTAATTTAACTTCACTGCCCGAAGGTAATTTACCTCTGATCAAACCACCTTGGGTAAATGTGCCATCAAGATACAGCGGACCAGATTGTAATTCAGCGCCGTTAGTATGCCCAGCGACAAACAATGTGGTGCATATGAGGATAACAAGCGGTATAAGCTTAATCATGTAATATCTAAGCCTCTTTTTTAAGTAATAACTTTATTTATAAAGCTCTCATTATGAACTGAACACCAATGCGCCCTTCCCTACGCCTTCAAATGCTCTTACTTCCAACTTACTCGAAGACATTTGCTTAGAGCTTTGCAACACAAACTGCGCCAAACATTCTACCGTAGTATCTTGCTCTATAATTTCACACACATGCTTAGCTATCGCCATTTCAAATTCGCCTTGAGATGCTTCGTACTTAAAGCACATCATAGTGTCATGATTCTTGACCTTAAAACTCATTTGATCGGGATTGACCAAATCTTCTTTTGTTCCAATGTAAATATCAGCCCATCTACTCGCCCAATACTCTTCAAGCTTGTGAGATTGCTTTTCATCTTCTTTTATGATGATTTTTGAGCGGTGACCATGCGCGATGCGCTGACAATTACCGTCGTGTTTTTTTAAACCATGAGTGTAATGATAGAAAGGGCCTTGTATTACTTCCTCTCTTAAAATTAACTGGATGTCTTGAACATTGTCGGGCAAATGAGTCGCGATCACATCTTTTAAATAAGCGTTTACCAGTGCTTTACTGATAGTCGCGTTTTCGTGGGTAGTAGATGAAGAAAGCGTGCTATCTGATGACAGCGCATAAACAAAGGCATAAGCTTCTGGCGGACAGAATAGTTGTATTGCATGAGTATCAGCAAAATCAAAATCTACCTGAATTCTTCCATCTGATGCAGGCGCATAGATAGTTGAGTTTGGATGGTCGGCCGGCACAAGCAATTTATGATCGACATAATCGTCAATTAGCCTTTTCAATTGCTTTTTAACAATTCCAAAATCTTGGATCATACTCTCATCGTTGAGAGCGCCGTCCAATATTACATCGACAATCCAACTTTCTCCCACCATTCCACGACGAGGGCATAAATAAGAAAAATCCATTACAGTGAGGTCATTAACAAATAGTTTCACGAATTACCTTGATTGTGTCTGGTTAATTGATCTTTTAGATTTGGAGGAATACCTTGGATAGTAAGCCTATCATTAACAACGTCGTATTCTATTCGCGAACCTAGCAAATTTTTGTCAAAACTGACGCTCACTCCCCCGCCTGAACCGCTGAACTTATTCATCGCATTTAACATCGATTTATCGGCCTGAAATTTTGGTTCCAATGGTGCTTCTAAGCTATTATTAAACGATGAAAAGCTCGTTTCATTTTGTTCCTCTTTAGGCAGGATTTGATCAATCTCTTGAATACTGACTTCCTCGCCCAAACTCGCTTTATCTTTATAATAAGACGATACGCTGTCTCTGTACTGGTGCTTTTCATCCGCATCGAGTGTTTGCTGTGCTAAATAGGAATCGAGTTGTTGCACAAATTGTTTATTCTGTTGTTTGACATCGACCTTTTCTTCACACCCTATGAAATTCATAAAGAAATCTGAAATTTTTCTTCCCATTCTTCCTTTAATAAAACTGATGTACCTAAATTCATCGGGATTGATGTTCAAATCGGTCAAATCAATTTTTACTGCAATTTGCATTTTAGATAATTCTAAATATTTATTTTGTGAAAGTTCAAGCTCAGATGTTACTGATACTGAGTCTTTTGTATCGAGCATTGCGATCATCAAAAAGTCTGTAGCCAAGTATTCATAATGGCTAAAAACAACATAGCCAGTCTCAAGCATAGATTCATCTACAATTGACTGCAGCAGTCGCTCGCTGGCTTGGACACTGTAGTCATAAAAAGCGAGCTTTTCTGCCAGCATATCTTCCGTTAGCTCTTTGAAAGTGGGGTCTAACTCAGCCCCGAATCCGCCGACACCTTTACCTGGCTTTGCGTTGAAACCACTGTGAATGCTGCTGGCTAATTCAGTGATTGCAGGCGTCACACTGAAGCAGCTAGACCTCGGTGTGAATACGAGTTTTCCTTGTTCATCTAAACTAATCTGGTGCACGACAAATTGCTTAACCATTGTGCTCATATATTTTTTATACCCTATCGATGTCAATATTTTGTGCGTTTTGGATTTTGTTCAATAAATAGTCACACAAACAAAAACTTGGTTTTATTATTTTGTTACCTTTATAATTTAATTACTGCGATTTACGCATTGGCTTGTAATATTAACATATTCAAAACACAGCGTAGATTTTTTGCGAGAATTTAAATCATAAAAACCTCACAGGAAGTAATAAATGTCGAGCCAATCTCGTTACTCAACCACAGAATTTGAATCAATAATGCAAGACGTGCTAGAAGTTTTAAATAAGCATAAAGTGAAAAACGATCTATCGTTAATGGTATTGGGCAATATTGCGTCGACCATTATAAAAGAAAACATTCCCAAAGACGCGAGACAAGTCATGGTTGAAAAATTTTGTTCTGCTTTGAAAAGCAGCGCTTTAGAGTAAGGTCACGAATTCAAAATAAAACGACTATCTAATAAGTCAGCGTTAAATAGCACGTTCCATGTGCACCGGCCTAATAAAGGAAAGCCATGATATACACTGAGTCACCGAGACGTAAACAAATCACTCAACAAGTGGCATGGGGTCATTGGTTTGCATTTGCTAATATCTTATTAGCGATCGTTATTTCATCCGTTTATTTACTATCTACACCTATAGCGGATACTCCTATTAGCTTGGTTTACTTAATCACTACTTGGCTAAGCCACGCCAGCTTCCTTACTTTTCTTGGTTTTGTGATTTTAATTTTACCTCTGTGTTATCAAATCACTAATATAAAAATTCTCAAACCTATCGCGTCGGTAATTGCTGCCATTTGTTTGGCTTTGTTAGCATTTGATGCCTTGCTGTATAACAAGACTGGTTTTCATCTTAGTTTAAGTTCTGCCGATTTACTGAAAAGCGAGGCTAGAGGCGAAATAGGAGCATTTGGTTGGTTACAATGGTTTTATTTAGTGTTGCTGTTTGTTATTTGGCTGATGTTTCAATTAGTTTTGGCTAATGCAATCTTCAAGCGATTACACAAATTTCAAAAATTAAAATTTGGCCCTTACATTGTGATTACATTGGTCGTTTGTTTTATTACAAGCCACGCTATTCATGTTTGGGCTGATGCAAGACTATACACGCCAGTACTGAAACAAGACAACATGTTTCCATTGTCATATCCAGCCACTGCAAAAACATTAATGGCGCGTTATGGGTTGCTTGATTTAACTCAGCGAGAACAACAAGAACAATTGCAATATGACAGTGAAAACTTCAGGTTCATATACCCGCCACAACAGGTCTATTGCAGTGTAGACAACTCCAAAAAAGTAGTTGTATTGGCAAGCTTAGATCCGATCGAGCAACCTTTATTTGACGATTTAACCCAAAATCAATTCCATTTGAACGTCGTTAACACAAAAGAATTACTTGCTCAACAATTACTCTATGGCTTGCCCACTAATTTATTAAATAGAGTGACAGGCCCCGCCGTTATTACCGAGTTATTAAATGCGTTTGAGGTAGAGACTGCGACCTTCATTGATGGGCAAAAAGATGATTTTTCTAAGTTTACCGATAATATTTCAACCAGCTCAACAGGATTCTTTTTAGGTGTAGTCAACGACCAGCAACTGGCTCAACTCTCTACTTTAACCTACGACGATACTTCGCTGGTGCTAGTCGTGCATAAAACTGAAAACAATGTATATCAATTAAAATCCAATTTACAAAGCGACGCTAATGTTTCAGCTAATGAAGATATTGCGCCATCAGTCTTACAGGCATTTGGTTGTATGGCCGAACCAATACGTTACTCTACCGGCCAACCTTTACAAGCTCCCGTTCGAGAATGGTTAGTCACCACCAAAGAAAATGACATCGTTGTGCTTCGTTATCCATTACTGACTCAAGTAGCAATAGACGGCAGTTATGAAGTGATTGATTTGACCGAGCAGAAAAAAGTATTAGTGGATTTGGACACCAATTTGCTGAGCAGGTCAATTAAACATTTGCGCGACTTTAGCGATAGGTAAACACATTTAATGGTGTCACTACGGCGTCTTTAATTCCCTCTTTAAACTCTATCCCCCGAGACTATCGGGGGATAACAATGCACATTATTATTAAGCCATATGGGCAATTCAAGTCACTAAGAATTATTGAAGCAAATGTAATACTTTTGTAACGACTAAAACAATTAAGCCCTTATTATCTACCATTCTAACCATCCCATATAAACGCTCACATTTCATAAAATAAAATTAACTTAAATGATTAAGAAAAAGCTTGCTTTCTTTACATCATTTAATATATATTTACAAAAATGCAACAAAAGTCCTAAATAACGCACACATAAAGGCAATAAATATGAAAACAAACAGACTATTTAAACCGGCATTACTGTCATTAGCAGTCGCATCGGCTATTGGCAGCCATCAGGTTATAGCACAGACATCCGACGCTAATACTGCTGACGAGAACACTGAAGTAATTGCAGTCACAGGTATTCGCGGCTCGCTAATTCGCTCTCAGGCAATAAAACAAGATTCTTCTTCTATCGTGGACGCTATCTCCGCTGAAGACATTGGTAAATTACCAGATTCATCTATTGCAGAATCATTAGCTCGCTTGCCTGGTCTTGCCGGTGAGCGTGTCAACGGTCGTACTTCAGGTATTTCGGTCCGTGGTTTTAAAGAGGATTTTGTAGGTACTTCTTTAAATGGTAGAGAAATTATATCAATCGGCGACAATCGAGGCGTTGAATACGACCTTTACCCATCAGAGATAATGACTGGTGCAACTATCTATAAATCCGCATCCGGTACGCTTATCACACAAGGCATTGGTGGTACTGTTGATTTACAAACCGTTCGACCTTTAAACGCAACTGAGCGTTTGACGGTTACTGGTATTTATGAGCTTAGTGAAGCTCCTGCTGATAATCCTGACTTTGACGATAAAGGCCATCGCTACTCTTTATCATTTGTTGAAAAATTTGCTGACGATACTATCGGTTTAGCGTTGGCGGTTGCCTCTACAGAATCTCCGAATAACCAGCGCAAATACGGTGTCTGGGGATATGGAACAAACGATGATGGTCAAATTACGCCAACCGGACTTGATTTAAATGCACAGTCCACAAGACTAGAGCGCGACACTGTTTCTGCGGTATTCCAGTATCGCCCAACTGAAGATTTAGATATCGTGGTAGATTACCTAACCATTGATTTCCAAGATTCAGGCGTATTGAGAGGGTTTATCGAACCATTCGCCACAGCCAATGTAATGGGATCAGGTGCCAATAATACAGGTACACAGATTGAAGCTAATCCAGTGTTACGTACTGACCCACTTAATAAAGATGGTACATTAGACGCATACGGCTTAAATATAGAATACGCTATCAATGACAATTGGACTGCTACAGCTGACTTTTCATATTCTGAAGCAGATAAATTTGAACAGCGCGCGGAATCATACGCTGGTTTAGCTCGTTCTGGTACGTTAACAGCTGACCAGTTTGGAAGTCGCACGTTTGAAATGTCCAGTGAAGGCGTTTTCTTTACCGGCCAAAGTGGTCTAGACGCGTTCTCTGATCCTACTGCATTGCAATTAACTGGTCCTCAAGTATGGGGCGGTGGTTTGGCTAACCTTGCTTCAGAATTTGAAAACACCGTAGTGCGCGGCGACGCTAACCTTGATGACGGTGATCCTACCAACGACTTTTATACTTTCTTGAATGCGCAAGACGGATTTAACAACAAATTCAGCGTAAAAGAAGAACTGACCCAGTTTAGATTTGAGCTTGAAGGTTACGTTGATTGGGGCCCAATCGAGCAGCTAGCGGTTGGTATCAACTATTCAGATCGATATAAAGATAAAATTAACAACGGTAAGTTTGCCACTGCAAGAACGTTCCCAGGTTCCGAATCTGTTACTCAAGCGGGTGTTCCGGTTTACGGCTTGACTGATTTGACATGGGCAGGGTTAGGGTTTGTTGTCGCTTACGATGGAAACGCCCCTTATAACAATGGTTATTACACTCAATATGACGGCGAATGGCTTGAGCCAGACCGTTTTGGTGACTCATATGTGGTTGAGGAAGAAGTAACCACTTTATATTTCC
Source organism: Glaciecola sp. (assembly GCA_965660815.1). GTDB lineage: Bacteria > Pseudomonadota > Gammaproteobacteria > Enterobacterales > Alteromonadaceae > Glaciecola. The sequence continues at coordinate 11,816 of CBFIBG010000072.1, forward strand.
AAGCAGACTTCCTTACAGAAATAGGTGATATTGAGGTATTTGGTAACTTTGGTGCTCAATTCGTTGATACTTCACAGTCTTCCACTGGAACCTTGGGTGTGATCGGAGCTAACTTCAGAGTGTGTGATGTTAACGGTGATGGACCTTCATCTTCGTCACTTTCTCAAGGACAAAATCCACTAACCTCAATTGTTGACCTTTCTGAATTTGTCGACGAAGAGTGTAAGATTGACGATGGCGATGATTACACCCACTTCTTGCCTTCATTAAATATTAATGCTGAGGTGACAGAAAATACATTCGTCCGATTCGCAGCATCTAAGACAATTTCAAGAGCTCGAATCGACCAGATGCGTGCATCGGGTTTTGTTAAGTTTGACCTGAATGACCAGTTTATTACTCTACGAGACGAAGACGTACTAAATGGCGCAGGTTCACCATGGTCGAAAGTGGCGGGTAACCCGAAGCTTCGTCCTCTTGAAGCCAATAACTTTGACATTTCAGTTGAGAAATACTTTGATGACGAGGGCTATTTAGCAGCGACGTTCTTCTACAAGGACCTAGTTAACTGGACTAATGAATCTAATCCAACGATTAACTTTAGAAATGATGAGTTCAATAATGGCGCAGATTACTTTGTACCAGGGTTCCATGACCGAGTATTAACCGTTGATGTTACCAACTCTCAAAATGGGATTACCTACCCTGCAGGCACGTTGGTTACGCCACCTAACTTAGGTCAATTCTCATTCTTTGAAGATGGACTTGAAGGTTCGGTTCAAGGTGCAGAATTAACCGCAAGCGTTCCATTAACCGTCATCTCCGATGCCTTGGAAGGCTTTGGTGTAGTCGCTACTGCAACCTTCATTGACGCAGAACTTGATGATGGTAGAGCGATTCCAGGTCAATCAGATGAGATGTTATCTTTCATAGCCTACTATGCTTACGAAGGGTTCGAAGCGCGTATCGCAATGACAGATAGAGATGGTTTCGTTACCTATGAGCGTGGAGGTTCCAACAAGATTGCTGAAGCAACACGTGACGGTACACAGGTAGTGGATGCTCAGGTCTCTTACGACTTTGAGAATTCAGACATTGAGTGGTTACAAGGGTTAAGAGTATCTTTGCAAGGTACAAACATTCTTGATGATGCTGACCAAGTATCAAGAGATGGTAATGGGATCGTTACGGTACGCCGTGAATTTGGTCCTACTTACATGCTTAACTTAAATTACTCGTTCTATTAATAAAACAGTTTTCATTTGTGTGTCCCTGACCTCTATCGTCGCAAGACTTTAGGGGTCTTTTTTGATATTTTACCCGTATAAATTAATCTAAAAAAAGATCCTGACACAATACATATAAATCACGATTGCACAGTTAATATTGGCACGTGATCGATTTTAGGAAATGCCATGCAAGCAATAAAAAAGGTCATTATAGCTGGGGGCGGAACAGCAGGTTGGATGACTGCGGCTTTAATGAGTAAAGTTTTAGGTCCGCAGGTAAATATTGAACTTGTGGAGTCAGAAGATATAGGGATTGTGGGCGTGGGTGAAGCCACCATACCTCCCATACAAATCTTTAACCGATATCTCGGCATTGATGAAAAAGAATTTCTTAAAGAGACCAAAGGTACCATCAAACTCGCCATCAAATTTGAGAACTGGCGAATAAAAGGTGAAAGCTACTACCACACATTCGGTGCTCCGGGCACTAATATGGGATTCTGTGGATTCCAACATTATTACTTAAGAGCAAGACAAGCTGGACTCAAACAATCTTTATGGGATTTTGATCTTAATTATCTTGCGTGCAAAGAAGGAAAAGTAGGCAAAATCAATAACCCTAATCCCATATACGAAATGCAATATGCCTACCATTTCGATTCTACTTTGTATGGGCAATTCCTGCGTAAACAAGCTCAAGCAAATGGCGTAGTTCGAACGGAAGGCATTATTGATAAAATACAAGTAGATGCAACGACAGGATTTATCAGTGAACTCATGCTGAAGGACGGAAGGCAAATAAAAGGCGATTTATTTGTTGATTGCACAGGCTTTAGGGGCTTACTCACGAAGAAGGTATTGAATACTGGATACGAAGATTGGTCTAATTTTCTACCTGCTAATAGCGCCCTGGCAGTGCCGACCGAACGTTTTGATACAACCTTGCCCTACACTAGAAGCATTGCACATCATGTAGGCTGGCAGTGGCGAATCCCGCTAACTCATAGAAACGGTAACGGCATTGTTTACTCAAGCGATTACATGAGCGATGAAGACGCCGAAAAAACGCTCATGACTAACTTGGATTCGACCCCACTGGGTGAACCTCGGAAAATATCTTTTTGCACGGGCAGAACCAAGCAGCAATGGAACAAAAATGTAGTCGCCGTGGGGTTATCAAGCGGCTTCTTAGAACCATTAGAGTCAACCAGTATTCACTTAATTCAATCTGCAATTGTCAGGCTGTTAAAAATGTTTCCGAATGAAGGCATTTATCAATCTACCATCGACAACTATAATGCTGAATCTAAACTAGAATTTGAGACAATCAGAGATTTTATCATTTTGCATTATCATTTGACGGAGCGAGATGACTCAGACTTCTGGAATGATATGAGACATATGCAGGTCCCAGATAGGTTGCAACAAAAGATGCAAATGTTTGCGGATTCTGCTTCAATATTTAACGATAGCTCGGATATTTTCCGCGATGCTTCTTGGCTTCAAGTGCTAATGGGTCAAGGTAGCCAACCTGCTGATTTCCATCCCGCCGCTAAAGTTCCTACTGATCATGAGCTTATGCAGGCCATGCAGAAACTATTGGACACAAAACGACAACCTCTAAGCACACTGAAATCACATGACGCATTTTTAGCGATGTAAACTGGGCATCACGTTTAAATAAGATGTGGGCTAATTGGCAATTGACTCACATCAAACGGTGCCGCCTGGTTGCAATGTGTAGGGAAGTACAGTGCTCTGCTTATCGTCTTCAAGCAACATAGTAGCCGCTTTCTTGCCTTTTTCGACGCTGGATTGATAAACAGTGGTAATATTCGGTTGTATACGTTTACTTTCACTTATTCCGTCAAATCCCGTAACCTTAACTTCTTCAGGCACTTTAATACCGAGCTCTTTAGCGCACTGAACCACTTCTATTGCAATTAAATCGCTCATGCACAAGATAATACTAGGTCTTGGTTGCGAATTAAGCACCTCAAGCGCAGCTTGACGGGCATATTTGTGATTGTTTTCTGGAGTATGCCATACACTGCCATAATCAAGCTTTAAATTAAGCTCATCAATGGCCTGAGAATAACCTTCTAATCGACGGTGCGTCACACAGTGCTCAACATCAATAAGAGGAGCGTCGTATATGCGACAAGTATGATTAGCATCTATTAACCTAAGTCCAATTATCGCGGCTTTATCATTAGGTTTTAATGCCAGCTTGGCAATTTCATATGCCGCATTATGATTGTCAATATTTACAGACGTAATATTGTTCAAATTGAAATCTACCGTGACAACAGGTTTGAATTGACCACTTAGCTGGTCAATTAACTTTGAATTACGGGGCGATCCATAACAAATAAAACCATCAACAAAGTCGATCACATCTCGCAATGACTCCGAGTCGCCAGCATATAACAACACGTGTTTTTGATGTTCTTTTAGAACGTGAGTGACGCCCTGGATAAAACTACTGGCAACTGGGTCGGACACTACATATTCGATACTGTCAGCAAGCACGATAGCGATAATGTTTGATTTGCCCTTCCTCAATATTTGGGCAGCTCGGTTTGGGCCATCGTAACCTAGCTCTTTGCAAGCAGATAAGATATGCTCCCGGCGATTAACAGACAGTTGGTCAGGCCTATTAAATGCGTTTGAAATGGTGGCAGTAGACGTGTTGAGAGCTTTTGCGACGTCTTTTAATGTGAGATTTCGTTTCTTCGATGGCATTTGTGTCATGTTCCTAAGCGCGCAACTTAAGTTCCGTTTATAAAAGTTTGAGCATTATATATAGTTTTAAGCATTTTGTGCCACTTTCGAACACACACCGTGATATTGGCAATTGTTATAACTAAATTAAGTCATTCCCGCGTCGTTCTCATCCCTGCAAAACCGCGCAAAGGTAGGTTATCGACGTACCGAGAATGACACTTACATTATTATAGATTAACGCTGGTGCGATTAGCCCCCACTCTTATTGGTTACCTGCTTCAATTATTACTGCTTGAAATGGTTGAAGCTGAATAGTTGAGTTTTCTAATTCAAAATCGTCACAATTGTCAATCAACACCGTTTTCAATACCATGTCTTTAGGTTTTTCAACGGTTATAGGCATTTCTTTGAAGTTCAAAAGAACTAATAGCTTCTTATCGTCAAGCTCACGAGTGTAAGCATATAAAGACTCGTGCTCAGGGTAAAGCAGAGTGTAACTGCCATAAACTAAAGTAAGTTCGGATTTTCTGAGCTTTATGAGTTTTCTAAAATAGTTTAACTCTGAGTCAGCTCTATTGTCCTGTTCAGCTACGTTAACTGTAGTATAATTAGGGTTCACTTTTAACCAAGGTGTTCCTTCAGTAAAGCCTGCATTTACAGAATCATCCCATTGAATAGGCGTTCTAGCGTTGTCTCTGCCCGTGATTTTATGAGAGTCAATAATTTCTTGCGCATTCCCGCCTTCTTGAGCAGTTAAAAAATGCCAATTTCGAGTCATTATATCGTTGTAGTCATCAATCGTATCAAACTTTATGTTGGACATCCCAATCTCGTCACCCATATAGTAGTAGGGCGTGCCACGCATTGTTAATAAGTAAGTGGTGAGCATTTTTGAGGCCGTAGCTCTGTGCTGCGGCAAATCGCTTGCCCATCTGGTCACCATTCTTGGAAAATCATGATTGCCAAAATAAACTGTATTCCAGCCCTGTTTACTTAATGCTTGATCCCAATCTGACATAACCTTTTTAAAGGCGACTAAGTTTTGAAAATCATCATTAACAATGCCTCTTGCACCCACGCCAATGGATTGATGATCAAAATGATAGTTCATGTTTAATTCCTGTCGGTGCTCACCAACAAGGTCCAGTACATTATCTGTATGTGTGCCCGGCCCCTCTGCCACCGTCATAATGTCATAATGACTCAAGACTTTTTGATTCATTTCATGCAAGAACTCGTGCAAACGAGGTCCTTGAGCGTACATATCGATCATGTTTTGGCCCTGATATTCTTCTGGGAACTCTGGATAGCCCTCGTGTTTTGAAATAAACGTAATCACGTCCATCCTAAAGCCATCAATGCCCTTCTTGAACCAGAAGTGCATCATGTCATAAATTTCTTCCCTTACTTTAGGGTTTTCCCAGTTTAGGTCGGGTTGTTTTTCAGCAAAATAATGCAAGTAATACGCATCGGTTTGTTCGTCGTATTTCCAAGCCGTCCCCTCTTTATCGAAATAACTCCAGCGCCTTGGCGGAGTGCCCTTCTCTGCAGGCCACCAGTGATAGTAATCGCGATATGGGTTATCTCTAGAAGATCGAGATTGCTGAAACCACTCATGTTCATCGCTTGAGTGATTCACCACCAAGTCCATTACCAGCTTCATTCCCCTGTCATGCACGCCCTGCAATAATTCATCAAAGTCTTCCATGGTGCCAAATTCAGGCATTATTTTGCGGTAGTCTGAAATGTCATAGCCGTTATCATCGTTTGGCGATTCATAACAAGGATTTAACCATATCACGTCAATGCCAAGACTTTTAATGTAATCCAAACGTTCAATAATGCCAGGGATATCCCCTACTCCATCGTTGTTTGAGTCTTGGAAGCTTCTTGGATAGATTTGATAAACAACAGCTTCTTTCCACCATTTGCGTTCTATTTGGCTTAATTTCATAGTAATTCTCAGTCTCAGCGATTGACTCGCATATTCTTGGGTTTGAAGTAATTTGCTTGTTCAACATACGATCACCTAAAAGTGAAAGTAGCTTTTGATTGGCGCAAACGCTTCATGTAAAAACAATGTAAACTAGTATGCTACTTTTAACTTAATCGTTCAATAAAAATTTAAGATATTTTTAATTTCAAACGAACATAAAAATTTTTTAAAAATAATAACAGCCCTTTTTTTGATTATTATGCAATTGTTTTTACTAGGTTTATTAGAATAAAAAATATAAAATTGAGATAATTAAAATTTTTACTTAATTAATTAAGGTAATAGAGGTTTACACACTTCAAAATTGTTACTATAGATGGCTCTATTAATGTTCAAAAAGGTTAAGAATGTTCTGTGAAAAATTTAATGAATTAGGGCGTAATTGGAGCCGATTGAATTGAAAGAAGACACGAATAAATCTTCAACGTGTTTTGCACTTATTGCTTGGTCATCTTAAGACTTAAAATAATCGATCACTGTTTGTAAGGTGCTGACCTCAATAACGGATAATCCATCTGGGAATAATGCCCTATAAGGGTTTGGCTGAGTGTTTGTATGCAGATAAAAAGCCTTCGACATATTAGCGTTGCCTGCGAATATAATATCTGTCGCAGAGTCTCCTACCATTATCGAACGGCATAAGTCTATATTGTGCTTTTTTGCAGCTTGAACCGCCATGCCTGTGTTTGGCTTTCTGCATTCACAGGCCATTGTATGCGCTTTGTTGCCATAATCTGGATGATGCGGACAATAAAAAACATCTGTTATGTCACTCTCGTTGTTATTAAACTGAGTTAACATCCATTTAGTTAGATGATCAAAGTCTTTTTGGCTGTAATAGCCGCGAGCAATGCCTGATTGATTGGTGACAACTATTACCTTAAATTTTGCCCAATTAGCCACCTTGACCAGTTCAAAAATATGAGGCATAAACTCAAAATCATCGATGGTATGCACATACCCGTGATTTTTGTTAACAATGCCATCTCTATCTAAAAATAAGGCGGGACTTTTAGCCTTTGAAATATCCAATCTATATTCAATCTTTGCTTGTATTTATATCAAATACTATCTTTTTTTACCGAAATACCCCAGAAATAAAATAAGCCTAACAAAAGCCATGGATAAGCAACCCATGCAAATGCTAGGCGGGCAATCACGTCTGTAATGTATCGTACAAGACTCGCAGTCAATTAAAATAAAGTGGGTCTAAAAGCTATCATCAGCCAATATCAACATAATACGCTAAGATTCATTATGCCGAATAAGGCCCAACTAGTATCTGTAACGGCTTACTTAATTTTCCCGTTTTTTAACTGCGCTTTTAATTATTCCTCTTAAGCTACTCCCGATATCATCGTTTGAGGGGATTCTATTTGCTTCAAAAAACAAATCCCAATGATCGAACTGGTCAATATACTTATCGACGAGTTTTTTTATTCGTTTCTTTGCCTTATAGCCTAAGTTCCTGTCTAAGAGATTTTTATAGTGCTGAACAATTTTACTGGCAATGGTTTTACTGGTGCCCCCAATAAACATTACAGCCTCCTCTGCCACTATAACCCTCATTTGATAGCGTGGGGCCTCGGTTAAAGTAAATGACTGATTTGGAATTCGCGCCAATATTGTTGATGGTAAAGACTCATTTAAACCCAGTATCCACCGTAATGAAGCTAACTCAAGTTCAATTTCATCTTCACTAACATTATTCTTCTTAAGCTCTGTGCGATGCCGTTCAACCTCTTGTTCAAACCAATCAGTTAATATTCTGTTTTGCTGCGAAACGACGCTTTGTAAAGCCTTACCGTTTTGCAAACTCACCTCTTCATTATAGCTCAGTCGCTTTTTCCTAAAAGCATCATACACTTTAGTGTATTTACTATTTTTTTCGTTAAGGTCTATTTTTCTATAGCCTATTTGCTTTCTGCGCTCCATTAATTGGTTTCGCTCGGAATTTGTTGCATTGCCGTTTTTATTTTTGCGCTCAAAAGCCTTAACTCGCTCATTAAATTGATTATTGAGAAATTCAACGTTCTTCTTGTCTCTTCGCAAGTCAAAATACATCGCCTCAATTTGTTTTTCTTCTGCCGCCAGTTCTTTCTCAATCCTTTTTAGCTCAGGGTTTGTTGGTACTTTTTCCCTATCATTGGCTAGTAATAAAAATGAAAGGTTATCTTGATAATTTGAACGAGTTAATACTGGCACATCATTTTCAATAACAATGGCTAAATGACCAACGGGCATGCCCTGTTGCTTAGCGGCCAAGTTCAAATTCTTTGGGGAGCGGTAATACATACCAAAATAACGACTTATGGGACGGTGTAACCATGGTAAATCATGTAACCGTTTAACATAAGCTGAGCCAACATTGCTGCTTTCTTCCCAAATAGGATCAAATGAAACAATAAGTTCCTTCGCTATAGCAAGTGTCTCTGTGGAACGATAAGGCTTATTTTTATATTTATAAATGGATTGTACGCTATCATCGTATAAATGAAGCATGGCTTTGGTGGCTATTAAACCGCGCTTTTCAAGGTACTCATATACATCTGTGAGTGTTTGAGTATTTTGTGGCGTTAATGCAGCCGTTGTTAAATTGAGTACTTTAAGCGCATTATCATTTCCTAAACGCTTATAGCTTTGCTCTTGCCACGCTATGGTAGCGAAAGCATCACTATTAATTGAGTAACTATTAACTAAATATTGCATATCAGTTATTGAGTTCTTCAAGTTTTTAAAAGGTGCATGCCGCGCCATAACTTGTTCTAGTTTGACCCAATTTTTTTGGCCTAATGCCCTGTATTTACTCGCGGTGTAGCTAAGCGTGTTGTGCAACAATGTATCTAGCATAGGGTGCGCATTGTCATGCAGTTTGTGCACGCCTTTTCCTTCATATACATCTAAGTTAGCGAGTGTATGAGCCAAATCACCCACAGAGTTTTAACCAGTTGGGTATGTTTTTGCTTCGTCCCATTTTTGTATTAAGCTAAGTAGTTTGTATTTATCTTTAGCTGGAAGATTTCTATTTTTATTTTGTAAATTATGGACTCGACTAACGTTGTTTAATGGCTCAACTACCGCCCATGCAAATGGACTTAGTGTCATGTTATTTTCAGCATAGCTTGCGCCAGCGAGTATAGTAGGTTTGGCTGTTTTTTCTAATAGGCTTTCGGCAAATGAAAAAACCTGACTACCTTTGAGTTTGAGCGCTCGCTCCAAGTCAGGCCGCATTTTATTTAGAATTTGCATGCGTTGTTCAAAGTTTATTTTCTCAGCATTAGCAAGGTATTCCCCATGTTCGGCCCACATCTTTTCAATCCGTTTGTATAAATCATCGGGTTGTCGATTTTGTTGAGCTAAGACGCCGCTAACTATTTCGTTTGCTGGGGAGTAATGTTCAGCAATTAATTGCAACGTTTTGACCGCGTTGACTTGTGCTTTGTTGGGTTTGCCAATAACTTCCATATATTGCCTTGCTAAACCTATGATACGGTCAGCACTGCGTAAATCTTTAGCAAATATATCTAATGATGCCGCTCTATGAAACATACCCGCGCGAGCTGGGCCCTTATCAAGGGGAATGCTAACCCATAAATTATTGGAATCGGTTTCGAAAATAGCTTGCTCTTTCCAACGGTTAACGTAAGGGCCGGCTTTTGCAAAAACCTGCCCTACCCCCACAAAACGAGTTAATTTAATATCGTGTTTACGAAGAAAAGATGATTGACGACTTATATCGTTCACCGAAAAGTGAACGCCTGTCATGTAATATTTATCGCTTGAAACAAATCGCTCAGTTTCGCTGTTGGCTGTTCTTAAGCGTTTTTCGCCTAAACTCCAAAAACCTAGATTACCGTTTACCACTTGAGTTTCTGTAAAATAATAATCTTCGGAAGTACTATTACACCCTTGTAAGACGAGCAATAAAAGAAAAGAGAGGAGCCAATAAAAGGATGTTTTCTTGCCACTTAATATCCTATGCTTGAAACGATTGCTATTAATAATGAAGGTTACAATCGATATAAATGAGACTGAAAAATAATGGCTGAGCTTACTCACTGTTGAGCGCATGATGTTGTTCCTTGCTAACGTTTTTAATTCTTATAGAATTAATACAGACGCACGCTCCTGCCACACACCAATGGGTATATAATTACACTAGCTTGCGAAAGTGAGACGTAATTCGATGAAAAAATCATCAGTAAAAGATTACCCATAAACACAAGAACTTTCAATATCGAGTTCATATTAAGAAACAAGCCACATCTGCATATATCAAAATAACGCATATAACAATAGTAATGCTATGTGCGATCAACGTTAAGTGTCCCAAGAGCCCAAAGATAATCCTCACAACCAATATGATGCTGATTGAGTCTTAGTCGATTTCAATATCGCTCTTATCAAAATTTGGTTTCGGGAAGTTCATCTGTAACGAGTCAAGCGCTTTGACGATAGTCTGTAGCACGACTAAATCGCGATACCAGCGACGTTCGGCAGGCACAATAAACCAAGGAGCATAAGTGCTTGAGCAATGCTCAATAGCACTGCTATAGGCGTGCATGTAATCGTCCCAATTATCACGATCTTTCAGGTCACTTTGTTCAAATTTCCAATGTTTATCAGGGCGATTTAAGCGTCGTTGCAAGCGTTCTTTCTGATATCCTTTGGATATGTGAAGAAAGAACTTTAACACTATAGTTCCTTCGCTTGTGAGTAGTCGCTCGAATGAATTTATATGTTCAAACCGGTTTTGGCATACAAATGAGGGTTGTATTTTTCGCACGCGCGCTGCCACGACATCTTCGTAATGAGACCGATTAAAAACGCAGATGTGACCATTGCGAGGAGTATGCTGATGAATGCGCCACAAAAAGTCTTGACGCTTTTCTCTTTGCGTCGGCGCTTTAAAGCTTTTTACGTGAATGCCAGATGGATCAAGTCGCCAAAATACACGCCTGGTTGTGGAATCTTTGCCTCCTGCGTCCATGGCTTGAAAAACGACCAACAGACTGTTCTTCTTCTTTGCATATAGCAATTCCTGAAGATCAACCAAACGCTTAGACAGCGTTTTGACCGTTTTTTTACCTTCTTTTTTAGTTAATCCGCCGTTTTCTCGCGTGGGAATATCTTGAAGCTTTACAGAGCTTCCAGGTGAAATTTGATAAGGTTCTATATTGATCATTTGTCGTTACCCGTATCTCAAATTCAGCGGCGGAAAAAATCTTCACAACAATGCAAGCCACACTACTTTAGGTATATTAGCAAGTACCTAGCCACATTCACGAAATTATACACCTCACAATATTTGACGCTGGTTACCAGCAGGTTAAGTTTCCAATTCGTTTGTGAAAGATTTAAAAATGGAGGAAAAGTCTTTGTTACCATATCCATTTTTTGCGTGGAACTGAAACAGGGATTTTGCGAGTGCTCCCATAGGCGTAATGGAGCCTCCTTGGTTTGCAGCATTGAGCGCCAAATTAAGATCTTTGTTCATTAAGTCTACCATAAATCCTCCTTCATAATGGTTTGACGAAGGTACATTTGGCATAACATTTGGGACTGGATTATACACTTGCAACGCCCAATTATTTCCCGAACTTTGTTTCATTATTTCAGACAACACATTTGGATCTAGACCGTTGTCCATTCCAAGTTTCAGCGCTTCGCAAGTTCCGGTCATTAAAATAGCAAGTAACATGTTATTGCAAATTTTCGCAATTTGTCCAGCACCGGCTCCTCCAGCATGAAAACAATGCTTACCCATTGATTTTAAAATGGCTTGAGCTCGCTCTACAGCGTCTTTTTCTCCGCCCATAATAAAAGTAAGCGTTCCTGCAGCAGCCCCAGCAACGCCTCCAGACACAGGTGCATCTACAAAAGAGTGGCCGGCATCAGTAATGAGTTGGTGAAGTTGTATCGCATCATTTGCATCAATGGTACTGCAATCGATGAACAATGTGGGCTGATTTACTGTTGGCAATATTTCTTCATAGAGAGATTTAACATGTTTCCCTGCTGGCAACATACTGACAATTGCATCAGCGTTAAGAGCTGCCTGTGCTGCCGAAGTTGCCGGCCTTGCTCCTTGCTCGGCCAATTTTTCAACTTGAGACTGTACTAGGTCAAAAACAGTAACATCATGGCCTGCCTTTAGTAAGTTGATGGCCATTGAGGCCCCCATGTTACCTAAACCAAAAAATGCTACTTTACGCATAATGTTCTCCAAAGGTGAGCTCTAGTTGAGCGAGTGGATGTTCGCTATCGTTGTAATGATTAAAATGAGAGTCAATAACTTTTTGAGGTACGTCATCGAAATGTTTATACCTCCAATTTGGCGAATTATCTTTGTCTATTAATAAGGCTCGAATGCCTTCTTTAAACTCACCAGAGGCACAGCAACCATAGGCCATATTTAATTCCATTCTAAAGCAATCAGCCAATGGCATATTGCGCCCTTTTTTTAATTGCTCCATAAAAATGCGAGCGGTAATTGGCGAACCATTCAAAAAAGACGCTCTGGCTTTTAAGAGGGCTTTATTTGATGGATATTGCTCTTTCAGACTTAATAAATAGGTGTTTATTTGCTCTAAATCTTCATGCTCGTCAAGTTCTCCCAGTGATTCTTTAAACGCGTCTAAGTTACCGCTGATTTCTGCTTTTTCTTCAGATACATGTAAAGCAGTGACTATCTCTTCACAATGTAAAAAAATGTCCTGAGAGGAAAAATCACTTAACTGAGAAATTCTGTCTAAGAATACTTCCTTATTGTGTTGCGGTATAAAAAAATTCGCTAGGTCAGTATTGATGCAATCTTTTGCATTCATATGAAAAGCCGTTAATCCTAAAAACTTACCCACTCCCTTTGGCATTTTATTAAGAAAGTAGCTCGCTCCCACATCAGGGAATAATCCTATATTGATCTCCGGCATCGCTACTCGAGCATACTCAGTGACTATTCGTATATGAGCGCCTGCAAATATACCTAGGCCGCCTCCCATAATAATGCCGTTCCCCCATGCAATAACTGGCTTGGGGTAGCTATGTAGACAATAATCCAAGCGATATTCTTGGGCAAAAAATTCGGCTGCTCTCTCAGCGTTACGTTCGTCTACAAATGAATTATCAGGGTCTTCTTTACTAGATACTTCTGCCGATTTAGACTGCGGCGATAATGGCGTAGAAATGGCCTGATATAATGATACGATATCACCGCCTGCGCAAAATGCTCGGTCAGATTGACTGTCAATAAAGATACCTGCAATGTCATCGTCATGTCGCCATTGTTCCAGATACGCTAAAAACATACGGATCATGTCGAGATCAAGCGCATTAAGCGCTTTTGGTTTATTTAACGAAATACAAGCAAGTTTTTTATTGGCAGCAACTGTTCTATAATTGACCAATAGTGTATCGGGTAATTCATTATCGAAGTTTGATCGATCATCTTTATTCATAAAAACTCCCTTACAGGACTTCTGTCATATCAGTTAGCAGCCTTCTTGCGATAATCACTCGCATAATTTCATTCGTACCTTCAAGTATTTGGTGCACCCTGACATCTCTTACGTACCTCTCTAGAGGATACTCTTTGATATATCCATAACCACCATAAATTTGCAGTGCTTGATTGCACACCTCAAATCCTACGTCGGTGGCGAACCTTTTGGCCATCGCGCAATAAGTGGTTTTGTCGGCGTGGTTTATATCTATTTTGCTTGCTGCTAAACGAACCAATTGCCTTGCGGCCACCAGTTCGGTGGCCATATCGGCGAGTTTGAATTGAAGTGCTTGAAACGCGCTTAACGGTTTGCCAAATTGATTGCGCTCTTGCATATAAGCACTCGCCGTATTGAGTGCTTGCTGAGCAGTACCTATCGAACAAGTGGCAATATTCACACGACCGCCATCAAGACCTTGCATGGCAAACTTAAACCCTTGTCCTAACTCTCCTAATAAATTTTCTTTTGGAACCTTTACGTCAACAAAGGTTACCATACGAGTGGGCTGCGCATTCCAACCCATTTTTTCTTCTGGCTTGCCATATTCAATCCCAGGAGCATCTGCAGGGACAAAAAAAGCAGAGATTCCGTTGGGTCCATCCTCGCCTGTTCGAGCCATAACCACGAGCACCTGTGTAGAGCCTGCTCCGGATATAAACACCTTGGCTCCATTTAATATAAAATTGCTCCCGTCTTGTTTTGCTCGAGTTTTCAAGTTGGCGGCATCAGATCCGTTGCCGGGTTCAGTCAAACAATAACTGGCAATTGCTTGACCACTGACTAGCTTATCCATCCATTCATTTTTGACTTGGTCAGTGGCCCAAGTCGCGATCATCCAAGTCGCCATATTATGAATCGTCAGCATTGCTGTAGTGGTCGTACAGCCCATAGAAAGCTGCTCAAAAATAATGGATGAATCAAGCCTAGATAATCCTAGACCACCGGCCTCTTCGGGTGTGTATAAACTGCAAAAACCAAGGTCGCCTGCCTTTTTTATAACGTCTACTGGAAAATGATGTTCTTTGTCCCATAGAGCGGCGTTTGGGGCTAACTCTTGATCTGAAAATTGTCTAGCCGTCTCAACAAACGCTTGTTGATCTTCATTTAATTCAAAATCCATAACTACCTCACTAACGTAAATTTATCGTCATATTGACTGCAGAAGAAACCGATTCTTCATCAAACCATCTGGCGGTTATGGTCTTTGTTTCGGTATAAAAACGAATCGCCTGCTTACCGTATGCATGCAAATCGCCATAGAAAGAATTTTTCCAGCCTGTGAACGAGAAAAACGGCAATGGCACGGGTATAGGAACATTAATACCCACTTGTCCCACTTCTACATCGCTTTGATATTTATGAGCAGCCGCACCACTTGCAGTAAAGATAGAGGTTCCGTTCCCATATGGATTGCGGTTAACAAATTCAATCGCATCTTGCAGCGTTGGCACTGAAACGCAACATAACACCGGACCGAATATTTCTTGTTTATAAATCTCCATATCAGCGGTCACGTCGCTAAATACGGTTGGGCCTACCCAGTTGCCATTTTCATAGCCCTCAACAGTAAAGTCTGACCCATCCACTAGTACTGTTGCCCCTTCTTTTTTACCTTGTTCAATAAGCGATAGGACCCTGGCTTTTGCTTGAGGCGATATTAACGGACCAAAACCTGCGTCTTTGTCATCCCATAAACCGGGCTTTACATCGCCGATGTTTTGCGCAAGTTCTTCAATCCATTCTTTGCTGTTGCCAACAAACACTGCAACGGATATTGCCATACAGCGCTGACCAGCAGCACCCACGCTAGCGCCAACCAAATTATTTAATACTTGCTGCTTGTTAGCATCCGGCATAATGACGCTGTGGTTTTTAGCGCCCGCAAAACACTGCGCTCGCTTCATATTTTGCGTCGCTGTTTTATAAATATGTTGGCCCACCGGCACACTGCCCACAAATGAAACCGCTTTGATCGTGCTGTGTTCCAATAAATAATTCACTTGTTCCGCTCGGCCATGAACAATATTCAAAACCCCCTTAGGCGCACCAGCCTGTAGGAAAAGCTCCGCGATTTGCATGGGTGTATTGGGGTCTTGTTCTGATGGCTTTAACACAAATGTGTTTCCACAAGCAATGGCCATAGGAAACATCCAAAGCGGGATCATTGCTGGGAAGTTAAACGGGGTAATTCCAAGACATACCCCAAGAGGTTGTATCATGCTATACGTATCAATATTCGTGGCCACATTTTCTACGGTTTCGCCCATCATCAATGATGCCACATTGGCTGCCTGCTCAACCACTTCTATACCACGCCAAACATCGCCTTTTGCGTCGTCAAAGGTCTTTCCCGTTTCCTTTGCCAATGTGGTGGCAAGCGCATCGTGATTTTCTTTGAGTAAATGCTGAAACCTAAGCATAACTCTAGCACGCTCCGAAACTGGTGTTTTTCGCCATATTTCAAATGCATCACTGGCAGATTTAATTGCGTGTTCAAGCTCATCATTAGTTGATACAGGAAGCTCTGCGATAATTTGGTTATTTGCAGGATCGGTCACGGCAATGACATCGCTATTGGATGACTTTACAAACCCACCGTTTATCAATTGTGGAACTATGTGCATAAGAACTCTCATTAAAAAGAATGTTTAAAAAGGCAAACTTCAGTTAACCTTTACGTTAACGTAAACTATAATGAAATGCTTGAGGTTTGTAAATGATCTGTTACTTTATTTAACATTTCAGATGTACCATAAGTATAGACAGAAATTCGCGAGATGCTGTTAGCAGAGGCGGGCAAGTAATAAAAATAATGTGTTGTAAAACAAACCCTAATATTCACTTATGCCGTGACATACCTAAATAAGAATAAATATTAATCAATTTTATCCGATAACCATAGTTGACCTAGTCTATAAACACTTGCTTTTAAGGTAATCTATCGTCAATGTTATCGAACTCAATTCACATGTCGCAATCGATACGACCGCTAAAAATAGCAATAGTGGAAGATAACGCGACCGCAAGAAGTAATCTAAGAAGCCATCTAATGTCGTTGGATAATCTTGAGATTGCCAGTTACAGCAACGGGAATGAACTACGCAATGGTTTAAGACTGCAAAACATTGACTTATTGCTAATGGATTTTCATTTAGGTCAGAGTAAAAATGGGGTTGAGTGGATAAAAGATTTAACCGACAAATCGCTTTTTAAACCGTCTTCTGGTCTGGTCTTCATCACCTCAGACAGCATGCCTCAAACAATTGGCCAAATTCTTGACCTCCACCCTGACTTCATTCTCATAAAACCTTATACCATCAAAAGTTTGCGAGCGAATATTAAACATTACTTCGCGGTAAGAAAGGAAACGCTCCCTGCTTTACAATATCTGGAACAAGAAAAGTACAATCAAGCCTTGGGTTACATCAACGAGAAAATAAACAATTTAAAAAACAAACGTTTCAAAAATGATTGCTTAAAATTGAAAGGCCGAATATTAATGGCCAACAAAGATTATCGAGACGCAGGTAGACTTTACGCTTCAGTATTACAGAAATCATCCAATGTGCTTTGGGCGCATTGGGGATTGATTAAAAGTGAGTTTTTTAATGGAAACTGGGAGCAATGCCAAAGCTTATTGGTGGGCTTACTGTCGCAACAACTGACAAAAGATAAAGCTTTAGAATGGTTGGCTAGCGTATCGATTGGACAAAAGAAGTATCAGGAAGCTGAAGCCTATTTAGATAGCATTAAAGTCAATGAGTTGTCTATACAAGCAACACGTTTAAAAACTCTAGCTTATACTATGCAGGGTAAAAATGATGAAGCCAAAACCCTATTGGAGCGAAAGCTGCAAAGTAACATGACCGTTCGAGATAGGATGAACGACTACGCATTAGAATTGGCCCGATTCCACATCCAAATGGCCGACAACTTAATTAAAAAATTGGCCACAGACAATAAACACGAAGATAAACTGCTCAAAGACCAAAGTCTCCAGACCGCCAGGGTGCTGATTGGTCGGGCTTCGCGCAACAATAGGGACCAACAACAAAATACTCAAAAAGAATATATGCTAGCTCTAGCGCATTTGTTAGACGGCGAAACTAACCGAGCAAAAGAGCTTATTGAACAAGCAGACAGCGAAGCTAATATTATTAAAGCTGGCCCTACTACGATGATAGATGCAGTTCGAGTATTTTTTGGAATAGGAGAAGAGGAAAAAGCAAAGCATATTCTCAGCCAATGCGATTCTATTTTGTTAAAACAAGATGATCATATAGAAGGATTTATATGCAACGAATTAATAGAAGAAATCGAATTGTCACATGAATTGAAGAAAGAAAGAGCGATGGAAAGCAACGAATTGGGTTTAAAATATTACAACACAGATGACTTCTCCCCCGCTTTACAATGTTTCTATCGTTCCTACACCATGTTTCCTGGCATACCTGCTTTTGCGCTCAATTTGTTGCAGTGCATGGCAGAAGTGAACCAAAATCATTATAAAACATTGCAAGCCAAAACATTGTTTGACGAGTTATCCACCCTTTCCTTGTCCCAGAAAAACCAACAGCGTTTGGCGGTTATTGGCGATAAACTTGACCTAGTGGATGCCGAGTCCAGCCTAGCGGATATCGCACAATAAATAGGTTATTTCTGCCTTGGCCGGTGCAGTCGCATTCAATGGCGTTTTATTTGAGCCAGATGGCGTCACCCTAACATCGTTTTTTTGGTTAGGCTGACTTATTGAGTCAAAATAGTAAAATCCATTGGCTGCGCGATCACTTGAGTACCATCACTATAGGTAACAGTAATGGGCGATGATTCAAAGTTGTAAACAACGTAGTGTTTTATGCCATTGTTCTCAAACATCAACGCACTAGGATAGTCAGAAGTAATCGTGCCATCTCCCGTACGCATTTGGCCCAGGGTTTGGAATTGCTTAAGCCAAAAGTATGCATGAGCTTTAGTCTCACCGGCTTCGGGTTCGTAATCAGACCGAGTTTGATAATCAGCAAAGGCGGCATCGGCGTCTGTCATTGC
Organism: Glaciecola sp.; assembly: GCA_965660815.1. Classification (GTDB taxonomy): domain Bacteria; phylum Pseudomonadota; class Gammaproteobacteria; order Enterobacterales; family Alteromonadaceae; genus Glaciecola. Next base: position 30,316 of record CBFIBG010000072.1, read on the forward strand.
CCAGATCTTCCACCAAATGTCTCTCCACTGGTCGTCAATTAAACCTGAAGGCTTGTTATTATTAGATTCGCTTAGACCTAAATTAACGTAGTCCACTAAGTAATCTGAGTATTGCCCAATATGCAAAGTTAACGCATTAGAAGGCAAGCCTTGAATACCTAAAATATGAGCAAATGCACCGCTAAACCAGGTAGAAAACACCGCTCCATCTCCCCATATAATAGAAGTCGTAATGCGGTCATACCCTACCGGAAAATTATCGAGCTCAGGATCATTACTAAGATAACCGTCTATATTATTCCAATATTCCCAATAAGTTGCGGCTGTGGATGCATGTAGATAAATACCACGATCTACCAGTTCCTGATTGTTTGTAAGCATGCCATACAATACAATTGAACCATAAGCATTTGCTGCTTCTGAGGTCGATTCATTGTTATTACCTCGAGCAAAGTTCACTCTGCCTGACGCCCATGAAAATCCATTAGCGGGATCAAAGTGACGCAAATAAGGAAACATTTCATCATTTCTGCCGCCTGCATAATCTCGTATCAACAATTCGATCATGGGACCGTATTGTTCACTGCCACACCAATCAATGTCAAAGCGACAAACTTCTGCTGCTGCTCTTACCAAATAGCCATAATGAAAGTGGTGATCATTGAGTTGTTGATGAGAGGCAAATGACTCTTCCATTGCTAGTAATGTGTTCCAGTCGCTGTCATAAGCAAAATACTTTTCAATATCTAGCACCCCACCATTAGATGCGGTAAACCAGTCTTCCAATTCTGTTTTTAACCATATCAACAAGGCATCTCTTTGAGCATTCAATCCAAGCTCATCCGCCATAGCAATTAACTCTGATATCTTGCTGTAATTTTTACCAGACCAGTAAGCGTCGACTCTATTGTTATAGGTCGCCGCTCCTTGTTCGACAAATTCATTAATGAGTTGGGTCGCTAAAACAATATCCAAATCATCCGCCACACTTGGGATCGCCGGCAACACGCCCACAAAAGGTATGGTGTAACTAAAAGAATCGGTTTTAGCAAACTTAGTGATGCCTCTGGCACTTCTTATCGAATATGAAGTTAATAAGTCGGATGTATTTTTCCAATGAAGAGGCTGTAAACCGGCCATGGTAGTAAGGGGTTCTCCGGCTTCGTCTAGGTAATTATGAGTAATAGTCACGCTATTATTATGGTGATTTACCGCATAATTGATGTTCACAGAGGCAATACGATTATTTGCCGTGTCTAAAAAGGCTTCGACTAACTCATTAGATGGTTGCGTGCCCACAGTTGGTAACCAAGTCACAGTGTACGCGTTAGAATCGCTCGAAACCGAGATTTCTTGTGACGCAATATCTGCAAAAGAAGTACTGCTATCGCCGCTGACTAAAAAGTTATTGTAGCTGCCAGCCACATTTGTCCATATCCCAATAGCATTATTCTGATCATAAAAAGTGCCCTTTTCTCCGCTGTCAGATCGAAGCGTTCTTATTCTTAACTCGCCACTTAACACTTTGAAAAAAGCATGGGGAGACCCGTGCACAAATGTGGCTTGCATCACTTCATCTGTTCCATCTAACCAAGCTATCGTGACGGAACCGTCGCTGTGATCTTTTAACTTAGCTTCAAGATTACTATGCAATGAATTACCAATGGCAATGCCATCAAACACTTCACTGAACGGGTCTGGAATTGGGTATAAGAAGTCATTGCCCAACACTTTGATACCGGCAGGAATACCCATCATTCGAACGCCTTTTTCGGTAATTCTAGCGGTGATTGGGTCAGGCGTAATATAGGCTGCATCACTTGGGTTACCAATGCGCATTTCACCTAAAAATGATACTGAGCCCCACCATCTGGCACTGGCTACAGGCTGGTTAGCAGCAGGTCCTGTGACTTGTGGAAATATTTTTGTCGGCGTTCCTTGTGGAATACCCGTTGCGCTATCACAGTTTGGTATCGCGGGTAGCACAATACCCGCGTTATATATCCAATTGCCAAAGTCAACAACACATCGATGGCTATTTGGGTTAATGGTATCGGATACATTCCCAGCCCCATAATCTAAGCGCGTAAAATTTGTAAATTCAGGCAACTCTGGCTCCACAACGTTACCTTCTTCGGTGGAGAAAAATACATTGTCGAGCAAAAATACGGTATCTGTTGTTTGCGTAGCCCAAATAACGATGCCTGTATCAACTTTAGTTATGTCCAAGCCTCTTGAGATCAGCTCGCTCATGTTATATTGAATCGTTACCCACTCATCAATAGGTTGTGCTCCTAAAAGCACATCCTCAGATGTACATGGGAAAACACAATCCAGTTTAAAGGTAATGGATGGGTCTCCAGATACCACTTTAATATCAAAACTAATACTGCCAGATGCAAACTCGCTTAAGTTTTGAGGGACGGCACTGCTGATAAATAAGCCGGCTAGCTGATTGTCATTTTTATGGATAACTTTGAGAACATCACCTCTTTCTTGGTCATTGACCGTTTCCCAATCCAAACTGGCACAAGGCGCGGTATCGTTGTCGCAATTGTTAAAGCCTAATGCTTGGTCGAAGGCTTGAATGCCATTATTCCAAACCGCGTCAACCTGATTTGAAACCATAACATTTTGCTTTTCGTCACTCTCAGGCGCACTGCTAACCATTGTGATGGTGCGGATCGCCGTAGCGGTATTTCCGGATGAATCTTGTGCTGTATACAAAACGGTGTAAGTGCCGACCGCTTGAGAAACACTTCCAGATATCTCTACATTAACATTACCATCTACATCATCAGTCGCAGTTGCCCCGGGCTCAGAGTAAGATGTGCCTAATTCCAATCTTATAATTGAGTTGCCGTTTAATGCGATCACTGGGGCAACAGTATCTGGATTAGGTGTGGGTGTAGGAGGTGGTGTGGGTAGAGGTTGAACAGTCGTTGTGTCAGCACTCCCACCTCCGCATCCAATTAACACAGCAGTAAAACAAATGACGAGTAACAGGCGGTATTGCACTTTCATGATGACCTCATATTAATGTGAAGCATCAGTATGTTGTATCACCCTTTACATAGAAAGATAATTGCGCTGAGATGCAAGTTTAATGAGATGTAGAGGTAAATTTTTGTAAACAACTTTCAATTACTGTTAACAAACATGCTTGGTTATTATTAACAAAGGGATTTAAAAAGCAATATTACCTAAGTACTTGTGCTTGAGAAGCCACATTTTAACTATGTGTTACCGGTGCTACCTGCATATCTGAGTTAACCTGAGCTGAATTAACATCATAAACGTAATAACCAACAATTAAAATAAGGCGAGAAATGCATGACAGATTCAATTTACGAGTTAACCTATACAAACAATCAGGGTCAACAAGTCAGTTTAGAAGAATGTAAAGGTAAAGTGATATTAGTTGTAAATACCGCCAGTAAATGTGGTTTTACCCCGCAATACGAAGGTTTAGAAGCATTATACAAACAATACAAAGACCAAGGCTTGGAAATTATTGGGTTTCCTTGCGACCAATTTGGTGGACAGGAGCCTGGCAACGACGATCAGATACAAGAGTTTTGTCAACTCAACTACGGCGTAAGTTTTTCCATGTCGACAAAGATAGACGTTAATGGTGACAACACCCATCCCGTCTTCGAGTTTTTGAAAAGCAAAGCCCCAGGTATACTTGGCAGTACGGGCATCAAATGGAACTTTACAAAGTTCTTAATCAACAAAGACGGAGAAGTGTTAAACCGCTATGCAACGGCCACTAAACCTAGTGCAATAGAAGACGATATTAAACAGGCACTTTCAGCATAAGATGAAAGTATTTACCCAACCATTTATACGGCTCTTGATTACCAAATTGCCACTCCATATCAACAAGAGTCTCATACAGGTCGTTTATCTTTTGTTTATCAGGCATATAATCGTGAATACAGCGTATGCCTCGAGATTCTAAAATCTCAACGCCTTCTAATTTTTCAACATAATTTATTATTTCTAGAGGGGATTGCGCATTATGCGGATTGAGCCTCACCGTATTTTTAGAGGGCATTCCCTTTATTATATAATCAAAGTTCCCATAGGTAAGATTATTAAAAATTTTTGCGTATTGATTAAAAAAAGACAAAGAAAGTAAACCTTTGGGTTTTACGTTTTTCAATAAAGTTTTAATGACTTGCAAAGGAGAATTAGACCACTCTAATACGGCATGACACAAAACAACGTCAAATTGCCCATTTATTTCAGATAAATCAGAGTGGATTATTTTTACATTCTCATATTCCTGCAATCGGTTTTGAGCGATCTGAAGCGCGTCTTGTGAAATATCCACTAACGTCACCTTATGTCCAAGTTCCAACATCGCTTTGGTCATTAAACCCGTGCCACCTCCCGCATCTAGAATGCTTTGCGGCTTTGAAGGTAAAAAGTGCGCCAAAATATTTAATAATAAAATATGGCGTAATTGGCCTTTAGTGGTTCCATAAATATTTTGATCGAATTTGTTGGCTATGCCATCAAAGCTCGCTTTGTTGATAAGTGTATTTTTCGTCATAGCCCTATTATCAATCTCTTAGATTATCCATACACTGGACAATACAGTCACCAATGTATGTGTTAAGCTGGATTGTCTATATCCACAAAGTCCACCTGTATATCGTGATTGTCGCGTAACCATTCACCTAACGCCTTAATGCCATATCTTTCTGTGGCATGGTGCCCAGCTGCAAAATATCCTAAGTGCTGCTCTACTGCACTGTGTGTGGTTTGCTCTGAGATTTCGCCACTGATGAACGCATCAATCTTATTATCATCAGAGACAAAATTATTATACTGGGCAATTTGGTCAATATAACCTTGACCACCGCCTGTACACCAAGCTACTCGTTTTATTTTATCAACATTGCCAACGAACAAGGGTTTTCTATTTAATGCTTGTTCGATCGTATCGCCAAACTCAGACACGTCGCACACTTTGCCAACCTCTCCAGTCATGACTATTCCAACGGGTTGTATACTCGGTAACGCATGTATGTTGTACAATGATAACAACTTACCAAGCTGTGCATTATTTCCATGACAGGCATGCACATCCAGCGGCAAATGATAGGCCAACAGACTTATATTGTGTTTTAGTAGCATGGCTATTCTATTTTTTTTCATGCCTACAATAGGTTGAGACTCGCCTTTCCAAAAATAACCATGATGTACTAATATTGCATCCGCTTTTGCCTCTATAGCAGATTCAATAAGCGCCATAGTTGCAGTGACCCCTGTGATTATTTTACTTACATCAGAGGCGCCTTCCACTTGCAATCCATTAGGGCAATAATCCTGAATTTCCCTTGACGCTAACTCTTTGTTTAAAATCGTTATTAAATTAGAAAGTTTCAATTTTCACTCCTTAGTTCATCAAATTAGACAAACGCGCATAAATCGGTATACACTACAAAAAATTAACATTCTTAATACAATGAAAGGAATATTTCCAGACATGAGCGACTTAGATAAAGATAAAGTATTAGAGGATTTTATAAAAGCATACACTGCT
>CBFIBG010000073.1:0-28733 GCA_965660815.1 Glaciecola sp.
TCATGTACAATACTTTATAAAGCCTTTCATATTTTATCACTGTAATTAAGTTAATTGTCGCGAATGAATCAAGCGTTTATAGTTGAAGTTAAAACTCTGGCCAAACTTGCGTGGCCTTTGCTAATAGCACAGGTGACTCAAACTCTGATGGGCGTATCCGATACCATCATGGCTGGTCGATACAACTCAGTGGATATGGCTGCGGTTGCTATAGGCGTAGGCATCAGCTTGCCTATTCTTATTTTTATACAGGGTATTACACTTGCGCTGTCTCCCGTAGTATCTAGATTGGATGGCGGCAGAAAACATACTGAAGTGTCCAATCAGGTACAGCAAATGTTGTATTTGTCGTTAGTCATTTCTCTTATTGCGTGCTCGCTTTATGTCGCGGTACCAGCGTTATTGTCGAGTATCGATATGACACCAGAGATGACCGAGAAAACACAAAGCTATCTGTTTTATATGTTTGCAGGGTTTCCCGCTTTTGCTATTTATCAGACACTTAGAAACTATTGCGAGGGTTTATCACTGACTCGTCCATCCATGATAATTATGTTGTTGGGATTATGTGTGAATGTTCCGGCAAACTATATATTAATTAATGGATTATTCGGTCTGCCGGAGATGGGCGGAGTAGGGTGCGGATTGGCAACTACGTTAGTATTGTTTTCCATGGCTCTAGCCACTTTTATTTATACAATGTACGCGAAACGACTCAAGCACTGCTATCTTTACTCTCGTTGGTTAAAGCCCAACATAATGGATATAAAAAGCTTCTTAGGTATGGGTTTGCCGATAGCGTTTACCCTTTTATTTGAAGTGACTTTGTTTGCATTGGTTGCGGTTTTGCTCGCGCCCTTTGGGGCGCTTGTGGTAGCGTCACACCAAATTGCCTTGAACGTGTCTTCATTAATTTTTATGCTCCCGTTAAGCATTGGTTTAGCACTTGCAATTAGAATTGGTTACTTAACTGGAGAAGGGCGAATAGAAGAGACAAAAAATGCATATTGGTCCGGTTTACTGCTTGCTGTCAGCACCGTATTAATTACGGCTACGACTATTGTTTTGTTTAATCAAAATATCGCCAGTATTTACAGCAATGAAGCCCCAGTTATCCAAGCTGCGGCCAGTTTGCTGTTATTGGCCAGTTTGTTTCAGTTATCAGATGCCATTCAGGTGGTGTCAGCTAATGCCCTGAGGGGTTACAAAGATACTAAAGCAATGTTAATACTGAGTTTCTTCTCATATTGGATAGTCGGATTTCCAGTTGGAATAGTGCTTGGTATGACCGATCTTATCGTACCTAGAATGGCCGCTACAGGGTTCTGGATTGGATTTATCACAGGATTAAGTGTAGCGGCCATTTTGATGTTTATTCGAGTTAGAAAGATTCAACGGCGAATGTTTTTTGAGGCCCTATAAACCGCAATAGGAAACAGCAATAATACAAACCAAGCCATGCTTCCACCTCCAGAACTGGATGCTTGAATGAGCGGAACAGTTATCGTTCGATTCACCGTATTAATACCGTCACTCACGCTTATGGCATAAGATGCCTGAGTGCCCGTTGTAGGCGTTCTAACACTTGCAGTGGTGCCAAGCAATACTTCGCCATCTACGGTAATGGTCAACCTGTCATTCTCGGGGTCGCTGGCACTGATCACGATGCTGATACTTTGTCCACCGGAGGCGCTGCTAGGCGTGCTCACATTATTAATAACGGGTGATTGATTGTTTAACACGTTCACAATGAGAGACCCATTGGCCACATTCCCACTTGGGTCGATAGCAGTAACGTCGTAAGTAAGTTGAGTATCCGCTTCTACGGTTGGAGCGGTAATTAAAAAGTTATTTTCAGTCTCTATAATATTGACACTCTGACCTGATGTTTGCGTCCATACTATGTTTAAATTGTCGTTATTAGGGTCAACAATAGTGACAGGGATGTTTAATTGGCGAGTTTCTGTAATGCTCAATGTCCCTTGGTTACTTCCATTAAAATCAATGGTTGGTGGCCCCTCAATTTGAATAAAATCAACCGGATTGGTTTTTTCAAGTTCGCTGAAATTCTGATCCAGCAAGCGACTGGTAGCAAAAATATCAATTGGCCCAGGGTTTATTCCAGCCAATGCTTTTATTTCAACGTTCAAATTAACTGAATTGGCTGTGCCTGGATTTTGTAATATTTCCCAACGCACTTGATTATTATTAAAAGTTGCATCAAATCCCGTTGTGAAGCCGACTATCTCTGTGCCAACGGGAACAGGCAATAAGACCTCATAACGTCTAATCTCATTGGTTGGATTTTCCTCAACTACAATTGTAAATGTTGCACTTTGAAGAGGATCAATTCTTACTGGAACGCCTTCTATAGAAACGTCATCTGCTTGCCGGTTAATCTCTACGTGCAAAAACCCAAGGTTATTTTCACCTTCGTTATTACCCAATCCGACGGCTGCGTAGTACGTATCATTTACTTCGCTGCTGGGGAGGTTGTATCCAATGCGCATATTAAATGGCTGATTAGCGCTCACACTTGCTGGGGCGTTGATGAATAATTCATCAGAGGCTAAGGTTTTCGTGGTGACTGCGTACTGCATCTCGAAATCATCACCTATTGTATTTCTGCCAGAGAAATTATGCACAGCGATATAATAAGTGCCCTCTAATGGGTTATCAATAATGATAGTTTCTTGATTGCCAGAAGATTGACTTCTTGCTACTTCCTCTACTAGGTCTACTGAGCCATCTTCATTTTCGTCAAATAGAACGTATAAGTCAGCATCAAATGCCTCTGAGGAGGTGAGCTCAACCGTTAATCGAATAGCATCATCTGGGGTAGTCACCTCAGTTAAACTGACACCATCGTTGAAATTGTCAGAATAATCATTATTGCTGTCCTCGCGAATATTACCTTGAACCAAAGTCGGTTTAACCGGTAGGTAGGCAGTTGTTGAAAAATCAGCTATTTCTATTAACTCAAGATCCGTTAACAGTATTGAGTCAATGTCTCTACGACCCTCAATGGTTACTTCTCTTGGAAAGTCTCCTACGGTAGTTAACACGCTAATAGGAATATGGGCATCGGGTAATCCAGGAGATGTAAATCGAGCAAGAGCGAATGAATAGTTTTGGGTATCAATCAGCTCGTTCAAAATCGTAAACATGACTGTTTGTTGCTGGCCGGCTAATAGAGTAAAGCTTGAAGGAGATGCGCTAACGGCAATACCATCGCTAATTGATTCGCTTTCAAATGTCCAAGTCGCATCGGTCGTTGCGGTAAACGTTCGGTGCCAGACACAAGTAACTTCACATGCGTCGTCAGTAATTGACGGTAGATTCAGTGTTCTAGGATCGCCTCCAATAAGTGGATTGGCGTTTAGATAATTGGTCGTTGATTCTCCCATAATCAAGCCAGAAGTAACTGCTTTATCAACCTGTATGCGTCCAGCCCCCATGTCAAAGAAATCCGCTTGGGTGGCACCATCTTCTTTTTTCACATTAGTGGTTGCAGTAAGTGATAAAGCCGAACGAATTTCATCAGGACTCCATGTAGGATGGGCCGCCTTTATTAAGGCGGCAGCACCAGCTACATGTGGGCTTGACATAGATGAGCCCGTTAAATAATTAAAATCAGAAGCAGCAGGTTCTCTGTCACCATCTCGACCGAATTGTTCGTCGGCAAAAGCTGCGTAGATATCGACGCCCGGTGCAGTGACGGTGGGTACCAGCGTACTGATCTGTTCGTTAGGACCTCTCGACGAGCCACTCGCTAATACGTCTATTCTACTCTCATCAATGACTTGTACCGACTCGGCCTGAGTGATAGTGGCCGTGTGGTTGCTTCCGCTATTCAACCATGCTCTTAGTCTATTACCGTTTTCTGCATTTATATGTATACCTGGTATCACATAAGCATCGTTAGCAAGAAAAGTCTCTCCACCATCAACATTAGCTAATACATATCCACCGGCACCACCGTTCGCAACATTCTCAGCCTTTTCTACACGGGCTATTTCGCCTCTGTCGCATACCACAATCTCACCATTAAAGGTTCCGACTGGGAAAGGTTGAAGACATTGTGCAGGATCTCTGCCTGGATCATTTGGGTTTGAAAAATCACCCGCATATACAATCTGTCCAGTATACGAACCTGTATTACTTTGTCCCGGTATGTCTGCTAAAGAGCTTGTGCCACCCGTGAAGTTTGTAAGAGATTTAGCGAATTGGTTATCTCGCCCGTGTTCACTGAATGCCACAGAGGTGTACCAAGGTGCTGACTTTTCTGATGTGGATTGTTGCGGTCCAGAATTCCCGACCGACACTGCCACAAAAATGCCTGCGCTGTTTGCATTTAAAAATGCTCTTTCAGTTGCATCAGACCAAGGGTCGCCTCCTCCACTTATACTAAAATTAATAACATCTACGCTGTCAGCGATAGCATCATCAATTGCTTGAAGTATGGCTGATGTAACGCAATTGGAATAAGTATCGTTGTCATCTGAACTGCCCGGATAGCACACTTGATAAGAGATAACGTTCGCTCTTGGAGCGACTCCCGACAACTGTTCAATCACAAAACCAGTAGGTGTTCCGTCATTTTCTTCCTCACCTAAGACCGGCAATACTTCGTTGATATTGGTAAGTATGTTTCCTATAGCAGTGCTTGCTACGTGAGAGCCGTGTCCATCATAATCTTCACCGTTTCTAGGTAAATTTGGAGGAAATACACTAGTGTCACTGTATACGTCAGTTATGACAGGATAACTGTACACGCCAATCAATTTGTTGTTACAAAGTTGTGGAAACAATCCAGCGCAGTCTCCTAGATAATTGCCGCTACCAAAAGGATTAGAGTGAACGTAACCATCTGCTGACACTTCTGCAAATGACGGATGGTCCGTATTAATACCCGAGTCGATAATACCGACAATGACTCCTTCGCCTTGGTTGGGAAGTTGAGTTGGTAAATTATCGGCAGTCCAAACTTCGGGGGCATTTATGAGAGTGGGGCCTCTATCAGTATAAAGTTTATGAATTTTTTCTCTAGTAACTTGCTTTACCATTGATAATTTAGACAGTTGAAAGGCTTGCTCTTGAGTCAGCCTGAGCGCCAATCCATTTAGAGCAAACTCATATTTTGCGAGTACTTTATGAGTATTGAGAAGCTTCGAAGCTTGGTTTAAGAATGCTCGTTGTTGCGACTTAATTTTTTCACGCTGGGTGGCAATTACGCTATTTTTAGAATTAATGCTGTTAGTTTCAACTCGAGTTCTACTGAGTCGATTTAGCTGTAATTGAGCTTTGGATTTTTCATTCTGAGCTATCGATTCTTCATGTAATTCAAATATATACGTATACTTGTCGTCGCCTAAGTCATTTTCATACTGAAAGCGTTTAGGCGGCAAATATTGTGTTTTGCCAGGGTGTATAAATTGCCGCGTTACTTTTGATTCATGTGACGCAATTGTAGATTTTTGTAAACCCTGGTCCAATGTATTGACTGTCTGTGCAACAGCAGACACGGTCAAAACACTCACGCATGTTAATAGTACGCTTGATAGAAATTTGCATTTTCGCAAAAGAGGTCTCGACATCAAACTCTCCGATAGTGAGTTAAACCTAATCGTATAAGCTTAACCTTGAAAAAATAAAATGTATTTATATAGGGACTTTGCCCATTAATTTAAAAGCTTTATTGAAATTGACGATACCCGTCTCAACTCCCAATATTTATTTTTATGATTGTATTAGATAACACGATCAATCAATGAACCTGAACCACTGAAGTGGCATGCCCTGATAAGCTCGTCCTCATTTATGCATATTCTAATAAATGAATAGATTGCACATTTCATGCATCCTATGCTGTTAGCACATTCTAGCTGTTAGCACATTCTATGCCGTTATTTGCATTTAGTGCTGTTTTTATCCACGTGTTAGACAAATTGTTCTCGGTCTCGCTCGTTTCAAAATTCATTTTTAAATATTTTAAATGACAAACATGACACTAGATTGACCAATTTATTTAATGAAATGTTTCTCAATTAGAACAACTTTATAACATTTAGAATGTTTATCCTTTATTGAGCTCTATTATGTTACAATTATCATTCTTTACTTCCACTAACATCCGCTTTTAGCAATACAGCATGATTCATCCTTTACTACTATAGTATGCATAATTTAGGTCTTTTATCGCGACGGTGATTTTTAGAATCTTTAACCTCGTGTTCGATAATACAATCTAATCTTCGCGTTAGTTGATTTTGGGATGGTAGAAATGCAAGAAAATAACAAGGCTCTGCCAAAAGAACGCAATCATTTATTAGGTGTTAAGGTGGTTAGTAAGGTCGACCTTATCGAAAATGGTTTGCTAGAAATACCGATGGTACAAATACTTAACGAATCGGGACAGGAAACCGATCCGGACTGCAGTGTTCATCTTGATCGAGATCTTTCAAATAAAATTCTCAAAAGCATGGAATATACTCGGTTGCTAGATGAACGGATGATAGCTTCCCAACGGCAAGGTCGCATCAGTTTTTATCTTGCCAGCAAAGGTGAAGAAGCGGCTACCGTTGCGTCGACTGCCGCGTTATCTGAACATGACATGATTATGTCACAATACAGAGAGCAAGGCGCATTAGTCTACAGAGGGTACAAGACTGAACAATTTATGAATCAAATGTTCAGCAATCAACTTGACCCCAATAAAGGTCGGCAAATGCCCATCCACTACGGCGATAAGACGCTTAATTTCATGACGATATCATCCCCTCTAGGCACACAAATTCCTCAGGCATCTGGATATGCATACGGACAAAAAATGGCTGGAAACGATGCGATCACCATTTGCTTTTTTGGAGAAGGCGCTGCCTCAGAGGGCGATTTTCACGCTGGTTTAAATATGGCTGCGGTGCTTAATTGCCCCGTTATATTTTTCTGTCGAAACAATGGCTATGCAATTTCAACACCTGCAGAAGAGCAATTTGCCGGTGACGGCATAGCCTCTAGAGGCATAGGATACGGTGTACGTACCATTCGAATAGACGGCAATGATGTGCTTGCCGTTTATGCAGCGACCCAAAAAGCACGAGAAATTGCATTGAAAGAAAACTGCCCAGTGCTTATTGAAGCCATGACTTATCGATTGGCGGCGCACAGTACTTCTGACGATCCAAGTGGTTATAGAAGTAAAGAAGAAGAAGCTAAGTGGCAATTGAAAGACCCCATCGAAAGGTTTAAGAAATGGATGAGTAAAAAAGGATTTTTAGATGACAAAGCACTAGAAAAGTTTAAGGAAGCAGCCCGAGAAGAAATACTAAAAGAACTTAAAAAAGCAGAGCAGGTTTCGGTTAATCCTCTTAAGGATATTATAGAGGATGTATATGACACTCCTCCTTGGCATTTGAAAAAACAGCTAACCGAACTTGAAGCACATATTGCAAAGTATCCTGAACATTATCCAAAGACGGCCGGGAGGTAAAATAAGTGGCTAAGATGAATTTATTACAATCAATCAACAGCGCGCTTATCTCGGCAATGGAGCAAGATGAACGAGTAATGGTCTTTGGAGAGGACGTGGGTCATTTTGGAGGGGTATTTAGAGCCACGTCTAATCTACAGCAGAAGTTCGGAAAAACACGCTGTTTTAATACTCCACTCACAGAACAAGGCATTATCGGCTTTGCTAATGGTTTAGCGTCACAAGGCTCTGTCCCCATCGCTGAGATACAGTTTGGAGATTATATATTCCCTGCTTTTGATCAGATCGTAAATGAAACGTCGAAATGGCGATATCGCTCTGGAGGACAGTTTTCGTGTGGGACACTAACCATCCGAACACCCTATGGAGGTGGCATTGCAGGGGGCCATTACCATTCCCAATCGCCCGAAGCGTTTTTCGCTCATATTCCTGGGATGAAAATCGTGATCCCTCGAAATCCATATCAAGCGAAAGGTTTATTGTTATCGAGCATTAGAGATGACAATCCAGTTTTATTTATGGAGCCTAAAAAAATATATAGAGCATCGGTAGGTGAAGTGCCCGAATCCGATTATGAATTACCGCTTGGAAAAGCGGATATTGTTAAAGAGGGTTCAGATATCACATTAGTAGCTTGGGGGGCTCAAGTAGACGCCTTAGAAAAGGCGGCAGAATTAGCTGAGAAAGATAATATTAGCTGTGAAATTATAGACTTACAGAGCATTTTGCCCTGGGATGCCGAAACAATCTGTCAATCGGTTTATAAAACTAATCGCTTATTAATAAATCATGAAGCCCCTTTAACAGGCGGGTTCGCAAGTGAAATCGCAGCCACTATTCAGCAAGAGTGTTTTTTATATTTAGAATCGCCCATTGCTAGAGTATGTGGGCTAGACACGCCTTATCCATTGGCTCATGAAAAGGAATATATGCCAGACCATTTAAAGACTTATGAAGCCATTAAACGAACGTTAGATTACTGAGGCATGATAAATGACTGATTTTATTTTACCTGACATTGGAGAAGGCATTGTTGAGTGCGAAATTCTGCAATGGAAAGTCTCTGAGGGCGATGCAATCAAAGAAGACCAAGTAGTAGCGGAAGTAATGACAGATAAAGCTACGGTCGAAATTCCAGCTATGCACAGTGGAACAGTGTCTAAGCTCTACTACAAAGAGGGAGATATTGCCAAGGTACACGCTCCTTTATTTGCAATGGATAGCGCGAATGATGCCTCTATTAGCGAGTCGCAAAGTTTAAATAATGTCTCATCATCTAAAGCAGAATCAACAGACGATCGTCCAGAGCAATCTTTTGAGACAACTCAACACAAAGGAAAAACTGAACTGTCAGAATCGGGGCAGATTGAAAGTTTTATTTTACCGGATATTGGTGAAGGCATTGTTGAATGCGAAATTATGCAATGGCATATAAAAGAAGGGGATCTTGTTAGTGAAGATCAGGTGGTTGTTGAAGTGATGACAGACAAGGCAATCGTTGAAATCCCTGCTAAGCACCCGGGTAAAATCGTTAAATTGCACTATCAAAAAGGTGATATTGCGGCAGTGCATTCAAAGCTTTTCGACCAAGCGCTTCAAGACGATGTACAAAGTGCTAAAACGCCGTCACACGGCTCACACATGAGTTCATCGCCAAACCAAAAAGCTTCCAGCGATAATATTGATCAAGCTAAACAAGGCGAAAATTTTACTCCCCCTCTGGACATTGGTAAAGCCATCGCCAGTCCAGCGGTGAGACGTCTAGCAAGAGAGAATAATATTGATTTGGCAAATGTCAAAGCCAGTGGAGCAAAGGGCAGAGTTCTGAAAGCGGACGTATTAAACTCGATAGAAAATGCTAGGGTTAAAAGAAATGAACATCGTCAAAATGCTGTTAGCACAAGCAATGCAGACGCCAAAAGCGTTACGGGTTCACCAAACCAAGAAAAATCGGACAATGACAGGGTAGAAGCCATTAAAGGGATAAGGGCCGCCATGGCAAAACAGATGGTGGCAAGTGTGAGCACTATTCCGCATTTTTCAGTAAGCGATGAACTGTGTATGGATAACTTAATTCGCTTAAGAGAAGATTT
The DNA here is from genome assembly GCA_965660815.1 of Glaciecola sp. Lineage (GTDB taxonomy): Bacteria > Pseudomonadota > Gammaproteobacteria > Enterobacterales > Alteromonadaceae > Glaciecola. Next base: position 9,583 of record CBFIBG010000073.1, read on the forward strand.
AAAACAGTCGTTTGCAAAAAAGGATCAAAAGCTCAGCTATATGCCGTTTTTTGTCAAGGCGCTATCATTAGCCATGCAATCATATCCAATCGTTAATAGCCGTTTGAACGATGAGGCGACAGAGCTAACCTACCTAGGCGCACACAATATTGGTGTTGCGGTAGACTCCAAAAGTGGATTGCTTGTGCCGAATATTAAACACGTAGAGTCTAAATCACTTTTTGATGTAGCACTTGAGTTTAACCAGTTAGTTACCAAAGCCAGAGACGGCAAACTGTCAAATCAAGACTTGTCAAATACCACGATCAGTATTTCAAATGTTGGAGCAATTGGTGGAATTACGGCAACGCCTATTATAAATAAACCTAATGTTGCGATTGTTGCCTTAGGTAAAACTCAAAAACTGCCTCGATTTCGGGCTAATGGCGAAGTGTTCGCTAGCAACATCATGTCCGTAAATTGGTCTGCAGACCATCGCGTAATAGACGGAGCCACTATGGTGAAATTTAACAATTTGTGGACGGATTACTTAGCTAATCCAGAAAAAATGCTGATGTACTTAAGATAAGTCAACGCGTGAAAGCCTTTGAACAATAATAATAAACAGGGGCTTTTGCGCAATTTTCAAGTTTTTGATAACGAATTTATCGTTCAAAAAACTGAATAGAAATGGTGTATGTTGAATCTATTGGGTATATCGATTACATAAAGAGACAATCCATTGCACTTGAGTCGCTGGGTAGTTTATATTGCCTTACAACTCTCTTTACGACTGAAGCTTCACGTTAATAGACCATAACCTTAACATTGACCATCAAAGCGTGTGATTCTAACACTCAAATTTTCTAGGTTAGGTGACCTAAGTAATAATCATATTAAACGCTACCGCTATCGCCCCATAGCCAAGCATAATTAGAAATGTCTGTTTGAGTATCTCTCCATCTTTTCCAAGGATCCCAAGAATGGAGGTAACCGCAACTATGTTGTTAATGCACACCATATTGCCCATAGATGCGCCTATTGACTGGAGTGCTAAAATTTTGGTCTTATCAAGTTCCAATTGTTCGGCTATCGACACTTGAATGCCAGAAAAGGTTAAATTCGAAATAGTGGCTGAGCCAGAGAAAAAAGATCCTAATGCTCCAAGAAAGGGTGAAAAGAAGGCCCAATGCTCTCGCGAGAGGCTAGCCAAATGATTACCAATTTTAGAAACAGGTGAGTCTGCGTTTCCAAGCATCATTAAATTCACAAAAATCAACGCGCCTATTAGCGCTTGCACAGGTCCCGTTAGTCTGCTCGCAGTTACCGCAAATACTTCGCTCTTACTCTTAAACCTATATAGCAATAAGGTACTTATCCCAATAAATATAAAAGGTAATAAAGATGGAATGTACAATAGACTGTGTTGCCAGTTTACGCCTTGTCCGAATATATCGCTAATAGAGAGTACTAAGGAGGCACTTATTTGAAACACGCCCAAATAACCTAGATCTAGGCTTAAATTCGGCTCAGTAAGTTGTAATAAGTCTTTTAAATGAAACTCTTTGATCCTAGTGATAACAAGCAATAAAACCGTGCCCCATAGCGGGAAGCTGGCCTTTATCAACGCTTTACTGTTAAATCTATGCGTTGAAGGGAGACCAATGTTGTCTGCTTGCTTCGATAAGCCTATATTATATTTTGCTAAAAGTACGGTAATGATTAATCCAATAAAACCACCCACAAGAGACGGAAATTCAACACTTACGCGGCTCAAAAGCAAATGTGGAATGGTACAGGCAAATACAGATAACAATATAAAAATGCTATTTCTGAACAATAATGAATAGTCTTTTATCACTGCAGCAAGCCCTAAAAAGACCACTATGGGCGCTGCAATGGTATTGATTAATGCAGCTCTGTACGCGACATCTGACAGTTCATCTGGTGTCAAATCTATCACTGAAAATCCAAACCAAATGGGGGTGCCCACCGCACCAAAGCTCACGGGGATGGTATTCATTACTAAACAAAATATAGCCACTCTTAACGCTGGGAAGCCCAGGCTATATAAAATTGGAGCTGCAATAGCTGCAGGAGTACCGAAACCGCTTGCGCCTTCAATTAAAAACGCAAACGCCCAGCCTATAATCATCAACTCTGCTACTTTGTTAGAGCTAATCGTGTTTAGCCATTGTTTGATCACGTCTAATGATCCCGTCACTTCCATGCATTTAAATAAAAATATCGCTCCAGCAATAATGCTTATTGGTGTAAAAGCCAAAAGAAAGCCACTGACGACATTCGCTACGAGTAATTCAAAATTTGCGTTGTAAACAAAAAGGAGGACGAAAAAAGTAAATAAGGCCACAAAAGGCAAGGCTTTAGAAGATGCGACAGGGTGACTCTTGGTCATCAAATAAATTAACAGGATTATCGGAAGATACGCAAAAATAAGGGCAGACATGAGTGTATGGGTTCGCTAATGTTTGATATAAATTAGCACATTGAATGTAGGTTAATAAATGCTCGAGTGAAATTTTATGTGCAACATATTTATGGGGCTGGTTTAATGAACTAAAGCCTGCCCTCCAAGGTTATTTTGCAAAAATGGGTAGTGCGGTATCTAGGCTGTTTCAGGTGCCTAGCAATTTATTACAAAGAATTGAAGAACTCATGCCCCCAACCAACCAATACTTGTCCACTGAATACTAGTGGCGTGCACTCATCCTTTGTTGTCATACCGTCTTCAGTAGTTCTTTGAGTGCGATAATATAACACTTGATAATTTTCATTACCGCTTTTAAGTATTTCATTAAAATCAGCTGTGCCCATGTTTTCAGTTATTTGTGATAGCGGAGCACCCATTTGAAGCGATTGGATCGCACGTCTGTTGATGAGCTCTCGACTTTCCCAATCTTGTGAATCTATCACCTCACTGTTGCCGGAAATTTCATTGTATAAAAATTGAGTACCTTTGACCCCAGCAATTGCAGATAGGACAACCACTATAGCAACGACATTTCTGTTCATAAGAATCCCTTTTCATTATTCTTTATTCGTACATAACGATGTTATTTATTTAAACGCTTATTAAAAATAAAGAGCATTTTGACATAATTTAGTTAACGTGTATTACTTATCACTTCTTACTGTTATTTCTTATTTAATATTTGGATAGCAAAATAAGCGCCACCAGTAACCTATTGAAATAATTAATGATATAAAAAGTAACTATGATTTTTTTTGGCGATTTTCGCGAATTATTAGTGATTTTTGTTAATCTGTTTATTATTAAAAGATTACTACTTTATTGATTCGAATGCCATTGCAGGATAAATAATGTCTATGAAATCTTCAATTCATTGACCTTGTCTTATAGTACATCTACATGTGTGAATGTAATCAGCTGGGACTGTCGGTGGGGTCACATCAAATCAAAAAGTGCAAATTAATCTTATCGAACTAAACCATGTCTTCGACGATTTAGTTGATGATTTACATTGTTATAATCGGGGTCGTTTATTGTTAAGTGCTAAATAGCAGTGTCATAAAACAATGTCGTCCTCATCTTTGCAATCTTCGTCTCTTTCATCCAGAGCAAAGAAAATACCAAAGGTCAAAATGCCAACACGACCAATAAACATCAGCACTATCACAATTAGTTTGCCAATGTCGCTTAACTCATCTGTTAACCCCATGCTTAGTCCCACGGTGCCAAGAGCTGAGAAAACTTCAAACAATACCCATTCTATAGGCGCTGTTTCGGTTAAGGTAAGACTGATAGTGGCAACAAAAATCAACATCATCGCGAAGATAAAACTACTGCTCGCTAACTGTAATTTTTCTCTAGGCAATTTTCTATCGTCATAGCTGATGGCTTTGCGCTGCTTAATCGTACTTCTGACGATGCCAATCAATGCGACTAGACTGGTGGATTTTAGTCCACCACCTGTACCTGACGGCGCTGCACCAAAGAGCATAAAAAAGTACAACAGAAATATTGCTGCAGTACTCATTAGTGCGATGGGGTAGGTATTAAATCCTACTGTAGTGGTTGCTGTCATTGTTTGGAAAAATGCAACTAACCAGCGCTCTTTGTTTGCTAAGGCGGCAACTTGTTGGTCAAGCAACCCAATGAATAAGGTTCCCAAAATCAGCGTTGTTAGGGTAACCTGTAAAATGACAATGGTTGTGAAATGCAGTGATTTGTCGCGATTTTTTATGACAGTATATACATCAACAAACACAATAAAGCCAATGCCACCTAGCAAAGACAACACAGATAGCACTAGGTTGATGCCAATGTGCCCCTGAAAAGATTCGAAACTGTTGGCCATAAGACTAAAGCCAGCAGTACAAAATGCGCTAATACTGTGAAAAATAGCTGACCAGATGGGGTTCTCAACGTTTGCTTCAACAAAATATCCATACAGAGCTATTGCCCCAACTGCTTCGGCCACAAAGGTAAAAATAAAGACCTTTTTAATAAAACCGCTCACGTTAAAATCACTCGGGAGTGCGAAGTCTTTTCTGCTCAACCCTAAAGTAGATTTTAGATAAGCTTTTGACATTTTTGTTTTAAACGACAATAAAATGAGCGAGCCGAACGTCATATAGCCCAAGCCGCCGATCTGGATGGATAAAAGAATGACTAACTCACCCGCAAATTCATAGTGGCTTCCAGGGTCAACCGACACTAAGCCCGTGGTTGACACAGCAGAGGTAGCAATGAATAAAGTGTCCATTAAGCTAACATCAACCGTCTGAAAACTAGGTATGCACAGTAAGGAAAATGTTATTAATAAAAAAAACAAATATCCTTGCACGAGTATTTCTGACGACGATAAGTTTTTAATATATGGTTTTATCAAATATTGATATCCTTTGTGCGACTTAATTATAAGCGAATACGGCATTTCCAACTTTTTTTGAAAAATGCAAATATGCCTGATGAATTAAATGCGAAAGAATTATAGTTTTATTAACGTAGCAAGTCGCATAAAAGACTAGTTCTGCACCTATGTTTGTAGCGTTAGAACAAGGAACTAGAGAAATTGACACGTCTAAAGTCGGCTTGTTTGTTGAATTTATTTGGTGTGTTAACTTCGTATGCTAAAGTTAAGGAAGCCTGTAATTCACACTTCGCAAGAAATGTTCTGAGCCCTCGTCTTAGGCGAAATATTGCAATTATGCGTCTCGTCGGTTTTAAATGTCATTAGGACCTTATACTGATTATTGACGCTCGATAGGAGGATGTGTTTAACCACGACTTAAAAAAAAAGTGCCAAATTTAAATATAAGACCGTTGTTTTAAATTATGATATGCATCACTGGTATTGTTAAATAAGGATCCCCGTTGCTAAGTTATCAACATTCATTTCACGCAGCGAATCATGCAGATTTACTAAAACACTCATGTTTATGCGCTCTGCTTGACAAGTTACTACAAAAACCAAAGCCCTTTTTTTGTCTGGATACTCATTCTGGAAACGGTGTGTATGCACTAGGCAAGCAAAAACAAGATGAAAATGAAGTAGAAAAACACTTTCAAAACTTAGTCAACGAGAAAAGTTTTCAAACTTACATTGAACTGGCGAAAGATTTTTATAAAAACAATCAGTACCCTGGTTCAGCCAGTATATTGCCTTTGTTCATAAATCGGCATCTGGACAAACAATTGGACATATCCAGTGAAGCCAAACAAACATTGATATCAAAGTGTCAAATCCATCTAAATGAATTGCATCCAAATATTTTCGAATCACTCAAACATACGACAAAACGACAAAGTGTGCATGTCCATAATCAAAATGGCTTTGAACTGTTAAATGCTTTGCTTCCACCTAAACCGAATAGAGGTCTTGTCTTAATTGACCCACCTTATGAACAAGCAAATGAATATGATCAGGTATTGGCAAGTTTGATAAAAGCTGAGAAAAAATGGCCTCAAGGCATTTTCGCTCTTTGGTATCCATTGCTTTCCTCTGTAAGAATCAACCGCAAGACAGATCAAATAGAAGCAATTCCAAAACATGGATTGTCAGAAAAATTGATACAAGAGATTACCTCTACAATAAATTCTACAGTGGTGGATATGAGATGGGCGAAATACGAGCCCAGTAAACATATAGGGATGTATGGCTCTGGTATGCTGTTGATAAATTCTCCTTATCAAATAGAAGACCAGTTAAGTAAGTTACTAAAAGTGTTCGTAAAAGCGTCCTCTCAGCTTTGTCAGGAGTTGAGTTATGTTAAAGTGCTTAAGTCTTCTGATTGAGTCATGTTATGAACGAACTTACCCTTAAACATTTTTACATTCCTGATGACCAGTCGGTATATTTGCTGTCTCACAAAGACGCTAAGAAATTAAAAGACTGGTTTGCTTTATGTGAGCGTCAACTAAAAAAGTTGGGATATAAAAAAGTAGAGCTAATTGGCAAAGGTGCATTTGGATTTGCTTTCGCTGGCATTAATGCGCTGGGTGAAGAGCGAGTGTTTAAATTTTCAAAAGTAACGCTCCCTCAACATATTCAAGACAGGCTTGAAGAAGAAGCTTTCATGCAAGGTTTACTGGAGCATGAAAATATTCCAAAAGTGGTGGCATTTCAAAAAATAAAAAGACAATCTATTTTGGCGATGCAACGAGCCCCTGGTATAGATCTTGAGCAATATTCTTTGTTGCATGGACCAATTAAAGTGCCAATGCTGATGAAAATACTAATTAAACTCTGCGATCTTTTGTTGGCCTTAAGGCAATACCATCAATCGGGTGAAAAAAAAATTATTGTGCATGGAGACGTAAAGCCATCAAATATAGTGTTTGACAAAGGTACTGGTTTTTTAATGTTGATTGACTGGGGATCGAGTGTGTTTGCTCAAGTAGATGAACATGGCCATGCGGTAGCGAACAATGTGATGGATCTTATGTCTGGAGATATGCAGCAAACCAATGCTCGACTAGGAGATGTGTATTTTATAGGCGATGATCAGTTAAATGGAAAGTTGTCGTCTCCGCGTTTCGATGAACAAGGTTTGGCCAGTACTATTTATGCGCTATCTTCAGGTCAATCCTCTAGGTTTGGGCGGTTTGTGTTGAAACCCACCAGTTTAGGGCTGCCAAAAGCGCTTGCAAAATGTTTAGAGGCTATGATGTCTAACGACCCTAATCTTCGAAATAAAGCCGGTGATTATCTTTTAAATAATTATCAATATTGGCGAAATATGGTGTTTGCAAGTGATCATACCGATCATTCAATTTGCTTGCTTCCAACGTGGATCAGTAAAGAACACAAAGACATAGAAACTGTGGTGTATAGTTCTCGTCGATCATTTCTTCGAAATCAAGAGGGTTTTGACAACCAACATTTACAGTATGTAAATGATGCGCAGTTCGAACGTTATTATAAGAACTATCTTCACGGCATGGGGGAAACAGAAAAAGCCTTTATATCAGCGGTAAGTCGTCTAGGTAAGTATCCCGTGGTAGGTGGGCTTGCCATTAAATGGCAGGAAAACGGAGTTTACGTGGACTCTTCCTTAAAATTGTATAATCCGGATATGCAATATTCATTTGATCGCTCGGTCGACAATATGATCAATTTAGCCAGAGCAATTAAAGGAGCGGGTATCTTTAAGTCTTGTATGTTCAATGCGAAAAATACACTTCACATAGAGCGCAAGAATGAAAACGAAGAATTTGTTCCATCAAAAGACATGTGCATACCCTATGAATTGAGTAAAATATCTATTTCAGAAGATGAATCTAGAACTCACTCTTATTTTGAAGACGGTGATGATCCAGATGAGTTATTAAAATTACCAGAGCCCATGCTTGAAAAAATACATCAGTTAAATCGCATTCATCATACCGGATGCATAATTTTTGAAGCGCTGCCAAAACACTTGAAAATACACAATTATTATACGCTGTTGGATCATAGCCAATCAGAAGGGTTTGAAAACTTGTTGAAAGACATCATATCTCTTATTTCGCAAATAAAAGGTTTAGGTATATCTGGGTTTATGAAGCTTCCTTACAAAGATACGCGGTTTTTTGAACAGCAAAATAGCTTGCCTGAAAAATACTACCCTAGGAATCCAAAACAACTAGATAGCATAAAGTAATTGTAAGGTTTTTGAACGAAATTCTAAGGTCAACATTCAAATATTGTATGGTTCGATGCAATCAACATTGAATAAAAATAAAAAGGAAACAAAATGACGGACGTAAGGTTACCTTCTTTGTTCGAGCTAGAGCAAATTGAACAAGGTTTGTACAGAGGGCAGAGTTGGGACTTAGGCTTTAGAGCGCTTTATGGCGGCCAAGTGTTAGGTCAATCTGTGATGGCGGCATATAACACTGTACTAGATGACCGGCGCATTCACTCCTTTCACAGCTACTTTTTATTGCCTGGAGATGCTAGCAAGCCGGTTGTTTTCGATGTTGAAAACGTTCGAGACGGAAATAGCTTTTCGGCAAGGAGAGTAAGGGCCATACAAAATGGGCGCACAATATTTTACATGACCGCGTCATTTCAAAAACCTGAAGAAGGCTTAACTCATCAATTTGCAAGCCCGCCTGCGATGCCAGTTCCTGATGACGTAACCAGTGATATTCAATTTTATGAAGATAACTTTGGAAAACTGTCTTCTCGGATGAAAGATGCTTTGCCATATCATCGGCCCGTTGATATTCGTACTATTAATCGAGCCCACTCTTTCAATGCCGTTAAGCGCGACCCAAAACGTCAATTGTGGATGAAAGGAAGAGATGTACTGAATGATAATATATCTCTTAATCAAGCTTGTTTAGCCTATGCCTCTGATTATCATTTTTTAAGCACAGCGTTGCAGGCACATGGCTTAGCTGTTCAGGACAAAAGTCTGAGGCTTGCCACCATAGATCATGCTATGTGGTTTCATCACTCATTTAGATTTGATGATTGGCTTATGTATGAAATGGAAAGTCCATTTAGTGGCAACGGTCGGGCGTTAGTGCAAGGTAAAATTTTTAATAAAGAAGGGGTTTTAGTCGCATCCTCTGTTCAAGAGGGTTTACTACGGCAAGTTAACCCTCAAAAAAAGTCATTGCCACTAAAATAAAAAGGCCCGGAACAAAACTGTTCCAGGCTTAGGGGACGGCTCATTGCTGAGCCTTTGCGCTAACTTTTACTTCCGATTTAAAAAGAGCATAGATGATGAAAAGCTCTTCAGAACTGCTTCCTTCCGCACACATTTGCTTGTCGGGAGACGCGTACAAATTCAATCGGACATTTAATATAACCTAAGTTTCTGTAAAAAATAAAGTATTTTTTTCAATTACTTTACATTTAAGGTTTTTATTAGAAATTTGGTTCATTAGAGGTAGGGCTCCGTTTGGATTTAATTAAGATTAAATCCATCTGCGGAGGAATTAAATATTCAGCCTTGTCTGATTTAATCACGACCATTTCTTCCACGGAGATTGTCTTTGGAAGACCATTTGGCATGATCCATTTATAGAAACCGTCAAAGGCAAACGTCATATTAGGCTTTAGAGTTTTTTGATTATTAGCATAATTAGATTTGCTATTAAGTGCCGGCCCAGAGTCATGTGCCACATAACCTACCGGATGGCCAGTACTCCACATTACTGGCAAAGAGCCCCTTGCTGCCATTACCTCTCTTTGTGCTCTATCTACCTCAAATCCAGTAGCGCCTGAGCGCATTGATGAAAAAGCGGCATCTCTGCCTTGCTTTGCACTTTCCCAATAGTATGCGATGTCGTCAGGAGGCGTCGTTTCGTGCTCTTTAAGCACATACGCGAAACGTTGAATATCAGTGACCCAAGTGTCGTATACTCGTATGCCAAAATCCGTTTGGATTACGTCTCCGGGCTGAATAATTCTGTCAGTTGCGTGGCTATGTCCTCTGTCAGTGCCTGATACTACGTTGGGGTTTTGGCTCGGTGCCCACGCGTCTAATACGCCATATTCGTTCATTTTTTGTTTCAAATATTCAGCCACATCTGAATCGGTGGTTCTACCTGGTATTATTGTGTTGTATGCTTCTATTTGCCATTGAGCCGTTAACTTTGCGGCTTTGCGCATTATCTCAACTTCAGCGGGCAGTTTCACTGCCAAAAATTCATAGATTAAATCTTCAGAACTTATGAGTAGGTTGGTGTACTTTTTACCTAAATACTCAGTGAGCATTCTATACTGAGAGTGACTTAACCCGTCGGCTTGCGGGTTTGTGTCAGAACTATTTACGGCTATATTTTTGAACGATTGAGTGTGAATAAATTCAGTGGCCATTTCTATCGCACTTGCATCTCTTGCCACTTCGATCACACTGTCCACTATATTGACGTCGTTTAAGGCGGTTGCTTCACCTATAGGCGAGAAAGCTAACGATTTGAAGTTTTGAGTATTCTCACTGAAATAAAATATAAATACAGCGGTTTTTCCTGCATTTTCGCACCCAATATGCTTTGCCATTGGGTCGTTGTCATTTTCTCGACATATAATTAGCCAAGCATCAATGTTAGCTTCTTTCATGGCATATGGTAATAAAGTGTTTAATCTTTCCTTGCGGATCTCAGACCACGGGTTCGAACCTTTAAATAATTCAGTGTTCGATGACAAGACATTAAAAGATGTAAAACAAATTAAAGCAGCTAAGGCATATCGTAATTTCATATTTGCATTTGTCCGTTCTAAAGTGGTCTTGAGATACAAAGCGAGACTAATACTATTATTCATTTATTCTAGGATCTAACTGTGCCATCTTTGCAAAAATTTGCTGAGACACCTTTTCAAAGCCCTCGGGAGTAGGGTGAATTTCATCTAGCCAATCTTTGTGATTATTCGGAATGAGCGTGCCATGCGTATCTACTACGTGAAAATTGCTATATGTGTTCTCAAGCTTAAGAAGCATTTTTTTATTTTCATTCATCAGCCATTTTACAATGCCCAACTGCAGATTGCTTGGGACATGCTGCATGCCAATGGACACCCAAGGCCCCATTATTTGTAAGCAATCCCATAATATTCTCACGCCAATATCGGATGGTTGAAAATAGTCATAGGTATGCGTGATCACTTGGGCCTTTGGGTGATATTTCATCACTGCGTCAAGATGTTGAATATAAGAGTTTTCTATGTGGTTAATAGTGGTCGCCACATTGGGTTTATTCACATAAGAATCCGCTCCAGAAGAATCCGTAATTGGCACCGGCAATATATGATTAGCAATATCGTCTTCACCAGCAAAGTCGTTCCCGCCCATGGACAAAAGTACAAAATCAAGGTTACTGACTTGCAAGCCTTCCAAGAAGTCATCAAATTGATCCTCTTTCGCCAGTGATTGAGCTTCAGCGCCGCAGTCTTCAAGTCGCAAAAAATTTGCTTTACCAAACAGCTTGCTGACAATGTGATCCATAATATTGGCATGTTGAAAGTTTACTAATTCTCTAGGGTAATCAAACCAAGAGTCTCCCTGTGAAAGAATCGACCATTGTCTGTTGGTAGAACGAATAATCTTTTTGAAGTCGGAAGGATGTGTTGTTTGTCCAGTTAGCCTAGCTCTTGATAATTGTTTTTGACGTTGGGTTTGATGTCTTGGCATGATTTGTCTTCAACATGTTTGATTTTTGTTTGATGAAACTATGTGCAAAGTCAACGATTAAATCAAGCGCAATTACTGTGGTATCAAACAAAACAAATTGCAAATGGAACGCAAATAAGTAAATTCTATGAAAACAAGATTTTATATTTGCTTCAATCTTGGTTACTATTCTTAATGAAATGGCATAAAGCGTCTTTGGAAATATAATAATTACAAGAGGGATCCATGCTTCATAAAATTTGGCTTGCATTTATTGTCAGTGCATTTATCGCTACCTGTTTCAAGGTTGCAATAACCGGTGATTTAGGCGGTTTTGAAGACGTTATGTCCGCGGTTACATCAATGGCAAGAACAAGTGTGGATATTGCGCTTGGATTGATTGGACTGTTAGCTTTTTGGTTGGGTATTTTCAAAGTCGCTGAAAATTCAGGCTTGGTGGCCAAATTCTCTAGAGTACTGGCTCCGTTTTTATGTCGAATCATGCCGGATATTCCAAGAGACCACCCCGCGTTAGGCAGCATAACAATGAATATGTCGGCTAATATTTTAGGCTTGGATAACGCGGCGACCCCATTTGGTATCAAGGCCATGCAGGATATGCAAACGCTTGCGCCACAAAAAGACACATTAACGAACTCTCAAATACTGTTTTTAGTACTCAATACATCTTCGGTTACTTTGTTTCCGATCGCGGTGTTTCTATACAGAGCGGATCAAGGCGCTGCTCAACCAACCGATGTGTTCATTCCGATTCTTTTAGCGACCAGCGCATCGACACTGACAGGGCTTATTGTGACCTGCCTAGTGCAGAGAATAAACCTTTTCAATAAAGTAGTATTGTTGTACTTAGTTGGCGCTTTCAGTCTACTGGCGTCCGTTATATTGTATTTTTCGACCTTGGCCGCAGACCAGTTAGCGTCTCAATCCAGTCTTATTGCAAATTTTGCGCTATTAACATTTATAGTAGCAGTGTTATTGGTTGGTTTTAAACGCGGGCAAAATACTTACGAGCAATTTGTCGAAGGCGCAAAACAGGGTTTCGATGTCGCTATTTCTATTATTCCCTTCTTATTGGCTATGTTGGTCGCCATTGCTATGCTTCGAGCCAGTGGAATAATGGAATTCGTATCAGAGCAAATTGCTTATTTGGTTGGACTTCTAGGATTTGATACGCGCTTTGTCGACGCTTTGCCGACCGCAATGATGAAACCTTTAAGTGGCTCAGGCGCCAGGGCGCTAATGATAGAGACTATGCAATTTCATGGTCCAGACTCTTTTGCTGGCCGCTTAGCATCCGTTATGCAGGGCTCTACAGAAACGACTTTTTACGTGCTAGCAGTATACCTAGGGGCGGTTGGGATCAAGCATAGCCGTTATGCGGTAGGTTGTTGTCTTGCCGCGGATTTTGCAGGGATATTCGCTGCAATCTCGGTTTCTTATTGGTTCTTCGGATAAATTTACGTTAATACATCAAAGCCAATATTGCTAAAGCATGTAAGAAGTCGGATTAATGGCAACCCAATCAGTGAATTAGGATCATCACCTTGCATTTTTTTAAAAAGGGCAATGCCTAAACCTTCTGACTTAAAGCTACCTGCGCAATCAAACGGTTTTTCTAATGCAATGTAGTTGTGAATGTTTTCAGGGCTAAGCTCTTTAAAGTGAACGAAAAAAGGCTCTGCCAAAAGCTGACAATGGAAGATATGTTGACCGCCTGAGTGTGGCTCGCATACATCAATTAAAAATTCCAAACTAATATTGAGCTGAGTATCATTGTCAGACAAGTTGTTGATAAAAGTTAATCCATCCGTTGGTGAATAGGTGTTTAAATTTTTGATTCGAGAGATGGTTGTTTGTGAAGAAACGCTGTTTATTGGACACAAAACGCATAGTCCGGTTAAGAACACCGCCACATTGTTGCTAAGCGCTGATAGTTGCTTTACCGCATTTTCATGATTATGTGGTTTAGATAGAATACTGCTGTTCATGTTCAAACAATTAGCCGTAGTGCCCCTTTTTTGCGTACCTTGAATGTCTTTTGGATGGACAATTTGTGCCGTCTGGTCAGAAGCAATAATGCCTAACTGCTTATTGTGTTGAGCCACTTGAAGTGCTTTTAGCAAACTTAGTCGCAATGAAAGTTGAAGAGCATTTTCACCTTGTACCGCTCGCTCGTCGATATCTGGGGAAGATTGATCAAACTTTACATTGAGTTTGGCTAAGAGAGACGCTCTATATGAAGATGAAGACGCTAACAACCAATGCATATAAAATGATTACCTCTTTGTTTAATATTTAAAACGGAAAAAACAATATTTTAAGGTTATAGAATTGTTCTTGAGCCTGAATATTCAATTAGACTGATAGATAATAAACCAATCTTGATTTGCATTAGGGCTAATCTCAATGCATGTCACTATATTTAATCAATAAACCCTTTTAACATATATCATTTTTAGTAAGCTACTCACACGCGTTCTTCCTGCTAAAAAGTAGGTTATGGCTATTAAATACTTTGACTAATGCCTTACAAGTCTATATCATGCGCGCGCTATGGCAAATGTGAAACTACCCAAAGTTCTAGATCCTGTAAAAAGCGCGCAAAAACGGTCAAGTTATGACGGTTTGTATCACGCGGGCGACATGCAGCGCTTTAGTTCGGCGGTAGCGTCATTGAGTGACGAGATTCCAGTTAAAGTGGAGTTTGCAAAAGACGCGCAGGGTCTTACTTACTTTAAAGGAAATATAAGCGCTCAAGTAACGTTAATTTGTCAAAGGTGCAATGAGGAATTTGAGCATGCTGTTTATACTGCATTTTGTTTTTCTCCCGTGCAGGGGAGTGACACTCAAGATTTATTGCCCGACGTGTATGAGCCGGTTGAGGTCAATGACCATGGAGAAATCAATTTATTCGCGTTGTTAGAAGATGAACTCATCTTATCGTTGCCTATAGTTGCCCTTCATTCAGATGAAGATTGCGCAGTAGCGGCGAAAGACTTACAATTCGGTGAAATTGAAACGGATCCTGTACGTGAAAACCCATTTGCGGTTTTAAAAGAACTTAAGCGAGATTAGGAGTAACCAATGGCGGTACAACAAAATCGTAAAACGCGTGCTAAGCGCGGTATGCGTCGCTCTCACGATGCACTAACTGGTGCAACGTTGTCAGTAGATGCAACCTCTGGTGAAACCCATCTTCGTCATCATGTGACAGCGGATGGCTTTTACAAAGGTAAAAAAGTGATTGAAAAATAAGCAATAAGGCTTATTAGTGAATATCACATTAGCAATTGATATCATGGGGGGCGATAAAGGCCCCCATGTATTTTTTGATGCTATTCATAAGTTAGTGTCTCATGACACATCCATCCATGCCATAATTTGCTGTGATGAACAAACCTCAATTCATGCAAAACAAGCTCTGGCTAGCCTAGAGTCAAATCTCAAATATGAAGTTTGCGAGCAAGTAGTCGACATGGCTGACAAACCTGCTATGGCTATTCGCCAGAAGAAACTGTCGAGTATGCGAAGAGCACTTGATTTAACCAATGAACATAAAGCTGATGCGTGTGTGAGTGCAGGAAACACCGGGGCTCTAATGGCGATGGCATATTATGTATTAAAAACCATAACGGGTGTCTCTAGGCCTGCCTTGTGTTCGTTACTGCCTACTCAAAAAAATAAAAAAGTATTATTATTAGATTTAGGCGCTTCAGTGAGTTATGACGCTGGGAATTTACTTCAATATGCAGTCATGGGTTCTGTTTTTATGCGAGAGTCTCAAGGGGTTGAGCAACCAAGAGTGGCCTTGCTAAACGTCGGTGAGGAAGACATAAAAGGTAACAGCTTTGTCAAACATGCCGACAGCCTTATTAAAGAATGCCCTAGCATCAATTACATAGGTTACGTCGAAGGCGATGACATTTTCACTGGCAAGTCTGATGTGATAGTGACAGACGGGTTTACTGGTAACGTTGCCTTAAAAGCGAGTGAAGGGATTGCTAAATTTATTATTAACGAACTAAAGAATCTGAATAAAGACACTTTTTTTTCTCGACTTTTGAGCAAATTATCGCTTCCAATATTAAAAAGTCTATATCAGCGCATGAACCCCGACCAGTATAATGGCGCTAGTCTGTTAGGATTGCGCTCCACCGTGGTGAAAAGTCATGGAAACGCATCCTCTGAAGCCTGCTATTATGCATTAAAACTTGCTGTTAATGAGGCAAGGCAAGCTGTTCCAGACAAAATAAAAACTAAAATAGAACAAGAATTAATGGAGCACTAATTCGTATGTATTCACGAATTGTTGGCACTGGAAGTTATTTTCCTTCTGATGTACGCACAAATGCAGACCTTGAAGTCATGGTCGATACTTCCGATGAGTGGATAACAGACCGCACTGGAATTAAAGAACGTAGATTAATTGGCGCTAACGAAACCGCGGCAACTATGGGCTATGAGGCATCTAAAGTAGCGTTAGAAGCAGCTAACCTGTTGGCGTCAGATTTGGATATGATCGTCTGCGCCACTACCAGTGGCCGTTACGCGTTACCTAGTTCAGCCTGTGAAATACAAAAGATGTTGGGCGCGGACAATATTCCAGCGTTTGATGTTGCGGCTGCATGCGCTGGTTTCTGTTATGCATTAAGTGTTGCCGACCAATACATAAAAACCGGCATGGTTAAGCGCATCTTAGTAATAGGAACGGATTGCCTGAGCCGTTTGGTTGATCCTAATGACCGTAGTATGGTGATCTTGTTTGGTGATGGTGCAGGCGCGACTATCATCGAGGCGAACGAAGAGCCAGGTATCCTGTCAACTCATATTAATGCGGCAGGATCGTATTCAGACCTTCTTAAAGTGGGCAATCCTACGCGAGGCGATGAGGCTTCAGTGCATGAAAACTGGGGCTCGATGAAAGGCAACGAAGTATTTAAGGTGGCCGTTACCAAATTAAGTGAAATAGTCGAACAGACCCTAGCGGCGAATAATATGCAAAAGTCAGACTTGGACTGGCTAGTGCCTCATCAAGCAAATTTTAGAATTATCAAAGCCACGGCAAAAAAATTGGATATGTCGCTTGACCAAGTCATCCTTACGTTAGAGAAGTACGGCAATACATCTGCAGCCACTGTGCCTACTGCTCTTGATACAGCGATACGAGATGGCCGTATAAAAAGAGGACATAATTTATTATTGGAAGCCTTTGGTGGCGGTTTCGCTTGGGCTTCAGCATTAGTAAAATATTAGAATAAAAACAGGACAATTTATGAGTAAACTAGCATGCGTGTTTCCTGGTCAGGGTAGCCAGCAACAGGGTATGTTGTCTGATATGTATCACAACTTTCCTTCGGTAGTGAATGCATTTCAGGAGGCCTCCGACGCATTAAGCTTGGATTTGTGGGATATTTGTCAAAACGATAAAACCAAGCTGAATCAAACCGAAATTACACAACCAGCATTGTTGACGGCAAGCGTGGCGTGTTTAAACGTTCTTCAAATAGAAACCGAGTTTAAACCAGATTTCATGGCCGGCCATAGTTTAGGCGAATATACGGCTTTGGTGGCGGGCAACGTAATCGATTTGGCCACGGGAGTGAAATTAGTCAATGCCAGAGGCAAATACATGCAACAAGCGGTTAAACCCGGCGATGGTGCAATGTTTGCAATTATTGGATTAGACGATGATAAAATTGCCGAGATATGCGCAGGTATACAAGCACAGCTTAACCAAGTAGTTGCCCCTGTAAATTATAATTCGCCAGGGCAAGTGGTCATTGCAGGTACAAGTGAAGCGGCCGAATTGGCAGCCCAAAAAATTAAAGTCGCAGGTGCAAAACGAGCATTGCCGCTTGCAGTAAGTGTACCGTCTCACTGTGAATTAATGAAAGAGGCAAGTGAACAGTTGGCAGAGCTCTTGAGTACTTTGCCGTTCGATAGTCCTACCGTATCCATCGTCAATAACGTCGACGTAAAAGTAGAATCCAATGCTGATGCCATAAAAGACGCGTTGGTTAGGCAATTATACATGCCGGTTAGATGGACTGAGACCGTTCAATACTTGAGCACTCAAGGGGTTTCAAAAATAGTAGAAGTGGGGCCTGGAAAAGTACTGACAGGTCTTATCAAAAGAATAGATAAAAGTATCGAACTTAGTAATGTAAGTACACCAAGCGATATTTAATCATACAAAGTAGAAAGGATAGATATGTTCGATTTAACTGGAAAAGTTGCCTTAGTCACAGGCGCTAGCCGTGGAATTGGAAGGGCGATTGCTGAGCAACTGGCCAAGTTAGGTGCAACTGTAGTAGGCACAGCGACAAGTGATGGGGGTGCAGAGGCAATTACCGATTATTTGAAAGCGATTGGCAATAACGGCATGGGTGTAAAACTGAATGTGACCGAGCCAGATGACATCGCAAATTGCCTAGACACGATTATGAGCGAGTTTTCAACGATTGATATTTTGGTGAATAATGCGGGGATAACACGAGATAACTTGTTAATGCGAATGAAAGATAGTGAGTGGGATGACATTTTACAAACTAATCTCACATCTGTGTTTAAGATGTCAAAGGCGGTTATGCGCACTATGATGAAGAAAAAGCATGGTCGCATTGTCTCAATTGGCTCTGTGGTAGGTTCCACTGGAAATGCTGGGCAAGCGAACTATGCGGCTGCAAAGGCAGCTGTCATTGGGTTCAGTAAGTCAATGGCTAGAGAAATAGCGTCACGTGGTATCACAGTAAACGTAGTAGCGCCTGGTTTTATCGATACTGATATGACTCGGGATTTAACTGACGAACAAAAAGCTGCAATTTTTAAAGATATACCAGCTAATAGGTTAGGCTCTGTGGACGAAATAGCGACAGCAGTGGCGTTTTTATGTTCAAATGAAGCCGCGTATATCACCGGTGAAACAATCCACGTAAATGGTGGTATGTATATGGCATAGGTCAACTAATTGGCTACTAATGATGTAAATAACCAATTAACGGTTGATAGATACGAATTTTTAACTAATAATTTACATTGATGTGGTTTGACCACGCTTAAATTTATTGGTTATGCTTGCACAGTGGGGATATCCTAAATAAACTATCGCCGCTATTTTTTTTTAAAGGTATGTAAAGGAAACCTGAAATATGAGTAACATAGAAGAACGCGTAAAAAAAATCATTGTTGAACAATTGGGCGTTAAAGAAGATGAAGTAAAATCAGAAGCCTCGTTCGTTGATGATTTAGGTGCTGATTCTTTAGATACAGTCGAATTAGTAATGGCTCTTGAGGAAGAGTTTGATACAGAAATCCCTGATGAAGAGGCAGAAAAAATTACTACGGTTCAATCTGCTATTGATTACATTAACGCAAACGCAGCGTAAGTGAATTTTTAGAAAAGACGGCTCTTTTTATAGAGCCGTTTTTTTGTTTGTGCTGAGTAAAATAATAAGGGTATAGATAAGCGTCGTTCAGAACTCAGTGTTGAACTGTGATTCGGATACAACAAACGTTTAAATATGCTACAGTAATTTGGTCGTAGTATTTGTTAGTTCAGGAGA
>CBFIBG010000074.1:0-26269 GCA_965660815.1 Glaciecola sp.
GCTGATTGAATTATTTCTGTTGGTACGCCTTGCTTTTTATAATCATGAAATTGGTATTCAATGCTGTTGTCATCTAACCAACGTTTCGCTTTTTTTATGGTGTCGCAATTAGCAATTCCGTACATTACTACCATTTAATGCTTCCTATTTAATGTTAAGTTTTTATTAGTCAGTAAATTTGTATCCGTTTTTTAATAATGCTTTTTGGGCGGTATCTAGTTGTTCGCTTTTGACTAAAAAAAAGTCAGTATCAAATGTTGATAGAACGAATATACTGACTTTTGCATCAGCGAGTACGCCGCTTATTTCCGACATTATTCCTACTAAACTCAAGCTCAGTGGCCCAAGTACTTCGAGTACACGCCAATCAGAATCTGTTTCTATTGATGATATTGAGGCGGACTGAGGTAATACAATAGACAGCTCATCAGGGGTTTTACCAATAAAATAAACAGGATATTCAAATACACAATTTGGCACGACCGCGTTAGCGTCTAGGCTATGAATAGCAAAAGTCTCATTCAGCACTTTTAATGTTTGCTTGGGCATATTTTTTCCATGGTTGAAATTTTAATTTGTGTCTATGCTTGCCACCGAACTGGTCGGGTAGCTGAACGATAATATGGTACATGATTAATGCTTTAATCCATAATTCAAACCAGTGTTTCTTAGTATTGTCAGGATAAAAAACACGTTGTATATAAATCGAAAGGATTGCGGAAAATCCAAAGCTCACATTAAAACTCGATGCTTTGAATATGCACTAGTTAATAAATTGATTCATATTCATAGCCTTGATTTGATATTATGAGGGGCGAATTACAGAATTAAATAAAAAACGTTAAAGTTATAGAGATTAATGTCAGCCTTATCATTTTATGCGGGCCCTACCGCAATGCAACATATCAAACAAAACGGATTGGAAGCGAGCAGTTTTAGCGCGCTACTTGGTGCAAGTGGTGGTCCTAAATGGTTTGTGTTAACAGGTCTTGATAAAGTGCTGTTTAATGAATTTTTACACCAAAGTGAGCAGCATATTGATATTATTGGCAGTTCGGTTGGTGCCTTTAGAGCGAGTTGTTTTGCACAACAAGATCCAGCGGCAGCGATCTCACGTCTCGCCCACTCATATTCAAACACTATCTATTCTGAAAAGCCCACTCCAGATGAAATAACCGAACAAGGCGAAAATTTGCTCAATTATATGATGGGGGAAAACGGAGTTAATGAGGTGCTTATCAGTAAAAATAAAACGGTACATATATTCATCGCTCGTTGTCACGGCTTGACCGTTTTTGAAAACAAAGTAAAACAATTAGCTGGTTTAGCGATTGCAGCAGGCCGAAATGCTATCAATAGAAAGAAACTATCGAAGAGTTTTTCTAGACTTATTATGTCTTCAAAACTGGATGCACTGAGTTTTAGTGAGAAAGTTGCGTTCACTACCGAATGCGGTCAACTGAGCCATGAAAATTTTCTTCAATCCTTAATGGCATCAGGCTCGATTCCGGCCGTAATTAGAGGCGTTAGGAACCTACCAGGGGTCACGCCCGGTATGTTCAGAGACGGTGGCATTATTGACTACCATTTCGACATTCAAATAAAGACACCAAAATTGGTTCTATATCCTCACTTTTATTCTAAGGTAACGCCAGGTTGGTTTGATAAATCCATGAAGTCTCGTCAATGCAGTGCCTCAAGCTATGACAATGTTTTATTGGTTGCTCCGAGCGACGAGTTTGTTTCAAGTTTGCCTTACGCCAAAATACCAGATAGGAAAGATTTTGAAACAATGGATGCACAACAGCGGATACAATATTGGCATAAAGTAATAGCCGAATCTGACAGATTAGCTGAGTGTTTTTTAAACACAGTAAACTCAAATAATGTTGCAGACTTTATAAAACCAATAAACCTAACAAGATAGTGTAAAAACCGCTTGCGTCTGCAATGGTTAATGGTAAACTACGCGCCGCTTATCAAAAGCACTTTGCAAATCAAAAAACAACGCGTCTATAGCTCAGTTGGTTAGAGCGCTACCTTGACATGGTAGAGGTCCCCTGTTCGAGTCAGGGTAGACGCACCAAAAACTAATACGCGCAAAATATCCCAAATTAACAAAAAATTCCCCATAACGCTCCAATTCGTGCCCCTGCCTTATGTGAATCACAAACTATAAATCCAACTTATCCATATTTTCTATTTTGATAGTGAAAATATGCCTTGTTCAACCAAAGGTGTAATTGCTACGGTTTCACGTAAGTGTTAGTTTCCATGTAAATTTTTACTAACAGAACCTTTCACTGGACAACAATATGAATAAGCCCAATATTCAATCTTCCAGCCGTGTCTCGATTTTTCGTTTCCTGCTGACGATTGCCACCTTAATGCTATTCCCAATAAGCTCCTTTGCTGCAAGCGATGTTGCGATACCTGATCTAAGCGCTACCTTTTATGGCTACGCCGCGGTGGCAATTTTTGTTTTGGCTTATTCTTTAGTCCCTCTGGAAGAAGAAATTCACTTACTTAAGAGTAAACCTGTATTGTTCGCCGCGGGTGTTATATGGGTCCTCGTCGCATTAGCGTTCAATAGTATCGGCATGTCAGATTATGCTCACGACGCGATAAAACATGCCATTATAGAATATGCTGAACTTTTCTTATTCTTACTCGTTGCCATGACTTATATTAACGCCTTAGAAGAGCGTAATGTGTTTCAAGCATTAAGAGCCTTTCTCGTCTCGCGCGGGTATTCTTTGAAAAAAGTGTTTTGGATAACTGGTGTTCTCGCTTTTGTCATTTCTCCAATCGCGGATAACTTAACTACTGCACTTCTAATGGGAGCCGTGGTGATGGCGGTTGGTGGTAAAGACCTTAAGTTTGTATCAATGGCATGTATTAATGTAATCATAGCTGCAAACGCTGGCGGAGCATTTTCACCTTTTGGAGATATCACCACACTGATGGTCTGGCAGAAGGGGAAAGTTGAATTTTTAGAATTTATGCCAATATTTATTCCATCCGTTGTTAACTGGATCGTTCCAGCGGTAATTATGAGTTTTGCTTTGCCTAAAGGTTCACCACAAGCATCTGACGAACAAGTTTTTATGAAACGCGGTGCAAAAATAATGATTGGCCTTTTCTTAGCCACCATCGCCACCGCTGTGACTTTCCACAGTGCTCTTCACTTGCCACCGGCTACAGGTATGATGTTTGGCTTAGGTTACCTTGGTCTCTATTCTTTTTACTTGAAAAAGCAGGAAGGTCGCACTATTGCCGCTGATTCTATTTTTGGTGGACGAAACGATTCCCACAATAACCCGTTAAATGTTCTAGAGAAATATGGAGAGCGTATAGGCGATAACATCAACGACCAGCCCTATCCAGCGTTCATCATTGACAATGATCACAAAGTCACCCACTGGAACCCAGCTCTAGAGGAACTTACGGGTATCAAAGCCAGCGAGATGATTGGAAAAACTGATCAGTGGAAAGCGTTTTATAAGAAAGAGCGCCCAACGCTTGCCGATGTAGTACTCGATGACAAGTCTGAAACAGGCGTTAGACAACATTATAGAGGGCAATATCGAGATAATCCTTTGGATGAAAAATCTTATGATGCTGCGAATTATTTTGATAACTTGGGTGCTTATCTTATGTTCAGCGCTGCACCTATCAAGGATGAGAATGGCAATAATATTGGCGCTGTAGAAATGTTTGAAGATATGACAGAGCAAAGAGCCGAAGTAAAAGAATTTGATGTAATGGATAAAGTGGCTCGCGCGGAGTGGGATACATTGCTTTTCTTCTATGGCGTTATTTTGTGTGTGGCTGGATTAAGCCAATTCGGTTATATGGCCATAATTTCAGAGCTTATGTATAACGATTTAGGACCCGTTTGGGCGAACTCTCTTGTAGGCGTATTGTCCGCAATTGTCGATAATATCCCTGTTATGTTTGCAGTACTTACTATGGATCCAGTGATGCCCTTAGAACAATGGCAATTGGTAACATTAACTGCAGGGGTAGGTGGCAGTATGCTCGCCATCGGCTCAGCGGCTGGTGTTGCATTACTTGGTGCAGCAAGGGGCAAATATACCTTTATGGCCCATTTAAAGTGGACACCTGTCATTGCATTAGGGTATGTCGCCAGTATCGGTACACATTTATTATTAAACGGTACAGGGTTATAGTTAGCGGTTCAAATAAGAAATGCTGGCAATTGCCAGCATTTTTTTATGAAAACAATAAAGTGTGAATACGATTAATCGCATTCACGGTATCTTGAATGTTAAAGGCTAGGCGTTATTTTGCTTAATTAAAGAGTACAACCAGAGAGAAATACTTCCATTATTCTTTGTCTAAATCTTTTGCGCCAAAAGAATAGGGTAAAAGTGTTTGTATAGACGTTTCTTGTAATATGTTACCTTCAAAATCACCTACCAAAATAGGTAAGTCGTTGGAGAACTCTGAAATTACTTGTCTACATGCACCACAAGGCATACCACCTTGCAATGTCACCACGGCTAATAATACAAAGTTTTGATGGCCTTCACTTATTGCTTTTGTAATGGCGACTCTCTCAGCACAAAGGGACGAAGGGTAGGCCGCGTTTTCCACATTTACACCTGTGAAAATTTCGCCAGATTGGCAGAGTAAAGCCGCTCCCACGGAATAGTTTGAATAGGGCGCATAAGCATTTTCAGAGGCTTTTATAGCGCTTTGGATAAGCTGTTCTTTCGTATTTATAGTAATCAAATTGAAAACTGCCTAGTAAACTTATGAAAATTAGGTAATTATGCCCAAAATTGTTCAATAATTCGGTGTATTGTGAACGCTATCTTTTAACTTTCTCACTGTCTATTATACTTAAGACAAGTGGTGACATTAGAAAAATTATAAAGTGATTTTCAATAGATTATATTTTATATAATCTAAAATCCACAATCTGTAACAACTAAAAAGAATATATGTAGGAATTTATGAAGAAAACCCTAGTTATTTCAGGCGGCTCATCAGGGATTGGTCTGGCTATAGTGAAACTTTTTTTAGCAAACAACTACACAGTATTTAACCTAGATGTTCAGCCCTCAGAATTTGGGAGTTTTATAAAGTGCGATATCACCAACCACAACGAAGTGGTGACTGCAGTATCTCAAATCCATAAACACCATACGATCACCACTTGTATACCGAATGCGGGAAAACACTTTTCTGCTAATATTGAGAATACGGATGAATCCGATTTTATAGATGTATTTAATTTAAATGTGAAAGGCGCATTCTCGCTTATTCAATCAGTAATACCCATAATGAAACAAAATAGGCAGGGGGCGATCACCATAATTGGTTCCGACCAATCGTCAATAGCAAAGACCAATTCTTGCGCATATAACATGAGTAAACATGCACTAGCGTCACTCGCTAAAACAACTGCAGTAGATTATGCCCAATATAATGTGCGCTCCAACATTATATGTCCTGGCACAATTGAAACTCCGCTTTACCATAAGGCAATAAATGCTTATTGTGAACAATCTGGTGAAGACAAAGATACCGTGAATAAGATAGAAGCTAATGCCCAGCCTATCGGCAGAATAGGGCAGCCAGAAGAGGTTGCCAGTCTTGCCCTTTATTTAGATTCTGCGCAAGCCGGTTTTATTACTGGTGCAGTATTGCCCATGGACGGTGGATATACCGCCTTATAATCAGTCTCACACTAAACCGGACGAAACTTGATAAACATACTTGACCCACACGTGCATTTTATTGATTTACGATTAGGTAACTATAATTGGTTACGTGAGGGTAACCCACCCTTTTGGCAGGATAAATCACGTTTAGTAAGAGATGTTACAGTGAAAGATTTTGCCGTGAGTCATCCTTTAAATATTAACGGGGTAGTCCATATTGAAGCTGGATTTGATAACGAGGATCCTGCTAGAGAGTTAAATTTTATTCAGCGACATTGCGCAAAACATGCACGCTTCCAAATAAAAGCCGTTGCCTATGCATCATTACTTTCCACGCCTGAGCAATTGGAACAACAACTTCAAGAATTAATTACACATAACATTATTTGTGGTGTCCGCTACATAATAGATGACAACCTAAATGACGTCTTTAACTATTCTCACATTAAAGATAATTTTGAATTGCTTTCACGTCACAAATTGAGCTTTGAACTGCAAGCCGACATGACTACCGCAAACTCAGAACGCTTAATCAAATCTGTCCTAAGTCAAATACCTGATTTGAAAATAATTCTAAATCATGCTGGATTCAGGCCATTAGATCCAAATAGCATCGAATATAAACGATGGAGAAACGTCATGCGCGAACTAGGCAAATTGCCTAATATATTTACCAAGGTCTCTGGTCTTGAGATGACAAAAAGGGAATACAGCCAATCGGACCTTGAATCGAGTATAGAAGAATGCGTGAGTATGTTTACCGATAAAAAGGTCTGTATGGCGAGTAATCTGCCGCTTGTATTATTATCTGCCGACGGCATAAACCCAATTACCTATCAAACATACTGGTTAAATGCGGTCAGGGCTATCAATAAGTTAAATTTGCCTTTAAATTTGCTGGTGCATGATAATGCAGCGGCGTTTTATCAGTTCAAATGATAAAACGCCGCTGCAATTAACATTGTCTATTAAGTGATTACAAAGTTGGTGAGCCCTATAAAAAGCGTTATTTCACAACGACGTAGGGTGAACGTTTCACTATTTTATCGTTAAGTTCAATGCCGATCCCAGGCAAATCAGGTACGCTAAATTTACCGTTCTCTGGCTGATAATCTTGCAAACACAATTCTCGATTCCAGTGCTTTATTGCATATGTATGATGTTCATGGATCAAAAAGTTAGGGATCGCAGCTTCTAGTTGCAATGAGGCTGCGGTAGCGACTGGACCTCCACAGACGTGAGCTTGAATACGAATATCATAAACGTCCGCATAGTCGCATACTTTTTTCGCTTCAGTGAAACCGCCACACAAACCAACATCAGGTTGCAGTACATCAATTGATTGGTCTTCAAAATATGGACGAACGTCGAATCTATGGTACAACCGTTCTCCTCCGGCGATAGGAACCTTAACATTTTCAGCTACTTTCTTATGAACTGCAGAATTTAGGTAGTTAACGGGTTCTTCAAACATCATGCAACCAACTTCTTCAATAACGCTACCCATTTGTATCGCAGAGGCACATCCCATTAATGAATGGGCTTCAAAAATAATGTCTACTTCATCGCCTACTTCTTCACGAATAGCCCTTAATCTGTCGCCAAATAACTTCATTTGTTTAGGGGTAAATAAATTGGTTCTATCGAAACTATTGTCTCCGTTTTCATCGTACACAATAGGATCCACCTTAACCGCATCATAACCCTCTGCCATAGCTTTTGCAGCCGCTCGCTTATAGTCATCAGGCGTTAACATTTTTATGCAGTCTTGCGACCAGTCAAATTGGATCTGACTGGCATATGTTCGTAAGTTGTCGTTTGTCTTACCGCCTAATAATTGATAGACAGGGACATTTAAAGTTTTCCCTTTTATGTCCCATAACGCGGTATCGATGGCACTAATAGCGGCATATAAAACGGGTCCGCCACCTAAGCCCCAAAAACTTTCTCGCAACATTCTTGTCCATAGTAATTCGGTGTTAAATGGATCAAAGCCAATTAATATCGCGTCTGCTATTTCTTTTATCATGGCCGCTGCCGCACTATGACCCCAATCATAGGCCAGTCCAGCTTCGCCCACTCCCGTGATCCCCTCATCAGTAGTGATCCGAACGAATACGGGGTTCCATGGAGGTCTTTCTGGGCAATGTATATCAAATATTTCAACTTGGATTATTTTCATAGTTCTCGATAATGTAAAATTAGATTGAGTGTTAGGGATGATGTATTGGTTAATTAACTATCAAAGTCTGGGTAAGCGCGTTTTACCCTGCGCATCATGGCAGGCCACGTTTTCTGTCCACCTGTCTGCCCAGTATGAACAATACTTGCTTGTGCTTTTATGCCATCAATCACTTTTTGATCAACTTGATGTATTTCGCTGATGCTATGTTGCAATTTGACTTGTATTTCGCAGGCACAAATCAAATCATACATGTGCATAAAAGCATCGCCTATGGTGAGACCCATAGTAAGCGCCCCATGGTTTCTCAGGAGCATGAAGTTGGCGGTTCCCAAATCTTCTTGTAGCCTTTTTTCTTCTTCAGGGTTTACCGCTAACCCTTCATAATTATGATAACTCATGCTAGCTAACGCGAATGCTGAGTACTGACTATAGGGCATAAGGCCTTGCTTTGTGCTAGCCACTGCAATGGCATCCTTATTGTGCAAATGTAAGGCACATTGAGCTTCATGTCTGGCCTTGTGTACCGCACTATGTATGGTGAAACCCGCAGGGTTAATTTCAAATGGGCAAGTTGTATCAAGAATATTGCCTTCTATATCAATCTTGACCAAATTAGAAGCGGTAATTTCTTCAAAAGCGAGTCCGAAGGCATTTATCAATAATTCTTCGGTATCTGGAATTCGAGCAGAGACATGAGTGTGTATAAGGTCGTCCCATCCATGCATGACGAGCAATCGATAACAAGCTGCGAGTTCAACTCTGGTTTTCCACTCTGTTGTTGATACTTTATCTTTTAAATCTACACTAGGTATTTCGTACATAATTAATGATATTTCTTAGTAAGTTATTTTGTGTCACGAGACGCTGATCAACTGTTATAGTTATTCACTTTTTGTTCATTGTAAACGGAGCACTCACAGCTTGTTACAAACCAGCCATTGTAATGATATCTTAGCATCAAAAACCACTGTTTGAAGCAATTGATGTTACTGATTTATTGCTTTTTTGTGGAGCAAACAAGTTGCTAACACTATTTATAGTAATAACACGATTGGCAGCACTCGCTCCACAATGGTAAAAAAACAATATACTGATGTTGGTTGTTCTGAGCATGTCGCCTGTTTGTTCGCAAAATCTTAGTCAAAAAGCGGATGCGATTCGTCTCAAGAACATTTTGCGAAGATATCCTGCCATATGCTGATGTGATTTCGCATACTTTTAGTGTAGCTCTGGTAAGATGTTTGTTCGTGATACGCTATATAATCGACGAAAAGCGTTGGAATATCAGGTGAACTCATTATTTGCTCCAACATAGGTGACAGCTGATAATGATACTTGTTCAGTTCTGAAGCCAAGGGCTGAATTGTTTCAGCAAAAAATTTCGTGAAAATGTTACGCATGATTTTAATTTGCTCTTCTTCTTCACTCGTCTGACAAGTTTTGTTCTCATTAAATTCAGTTAGCAATATAGATATATGATCTAACTGCTCAGTGAGGTATTTCTGAGTTTTCCACTTTCGGGCCATCAGTGGATTCATATCAAGTTGCTGAAGATGATATTCTAACGAGGCTAAATCGAGCGGGGCTATAGTTTTGGCGTTAAGCAAAAACATGAATGCTTGTTTCACGCTCACTAAATTATCCTCGCCGCTTCCGCTTAAATAGTCAGTGGCCCTAAATAAATGAGCGTACACTTCATCAGATTGAGTCAACAAATTTGAATAAGCCGCAGGTAAATGTTGGTGCTTAGTATCTGACCACATCTGTAGCTTTGATACTAACTCATTATTGTCTTCACCGCCCGCTAACAGGTTTTGCTTACATGTCGCTAGTTCTGATATTAGCGACATTTCATAAGCGTACCGAGATGAGGGCAATTGCATTTTACCTAATGTCGTGTTTCTTTGAGCAACAAGTTGATTTAACGAGCAGTCGTTAAACGCATAGAATTCTCTGAGGTTAATGCTAACTTGCGGTATATCAATCCTTAGCTCGCTTTTCTTAGGTACTGCAAGTTGAGCTGCTTGGCTTTGTATGCTTTTTGTGGGTTCAGACAAGGAAATTTCTGTGAAGCTTTGAAGTCTGTCAGAATAAGCCTCAATATCGCTGACGATTTGGTTATGACCGCTGCATGCTCCTAACAAAAAAAAGACCGTTAAATAACATATTTTTTCTTGCAAACCGTTTCGTATACTCATAATTTTCTCCTGTCTAAAGGTATACGATAAAACTGTTATTTGTATTTGTGAATCTTCTGATTGCTGTATTAAATATAGTTAATTGTCGAGTAGGCAGTTTCAAAAGTTTGCTACCACTTAGCCTATAATAAACATAAATATCGGCTTTAATGAAGCACCAAAAGTGATTTTTAAAACGTGAGCCTGACACTTGGTAATCAAGTAGAGCGCTATTGCATAACAAATCAAAACGAAACGTTTTGAAAGCGTCTCGTTTTGTTGGCGACTCGAGTTGATTAAATGGTAAATAAGCCAGCGTTCATATAAAGGTGCAGCGCAACGCCCGCGGCATAACCTAGAGCAATAAAAGGGGTCCATTTTAAATGCCCCATAAAGGTGTAATAACCTCTAGCTTGACCCATAAGGGCAACGCCTGCTGCAGAACCTATGGATAATAAAGAACCACCGATCCCCGCTGTGAGTGTAATTAATAGCCACTGACCATGAGACATTTCAGGCATCATAGTCAACACTGCGAACATGACAGGGATATTGTCAATGACCGCCGACACAACGCCTAACGTAATGTTGGCCGCCGTTGCGTTCCAGTCGTTGTATAAAATGTCGGACATGATTGAAAGGTAACCGATAAAACCTAGGCCGCCTACACACATCACCACACCGTAGAAAAACAGCAGGGTGTCCCACTCGGCTCGACTTACTCTGCTAAATACATCAAACGGCACAACAGAACCCAATTTATCTAACTTTTCTTTATCGCCCTCGCGCTCTGCTAGTGCGCGTTTCCTAGCCAGTGAACCAGGCAACGTCTGACGCAGAAAATAGCCAAAAAATTGCAAATACCCCAAACCCAACATCATACCTAAAACAGGAGGCAGTCCGAAAAGTGTTTTAAGAGTAACCGCCGTAGCTATTGTAAATAGGAATAAAAATAAAATTCGTAAAGCACCACGTTTTAGCTCTACGTCTTCACCTTTATTGTTCGGCTTTTTATCTTCGATAAAGAACGCCATTGCTACAGCGGGCACTATATAGCTTACTAAAGACGGGAAAAACAGCACTAAAAACTCAGTGAACTCGACAACGTTAGCCTGCCACACCATAAGTGTAGTTATATCACCAAAAGGACTGAAAGCTCCGCCAGCATTTGCCGCAACAACTATGTTTACACAACTCATTGCGATGAATTTTTTATCGCCGTCAGCGACTTTCATCACTACAGCACATAAAAGCAGTGCTGTGGTAAGATTATCTGCAACCGGTGAAATAAAAAACGCCAATACTCCGCTTAACCAAAACAATTGTTTATAGCTGAATCCTTTTGCTACCATCCACTCTCGCAGGCCATCAAAAAGTCGTCGCTCTTCAAGTGCGTTGATATAAGTCATAGCGACTAAAAGGAACAGCATCAACTCAGCGAACTCAAGTAGCGCATGTCTAAACGCATCAGCGGTTTGCTCGTGCAATCCCATAGAAGAATATTGATAGGCAATAAGTATCCAAATTATGCCCGCTGCCACAAGCACTGGTTTTGATTTCGCGAGATGTAATTGCTCTTCGAGAATGACAAGAATATAGGCGAGTACGAATATCACGATGCAGGCGATACTTATTAAAGACGTTGTAATATTTAAGTCGCCCACTGCTGCGGCAAGCGCAGAAGGGCTGTGCGTGGCTATCAATATGCATAAAATGAATGCGAAGAATTTTCTTATATCCATTTGTTATGTTCCCTAGTTGTGTTTTATAGGATGCTCGAAGTGTGGAAACTAGCAGTGCGTATAACTTCCGATGTATCCTAACCCTGCGTGAAAGTTATGAGAATGTAAATAAAACATATAAAACTCAGCTGTTTAGCTGATATAAGCTACAACATGAATAATAAGTAACTGGGTATTGGATACAATTATGACTTTAGTCGTATATAACATGGCGTTTCACGATAAAATACTAGACTATCCGTTAACTAGGTCCACTTTTAGCGTATAAAGACAAGTTGCTAGGGCATGTTATTACACGCAATGTTGTAAATTAATAGTATGAAAAATTCCAAATATAGATTCTGTATTACAATGACTTATTGAATTTTTCGTACAATAATATGTCTGATAAACGCCATAAAAGAAAAGTGTTTTCTTAACAATGTTTTGGGTTAATTGTCGCTTTGCTTGATAGTCGACGATTATCCCAAACTCTCAGATTTTGTTTGTATTCACGTTGTGAATACTTAAAATAATCACTATAAAGTTTGTCTAATAAGTAGTGCTTAAAATCTCACAGCCGCTCTTATACATTCTCTAACGTGGTCAAATTTTGGTTACGTTTTTAAATTAGATACATAAGAACATGCAACTACAATTGCATATGCTAAGGGGTTATCGTTATAATCGCTCTATGTAGTTTGTTCATTGCATTTTATTGAAACTGTGAGAGTTTATTTTGTCTATATTTACGACTGTATTGCAAATATCTATGCGCAGTCTGAAGCAAGTAAACACTGTATTGCAATTGTCGACCGAGAATTGAGATTGTATTTCACAAGCGGCCTTTTAGCTGCAATTATCTTTAACAACTTAAATGTCATACACTTTATTATTAACATCAAGTGGCGCTTGGTAGGCGTCACCACTGAAAGGAATATACATGCCGGTAATCACACTGCCTGATGGAACATCACGTTCCTTTGAAAACCCTGTTTCTGTCTTAGATGTCGCCAATGATATTGGGCCGGGATTAGCCAAAGCGACGATCGCAGGGAAAGTCGACGGAAAGCTTGTTGACGCTGTAGACATCATACATAGTGATGCGTCGCTACAAATTATTACCTCTAGGGACGATGAGGGGCTTGAAATTATTCGTCATTCTTGTGCTCACTTATTGGGTCACGCCATTAAGCAACTCTATCCGGACGTAAAAATGGCGATAGGGCCGGTAATAGATAATGGTTTCTATTACGATATAGACCTGCCGGAACCACTTAATGACGACTCATTAGCAAAGCTAGAGAAGCGCATGCTTGAATTGGCTAAAACTAACTATGACGTAGTTAAAAAGGTGGTGTCGTGGCAACAAGCTAGAGATACGTTTGAGTCTCGCGGCGAGCCATACAAAATCGAGATTTTAGATGAAAACATAGATAAAACAGATGAACCGGGTCTTTATCATCATGAAGAATATATCGATATGTGCCGTGGCCCGCACGTCCCGAACATGCGCTTTTGCCAACATTTTAAACTAATGAAAGTCTCCGGTGCTTACTGGCGAGGCAACAGCGATAATAAAATGCTACAGCGTATATACGGCACCGCATGGCCAGATAAAAAACAGCTCAAATCGTATCTAAATCGTCTGCAAGAAGCCGAAAAAAGAGATCATCGCAAACTTGGCAAAACCCTTGATTTGTGGCACTGGCAAGAAGAAGCTCCAGGCATGGTCTTCTGGCACAATGATGGTTGGACAATTTATACTGAAATAGAGCAATTTATTCGCCAGAAACTTCGAGAATATGGTTACGATGAAGTGAAAGGTCCACTAATGATGGACCGCACGCTCTGGGAGCAGTCAGGACACTGGGATAAATACGCAGAAAACATGTTCACTACTGAATCTGAAAAGCGTGAATATGCAATTAAACCGATGAATTGTCCTGGACATGTGCAAATTTTTAATCAGGGATTGAAATCGTACAGGGATTTGCCATTGAAAATGGCCGAATTTGGTTGTTGCCACCGAAACGAACCTTCGGGTGCCTTGCACGGCTTAATGCGTGTGAGAGGGTTTACACAAGATGATGCCCATATTTTTTGTACTGAAGAACAAATTTTATCAGAAGTATCAGAGTGCATTAAGATGGTGTATGACACCTACGCTACTTTTGGATTTGAGAAAATAGAAGTTAAATTGTCTACACGGCCTGAAAAGAGAGTAGGCAGTGACGAAATCTGGGATAAATCAGAAAAAGCGCTGGCGGAAGCCCTATCAAATAGTGAGATAGAGTTTTCATATCAGCCCGGAGAGGGCGCTTTTTATGGTCCCAAAATAGAATTCACCTTGTATGACTGTCTAGACCGAGCGTGGCAATGTGGTACGGTTCAACTAGATTTTTCCATGCCAGGGCGTTTGGGTTCTACCTTTGTCGATGAAGACGGGGAGCGTAAAACGCCAGTGATGATACATCGTGCCATTTTGGGATCTCTGGAGCGGTTTATCGGGATTTTAACTGAAGAATTCACCGGTGCCTTTCCTACTTGGCTCGCGCCGACTCAAGTTGTGGTAAGCAATATAACAGACTCTCAAACAGATTATGTTAATCAAGTTGTAAATGACCTGAAAGCACAGGGCTTTAGGGTGAAAGCTGACGTGCGTAACGAAAAAATTGGGTTTAAAATAAGAGAACATACGCTAAGAAAGGTACCTTATTTGTTAGTTGCTGGCGACAAAGAAAAAGAAAGCGGATTGGTCGCAGTGAGAACTCGAAAAGGCAAAGATTTAGGCGTAATGTCTACGTCACAATTTGCCGATTTATTAAGCGATGAAGTTAAAAGCAAAAAATTAATTAGCACAAGTTAAAAGAATCGGTATAATACTGTTTGGCGAAGGATAAATTACTGGCACATTTAGCTGTGGAGAAGTTTATTCTTTGTATGTTTTAGTTTTTGGAGGAATAGCAAATTAAAGGCGTTAGCAATAAATCTCAAGGCGATAAAGCCCGTATTAATGAAGAAATAACAGTAAACGAAGTTCGATTAGTCAGGTCTGATGGTGAACAAGCTGGTGTTGTCCCTATATCAGAAGCCATGAACCATGCGTTAGAATCAAATTTAGATTTAGTTGAAGTTAGCCCCAACGCTAAGCCTCCAGTCTGCAAAGTCATGGACTATGGCAAATACCTGTTCGAAAAGAGTAAAGCTCAAAAAGAACAGAAGAAGAAACAAAAGCAAATTCAGGTCAAGGAGATTAAATTTCGCCCTGGCACTGATGAAGGCGATTACCAGGTAAAACTGCGCAACCTGCGTCGCTTTCTAGAAGGTGGAGACAAAGCTAAGGTCACTATCCGTTTTCGCGGTCGTGAAATGGCTCACCAAGAGATTGGCATCGAATTGTTAAATCGCGTCAAAAACGATTTACAAGAAATCGCCTCGGTTGAAGCTTTTCCTAACCGAGTTGAGGGTCGCCAAATGATCATGGTACTCGCACCTATTAAGAAGTAGTAATGGTTTAAAGTTCGTTAGTCTGCACAACTTACGACACCTTGCTGCAAATTTAAAACCTTCATCAAAGGGATACTCAAATACCCACTAGTCAATACTAGTTGATGAAACAACAATGCGGAGTTTTAGCATGCCTAAAATGAAATCAAACAGCGGAGCAGCAAAACGTTTTCGTAAAACGGGTTCTGGCCGCTTTAAAAGTAAGCAGTCTCATTTGCGTCATATATTGACCAAAAAGAGCACTAAGCGTAAACGTCACTTGCGTAAAAAGCAGCTTGTTCATAAGAACGATACTGCACTTATCCAACGCATGTTGCCATACGTATAATCGCACTTAGGAGACTGATAAATGGCTAGAGTAAAACGCGGTACTATCGCACGCGCCCGTCACAAGAAAGTATTAAAACAAGCTAAAGGTTACTATGGAGCTCGCTCACGCGTTTATCGCGTTGCGGTTCAAGCTGTAACTAAAGCTGGACAATACGCTTACCGTGACCGTCGTCAAAGAAAACGTCAATTCCGTCAACTTTGGATCGCTCGAATTAATGCGGCAGCACGTCAAAATGGTATGTCTTATTCTCGTTTTATTAACGGTTTGAAAAAAGCGTCAGTAGAAATCGATCGTAAGATATTAGCTGATATAGCTGTTCACGACAAAGCGGCTTTTACCGCGCTTGTTGATGCAGCAAAAGGCGCATTAGCGTAATCATTAACCCATGCTTTATGCATAGTTTAAGTTCTTTTTAGAAGAAACGAGCAGGATGCTCGTTTTTTTTATTTCTTTTCTAAAATCCTTTCGCTCTGAAGTATAAAAAAACCTCACTATATCAACCTTTCAACGTTGCAATATTTGAAAAATAGACGAAAACAATCAACTAATTAGCTTTTTCCAAGACTTTGCCTACTTTCCTTAAATCAAACTCAAAAAACTCGCGAAAATTGATTGAAAAATAGGTAAACTACGGCCCATTGATTTAAATTAAAGTAATTCGACGATAAACGGTCGGCAAAGTGATACAAATGAGGAACAAATGGAGCTCGAAGCGTTAGTTAAAGAAGCACAATTAGCTGTAGAAACGGCAGATTCTCCTACTGAACTCGATCAAGTACGTGTCAAGTTTATGGGAAAAAAGGGTAAAGTTACTGATTTGATGAAAGGGCTTGGGGCTTTGAGCAAAGATGAGCGTCCTGCAGCTGGTCAAAAAATTAATTTGGCAAAGCAACAAATACAGTCATTAATCACGTCAAAAATTCAGCAACTCAAAGATGAAGAGCTAAATCAGAAGTTAGCAGCTGAAGCCGTTGACGTTACTTTGCCCGGTAGAAGCAGAGTGTTAGGCAATATTCACCCTGTCAGCAGAACCATCTCAAGAATTGAATCATTTTTCGGTGACTTAGGCTTTGAAGTAAAACAGGGGCCCGAAATTGAAGATGGTTTTCATAATTTCGATGCTTTAAATATTCCAAAGAACCATCCTGCGCGGGCAGACCATGATACTTTCTATTTTAATCCGAACCTGATGTTAAGAACACAAACGTCAGGAGTACAGATTAGAACCATGGAAAATGAAAACCCTCCATTGCGCATCATATCTCCCGGTAGAGTCTATCGCAACGACTACGATCAAACCCACACGCCCATGTTTCATCAAGTAGAGGGGCTTATGGTTGATAAAAATGTAAGTTTTAGCGAATTAAAAGGTATCTTACACGACTTCTTATTTCACTTTTTTGAAGAAGAGTTAAAAATTAGGTTTAGGCCGTCTTATTTTCCTTTTACAGAGCCATCCGCAGAAGTTGATGTGATGGGCAAGAACGGAAAATGGTTAGAGGTGTTAGGGTGCGGTATGGTTCACCCTAACGTATTAAAGGCGGTAAATATCGATCCTGAACAATACACAGGATTCGCGTTCGGGATGGGTGTAGAAAGACTCACCATGTTGCGATACGGCGTTAACGATTTAAGAGCATTTTTCGAAAATGATGTGCGTTTTTTGAAGCAGTTTAAATAATTAGAGTAAAGCATGAAATTTAGTGAATCTTGGTTAAGAGAATGGGTTAATCCTAATGTTACGACTGAAGAGTTGTGTGAACAGCTAAGTATGGCAGGCCTAGAAGTTGACTCGACTGAAGCATGTGCGGCTGAATTTTCAGGAGTAGTGGTAGGGGAAGTGGTCGAATGTGGTCCTCATCCTGATGCAGATAAGTTGCAAGTCACAAAAGTTCACATCGGTGAAGATGCTTTGTTAGACATAGTTTGTGGTGCGCCCAATTGCCGACCCGGCTTGAAAGTCGCGGTGGCAAAAGTCGGGGCAGTATTACCCGGTAATTTTAAAATTAAAAAGGCTAAATTGAGAGGTCAGCCCTCATTTGGAATGCTTTGCAGCTTTTCTGAACTTGGCATGGGCGAGGACCATAGCGGTATTATTGAGCTTCCTGAAGAAGCGGAAATAGGTCAAAATATTAGGGACTATTTAAATTTAGACGATACAATTATTGAAATAGATTTGACCCCAAATCGCGCGGACTGTTTAGGAATAAAAGGCATAGCGAGAGAAGTAGGCGTTTTAAATCAAAAAGATATAAAATCGTTTCCTATCAAACCCTCTGAAATAATGACTGAGACAACACGACTCATACAGCTAGATGATCCCATTGCATGTCCACGATACGCCGGTAGAGTTATTGAGAACATCGATATGTCTAAAGGTTCGCCGCTGTGGCTTAAAGAGAAGCTGAGAAGAAGTTCAATACGTTCAATTGATCCTGTGGTAGATGTTACTAATTTAGTTTTAATAGAGCTTGGTCACCCAATGCATGCTTTCGACAACGACAAGCTAGATGGTCAAATTGTTGTTAGAAAAGCCAAGGACAGAGAGACCATAACTTTGTTAGATTCAAATGAGGTCGCATTAAACAGCAATACACTGGTAATCGCCGATGAATCTAAGGCGTTAGCGATGGCTGGTGTATTTGGCGGTCTCGAAAGTGGCGTTACTACAGGCACATCAAATATTTTCCTCGAGTCCGCTTTTTTCGAACCAGACAGCATGATGGGAGTGGCCCGGCAATACGGGTTGCATACTGACGCATCGCATAGATACGAGAGAGGCGTTGACCCTAGTTTGCAAATAAAAGCGCTAGATCGGGCTACTCAATTATTGGTTGAGATTGTTGGTGGTCAACCAGGCCCAATCACCGAAGCAATCAGCAAAGAAAATCTGCCAAAACGAGAACAAATTGAACTTCGTAACACCAGAATGGCAAGACTTCTTGGGGTTAGCGTTGATGCTCATAAAGTAACCGATATATTGAATAGATTGGGGATGCAAGTGGCGGTGACCGATAAGGGATGGTTGGTCACGCCACCTGCATATAGATTTGATATTGAGATTGAAGAGGATTTGATCGAAGAGATTGCAAGAGTATTTGGATACAATAATATACCAAACCAGTCACCATTGGCTCGACTTTCCATGACTACCAAATACGAAAATAAGATAGAAACCAATAAATATAAAGCATTACTGTGTGCCAAAGGGTGTTTTGAAGCCGTGACCTATTCTTTTGTGGACCCAAAAGAGCAATCACTCTTGTTTCCAGAGGCCAAGACACTTACGCTTCCTCACCCGATAAGTTCTGATATGTCGGTTATGCGCGTCAGCCTATTACCAGGGCTCATCAAAGCTTTGTCTTACAATCAAAAGAGACAACAAGCCCAATTGGCCTTATATGAGACTGGTTTAGTGTATAGCGCAAATGAAAACTCAGAAAATGGCGTATCCCAAAAACCAATGATAGGGGGGATTCTGTCGGGACAAGCGTTTCCTGAACATTGGGCAGTTGACACTAAAGCATTAGACTTTTTTGATTTAAAAGCGTTAGTAGAAGATATATTATCTCTATCAACAGGCAATATTGAGTTTGTTTCAACTCAGCATACGGCTTATCATCCAGGCATATGTGCTGACGTTAAATTAAATGGAGAGTACGTTGGTACCCTTGGGGCTGTTCATCCTAAGTTCGAAAAGAAGCTCGGGCTAACGGGTAGGACGTTTGCTTTTGAACTGCTCTTAGATAACATAAATACTCGAAGCATTCCTGATGTTATGCCGATATCTAAGTTCCCAGCGATACGAAGAGATTTAGCTGTAATCGTTTCAAATCAAATAGAAACAGGTAAATTGTTAAAAAGTATCGAAAAAATTGGAATATCAGATTTGATTAGCATAAACTTATTTGACCTTTATAAGGGAAAGGGTATAGAGGTTGATAAAAAGAGTCTCGCACTGTCTATCTGGCTGCAAAGTGCAGATAAAACGCTTGAAGATCAAGAAATTCAAGCGTCGGTCGATAAAGTGATAGATCATTTACGGGACAATTTTGGTGCAGCACTGAGAGATTAAAATATGGCATTAACCAAAGCAGACATGGCTGAGCATCTATTTGAGAAGCTCGGGGTAAACAAGAAAGACGCAAAAGACTTAGTCGAATTATTTTTTGAAGAGATCAAGAAGTGTTTAGAAGCTGGAGAGCAGGTTAAGTTGTCTGGTTTTGGAAATTTCGATTTGCGAACAAAGAATGAGCGGCCTGGTAGAAATCCAAAAACAGGCGAAGATATTCCCATCAAAGCCAGGCGAGTTGTTACTTTTCGTCCCGGTCAAAAGCTAAAGATTAGAGTTGAAAATATTCCAAAAACTTAATTTTTTGAGCATCAAACGAGAGCACTTAAGGGTCTTAAGTGCTTTTTGTGTTTTGTATATCTTATCCGGCTGTTCTGATTCGGATAAGCATAAAACAGATGGTTCCGGTTTAGATCCAAATCAAAATCAGCCAAATATTGAAGTTGGTGCACAGGCGACGGACATGTCTGACACCCAATCTTTACTTACCTTACAAGAGCTTTTAAACGCCTCTGATGTTAAATTAGCGCTTGCTAAAGCAGCGGATGAAGGTAACACACCAATGCTTGAGTATTGGCAACAAGAATTGATAAAAGCGGCAACTGAGGTGAATTTAAGCAAGAGCGAATTACAGTTAATAACTGGACCTCAAGGGTTAAAGTACCTCGAATTTCAGGGAATGAAAACAAATTATCACAACGCGTTTGAGCAGGCGTTTTTTAATTTTCAAGACTTAGATGCTGTGTATCGAGCTTATCCAGCCTTTGAGGATCTTCATGCTCGATCTCGAGCTTTAGTCGAAAAGCGTGATCAGCTTATTCTACAAGTCGCAGAAGAGTTAAAGGAGTCAGGATTCGAAGGAGATGCGCTAGAGGAGGCTAGGGTTCAATGGCAAAATTATATGTTAAACAAGTCTAATCAAGACGCTAATAATATTGCTTTGCCTTAAAGCTTCCATTGTTCGATCTAGCCAAAATTGATTTTTGGGTATGAACTATACTTTACAGTTATTTAGTTATCATTCTTTTAGGAATGATATTGTATGCACAGGATCTAGAGGCAATAATTTTGTTTTCGCGTTATTGGAATATTCGTCAAAATAACTTTCATAATATTTAGATAAGAAATGGCCCGATTGCCCTCCCGGAATGGTGAGTATCGCGTGTTCAAGATCCCCAGGACGCGCAATAAAGCGCTGAGAAGCGCCAAATCTTGACCGTTGAACTGCAGGCATGTAGCTGTCACCATAACCGTCCACTTCTGGCATGTTTAATAATACTTTAAAAGGCCCCAAAGAATTGGCGAACGGGTGGGTGATCTTCATCCTGTTGACTTGTCCCCAAGTAAAACTCTGATAATTAGTTCCATTTTCAGAACTTGCGTAATCTGGGTTATCTGACAACTCTTTAATCGCGTTCTGATATGATTCAAAAACCAGCTCATCATAGTTTGAGATATGAGGTGGAAGCCATTGTTGATCTTGTTGAGTGATAATTTGCCATACGCTGGTTTCAAAGTTCCGCAATAAATATCTTGACTCAATGTTGTGCTGTTTTAGCTCCTCAGTAATGGGAGCTAAAAGACTTGCAATGAGCGCGCTTCTGAATTGCCTCACTAATGAATAACCTATTGAGTCAGGGCATGCACATACTTTCCAGTTAGTCAGGTGGAAAATGTCTTCATCAAACTCGGTGGGTCTTTTATTGAGGGTATTTAATAACAAGCCATGCCAAGGGGTAAGAAACTTTGCTTCATTATCCAATTGTAGTTCGTAAAAATCTTGTTCAGTAAAGCTTTGCCTTGCAAATAGTCGCTCTTGAATTTGTTTTTGTCTTGCTCCCAGTGCATATCCCCCATTTCCATAGCGGGAATTGGCTTGCGCGCTGACCACTCTGGCATTAGCGGTCCAAAGTCTATTATATGGAGGGTTCACTAAGTTTGAAGGGTTTGGTTCTGCTTGCTCCCATAATGGGCTAACTTGGTCCTCGGTGTGAGCATACTGCTTTGGGTCAATTCTGGCTGTAATAGCGCCTGTGAGTTGCCATGCAATACCGCCATTGGAGTCTGCTAAAACAAGATTTTGAACGGGTATTCTTACACTTTCTGCAATACTTAAACCCTGATCAACGTTTGTGGCTCTGGCGAATTCTGTGACCTTAAGATTAATCGCATAGGGTTGATGTGCCACCCACTTTAGCGCATATTTATGGCCAAACATCTCTCTAACAGGACCATGTTCACTCATTTCAAACTCAAAAACATACTCAGATTTGGGTAGCTTGATGACTTCAGTTTGTTGATGGGTTGTTGTACTTGGCTGGAGTTTGATCCAATCGACACTGTCTATTCCAGCATTTGTAAAACCCCAGGCTAACTTATTTGTGCTTCCTACTATAATCGCAGGCGTTCCTGGCAAGCTGACACCAGTAACCTGAATATCATCACCTTCGTATTTATAGTTCAATTGGGCCTTATACCAAATGTTTGGAACCGCAAGCCCAAGATGCATATCGTTACTGAGCATCGCGCTTTGACTTTGAGTTAGTTTACCTGACACGGCCCAATTATTACTTCCTATATCTGGTAATTCATTCAACGACGACGGCGTTATTAGCGCATGATTGAATGCTTGAGATGATTCAACAACAGGAGCGTCATTGAGTGGAGTGGGGGGAGGTATGTTGGCTTTTCCGATTTCTGGGATCACACTTTTGTCAATTGATGATTGGTACATACTGGGTAAATTAAAAAAATCATGCATTTGTTTGCCATATAAAGTTTTTAAGGCTTCAAATGCTAAGTCAATTTCAATTTGATTACTTTGCAGGTCAATGTACATGCTAAAAATGGCCAGCAGGCTGTCTTGTGCCGTCCACTCGTTAAATTGCTTTGATAGCAAGTAATACTCTGGTGGCTTGGCTCTTGACAACTTTACGGCCTCGTTTACTCCATTACTATATGACCTTAAAAGCTTTTGTTCATATTCCGAAAGCTGCGCATAGATGTGTTTGGCACGCGCCCTAAATTGATGAACACGGTATTTCTTATCCACTTCTAACGCCCTAATCCCTACCAATTCAGAAAGTTCTCCTGCG
This sequence comes from Glaciecola sp., assembly GCA_965660815.1. Taxonomy (GTDB): domain Bacteria; phylum Pseudomonadota; class Gammaproteobacteria; order Enterobacterales; family Alteromonadaceae; genus Glaciecola. The sequence continues at coordinate 22,785 of CBFIBG010000074.1, forward strand.
GCTTGTCGTCGCAACAGATCCATTTGAAACAGTCTATCTTGGGCGTGTGCAAAACCTAATGCAAAACTCGCATCGTATTGATCGTGAGCATTAATAATGGCCATTCCTTTAGGATCTCTTTGCAAATTTGTATGCGCAGATATGGCTTGGGTGGTAATGTCGTCATCAAGTTTTGGTAAACTCGCGTAGAGTAGAGCAGTAATACTAAATATGGTAATTAACGCGGCAATGACCACCAACCCTGAAATCCGTTTAAACCATTTCATAGATAATTCCTAATTATTGGCGTATTACTCTAATTATGTATTTACTTTTATATCTTCAACATCGCTGGATAGGTTAAAAAAACGAGCTAATACGAACATAAAATCTGACATTCTGTTTAAATAAGCAATAGACGTTTGATTCACCGAATGGTGTTTAGAAAGCTTTACCATCATACGTTCGGCTCTTCTGGCAATGGTTCTTATCACGTGCGCCTGAGCGCTTAATTGGCTGCCGCCAGGCAGTATGAAGAATGTTTGAGGGCTGAGTTGATTTTGAATGTCGTCTATCCATTGCTCTAGCTGATCTACTCTATCCTTAGTGAGTTTATCACTGTCTGATAGTGCAAAACCTATCGTGAATAAGTCATGCTGACATGCCGTCAGTGCATCATTCCATTGAGAAAAACTTTCAGCAGTGTTTGTATAGCGCAACTGACTAATGAGTAATCCGATAAATGAATTTAGTTCATCTAATGTTCCATATGTTTCGACTAAAATATCATCTTTATTCAGCCGCAAAACTTCCTTTGCATAGACGGATGTGCTGCCTGAATCGCCTTGTTTGGTATAGATTTTCACCGAAGCCCCCTGTTCAATTGTTGGTTGTCACTGTTTCTTGTGTATCGCTATTTATAGGGTCTGGTGGAACAAAACGTTCAAGTCTAACGATCATTCCAAATGCTGGGTGGTCAAAGTAATGAATTTGCTTTGAGATAATTCTCCGGCGTTGTTTGAATGGGTAAACTTTCAGCAAACTTTTTCCGTTACTATCCAGTTCGAGAGTAGCGTGATTCAGTTCACTATCAATATGCAAATAAGGCACTTGATTCACGTATTCTAAATACACCTTAAAAAGGCCATCTACTTCAAAGTGTTGTTTAAATGAGTTGATATCTGAAGTGTCTTGTTCAGCGCTATTTTCTAAGGCTAACCAATCGACAGGCTTATTTTCTTCTATCGCTTTTTCGAGTTCTTCAAAGAAGTCGCTTTGAGCTTCGATGTCAACTTCCGATAAGGTTTCACCTAAATTGGATATCCCTTTCAAAGCTTCATTGATTGTGTATTGTTCCAACCACTCTTCATATGTTTGCATTTCATCGAAACGCTCTGTGGTTAACAACTCTCCTGCGACAAGACGAACATAAGGAGCATTTTCAATCCCAAATACGATATTATCTCGCCAAGAAGCGTACAATAGTGGTTGGATGTCGCGCTGCCTGAATATTTGTTTGGCATACTCTGTTAACGCAAGGCTGGATTGGTCAACTAAATGGATGTGTCTTTTAAAATGCGGTTGGATAGCAAATAAACTCTCTTGAATATGTGTGGGGTGGCGAGTCCAAAGGGGGCGTTTCCGACAATCCAAAGTGATTAATTGACCTAGGTTTTCATTATATTCATTCATTAGATTTTTAAGGGACTCAACCGCTGAGTGCAATGCCGTTTGCGCTCGTTGCATTTTATGCTCGTCGCTCATCTGAGCATACAAAGCTTGGCTATAGCGAGTTGTTGCAGTATCTAACCCTTTTTTAATCGTCAAGTCCATGCTATCTGGTTGTACAGAGAAATCGACCAGTTCGCTTAGGTAATTATTTAACGACTCTGTTTCTCGTTTTTTTATAGATTTTCTAATCAGCGCAATTCTTTGTTGATATTCAAGACTTTGGATAATCGTTGACGACAGAACATTGCTTTGTTTCACAGCGTTTGTCTGAGACTCGAGTGCACTGAGGCCATCGTTCAGTTCTTCTGACTCGCCTTGATCTTGAGGAGTAATCTGACGGTTTTGTTGAAGGGAAGTGATTAGACCATCCATTTCATCCTGTTGTTGCTGAATCATACTTTCATCAGGGCTTGTAAGAGGGCTTGTGTTCACTGTTAACTCTATGGGATAAGTTATCCGCCACCATTCATTGGTAACCATTGCGGGAATATCGCCAAGACTAAATTGGATAGGAATGTTATAATCGATGTCTACATTCTCGCACATGGGCAACTGCTTTAGATAGTGCTCCTGTAATCCTTGCTGCTGTATGGTACTTAGGATAAGAATCTGATTTGAGTGCACCTGCGCATCACCGTAAGACATCTTTGAAAATTCTTCGGTATTGGTGGGCAATAAATCCCGTTTGAATACTATGACTTCGACATTGAACCACCAGTCTTGCTCATCCTCTTGCGCAGTTGCAACAGTTGAAAGAAATAGTAATGAACATAACGCTAATATTGGTCTTGGTAATTCATACTTCGGTTTGGTTACGCGTAAACCGCTTGTTTCTGAAGTCGATAAATGCTTTTTAAAGTTACGCATAACCGCCCTCAGTTATTAAATTAAGGATATTCATCAAATATTCTAAACGTTCATGAGTCGCAGTTGTCTTGTGCATAAAACGAATTTTGGTTGGTCCATCGAACTTATATTTAGTCGGATTTTTTTGAATAAGTTGGATTAAGAAACCAACATCAATCGCAGCATCCTGTTTAAACTCAATACTACCACCAACTTCGTTTGCTTCAATCTTATTTATGCCTAATTTTTCAGCTTGAAGTTTTGCATAGGATATATCCACCAGATTTTTAGCCGCGCTTGGCAGTAAACCAAAGCGATCGATAAGTTCAATTTGCATTTCATCTATTTCATCGGCGTTTTTGCAGCTCGCGAGTTTTTTATACATTGATAGACGCATATTCACATCACCAATGTAATCGTCAGGGAACAAAGCAGGAATGCGTAATTCGATTTCTGTCTGCTGAGTGAGTGTGTCGTTAAGACTCGGTTCTTTGCCTTTTTTTAAGGCCTCGACTGCGGCGTCTAACATGTCCATATACAGATTAAAACCAATTGAATTTATCTGACCTGACTGGTCGTCGCCTAATAGCTCACCAGCGCCCCGTATCTCAAGATCATGAGTCGCTAAGGCAAACCCTGCGCCCAATGTCTCTAGTGATGCAATGGCCTCTAAGCGTTTTTTGGCATCTTTTGTCATTCTCCTAGGGTGAGGCGTGAGCAAGTATGCATATGCTTGATGGTGCGAACGACCCACTCGGCCCCGAAGTTGGTGTAACTGCGCCAAACCCAAGTGGTCGGCGCGATCCATTATGATTGTGTTGGCCGTTGCGACGTCAATACCTGTCTCGATAATCGTGGAGCACACCAAAACGTTATACCGTTGGTGATAAAAGTCATTCATTACATTTTCAAGTTCTCGTTCCTTCATT
>CBFIBG010000075.1:0-32918 GCA_965660815.1 Glaciecola sp.
CGTTAGATATTACAAATGTTGTACCTCTAAAACCAATTGCCCAATTTCTTAAGCGTGGTGGCCGAGCGGTGGCCAAAGGTATATTAAGAATACTAGACAAGACAGCGGAAAACGTCCCGATCGCCAGACATGGTTATGCAGCTTTTAAAAAATATTTTGTACCAGCAGCAGAAATTAAAGCAAAAGAATATAAAGAGATTGCTAAAAAAATAGGTGTAACATTAACTAAAGAAGTAAAAGACATGGTAGAGTATGATCAATTATCTACCATGGGTAGGGCCTTGAGATCAAAGGCCGAGGGTGTACTAGCGCAAAAATATAATCAAATAATGGGCAACACTATAAAAGAAGTTAACTCAGCGTTTGATTGGATTAAAAGAAAGTATTCACCGGAGAATATTACAGAAAAAGATGCTGGTAAAATAATAATAGAAAAACTGAAAGAGGCCAGAGAAAGATTATTTGAGTCTGCGGCCGAGTCATATTCTTTATTACCAAATCAAATGAAGGCCATTGCACCAAGATTCAAAAATATAAGGTTTGTCGATATCGGACAAGAAAAAATATACAATAAACTAGAACAACAGATGGCGGCCATCAAGCAGTCAGCAATAAGAGGTAAAACCACGAGAGAGGCCGCAACTGCAACAAGACTAAATAAAACTATAAAAACAATAGATAATTTTGAAAACCTAGATGGCAGTATTAATGATTTAGTTCAACTGTTAAGAGACATCGGAAAAGAAGCATATAATATAAAAGGTAAAGAAATAACGGTAGATATAAGACAATATCGGGACATGTATGATGCAATATCGGCCGCGCTTATAAAAGCACATAGAAATATACTAGGCGATGAAGTAGCGGACGCCCTTATTAAAAATAATACGACATTCACAAAGTTTTTTGTAAATGAAGGGCCGATCAAAAAAGCGGTAACAAAAGACCAAGCGGAAGAAAAAATCTTTAGGCAATTAGTGTTACACGGAGACAGTAAAACACTATCAAGTATAAAAGAGCTTATACCTGACTCATTAGATTATTTAAAATATGCTTTTTTAGATAATTTGGCCCCAAAAAATATTAATGAGAAAATCAGTTTCAGTACAGTATACAATAAATTAAAAAATCAGAAAAAAAACGTAGTAGCTGAATTGTTTACACCTTCAGAAATAGAAGAGTTATCAGATGTATTAAAACTAGGAACTAGATTAAACATACCTTTTATGTCAACGTCTGGCACAGGCGGATCATTAGCGTATCAAGCACCGATACAAAGCACTAAAACCGAAATTGCAAAAAATATCGGAATGGATTTTATGTCTGAGGGAACAAGGTTAATGCGTAAACCCTGGAAAGAAGAAATGATAGATTCAGCGCAAGCAATTATGAAAGAATCAAGAAGGCCGTATATTCTAGGTGGGACTTCCGACATATTGCCTATCTATAACGTATCTAAAATGCATCAATCACAAAAAACAAATCAGAAGAGTGCAGTACAAAGAAGACTAGAGAGGAGATAAAATGGCATATCCAAGCGTGACATATAGTTTTAGCAACTTAACTACGGCCAGTGCTTTAGAAGTCAATCAAAACTTTTCTGATCTAATTAACGGAATGTCAGACGGATCAAAAGATTTTTATATAGCGGCGTTGACAGCGGACGGGAACTTTCAGGCCAATGCTAATGTAATTCTAGGTAATTCATCGACAGATCAGATAACGATTAGCGGTAGTATAGCGGCAGATATATTATTATTAGCGCAATTTAGCTATGACATCGGAACGGCAGCGAATGGGTTAAAAGATGTTTATTTCGGTTCAGCAGATAGCGCCGCATATTCAACAAAAATAAGAAATGCAACTATAACGGATAATAGAACTTTTACACTGCCGGCCTTTGATTATACTAACCCGACAAGTGACGGCAATCCATACGATTCACTGGGAACTAACGGTTCGGGACAAATGATATTTTACCCAACCCAGGGCGTGCTAGATATGATGAATGTGGGTTTACAAGTAGAAGTAAACAACGCCTTAGGTACTGGAATTGCAAACGGGGTTGTAATACGTCTAAAACAAGCAGACGGATCAACTGACTGCACGAGTACAGCACCGGCGATAATATGCTTTAGAAATTCAACATTAACAACCGGAGGAGTGACAAGAAGGGCCTGCACACAAGCAACTGCCGTTAACATATCGGCAGGATCAACGGCCGGCAGGGCAAACGGAGATAATTTCCCAATATATATTTATGCAATAGATTTCAGCGGAACAATAGAACTCGCATGGTCTAGAATGTACTTTACTAATGAAACGGAACTACATACAACGACAGCAGAGGGAGGCGCAGGGGGTGCAGATGACAACGGAACTTTATACTCAACAACACTTAGATCAAACGTTCCTCTTCGATTAATAGGCCGTTTTATATCAACCCAGGCGACAGCAGGAACTTGGGTAACAGCGGCCACAGAGATTAGCGTTGGTAATAGATCTACTATACCCAGAGAAATAGTCAAAGCGGTATATCAATCATCACTAGTAAACACGTTAACGGATGATACAGAAGAAAGGATATGTTGTGAGGTAAGCGGTGAAGATAATTATAACGCCGTAAGCTTTACAAGCTACGCAGCTCAAGACTGGCGGTTCAAATCACCAAAAGATACTGACTATACTGTAATAGTAAGAGGAACAGTAACGCCAGGGGAAAATTGGGCCGCTGGAGACACCGGATATCTACAAATACTAGTTAGTGGTACGAAGTATGATGACCTATATTGTAGAGGTGAAATAGGAACTACGGAAAAAATAACCATAAACCTAGTATCAAATATATACATGTTTAAAGACGAAGAGCTAACAGTGGTATTAAAAATGACTACTGGTACAGATTCAACAATTGCAGGCCATGAAATAACAATAACAGAAGCACAATATAATTAGGACGGATAAAAAGAACACAAGAGGGAAAAGATGGCATACCCAAGCGTAACGCATACATTAGCAAACGACACTACAGCAAATGCAACACACTTAAACACAAACTTTTCAGATGTAATCAGTGGAATTACAGACGGAACAAAAGACTTAAACATAAACCAGCTAACATTGAATAGTGGGGTTAGTGGTTCAATATATGATCCAATGGCAAATGCAGGTTCTGGGGTTGTTGCATGTTATCCCGTTCAAGATAGCAGTGATATGCAAAACGTTGGTTTAACCGTAGCGATGGCCGCAAATGCTGTAACAATAACACTAACACAAGCAGACGGAACAACAGCACCGAGTACTACAAGTCCAGTTATAATAAGTTTTAGAAGCTCGACGCTAACGACTGGTGCGATAGTAAGAAGGGCCTGCACGTCAAGCATTAACACTGTGATAAGTTCAGGATCGACCGCAGGACAAGCAGACGGAGCGACATATCCGATCTATATCTATGCTATAGACAACGCTGGAACAATAGAGCTTGCGTGGTCTAGACTATATTTTAAAAGCGAAACTGAGCTAGTATCAACGACAGCAGAGGGAGGCGCAGGAGGTGCAGACGCTGCCGGTACAATGTACTCTACAACTGCAAGAACAAACGTACCGTTTAGATTAATAGGCCGTTTTGTATCGACACAAACAACAGCAGGGACGTGGGCAGCAGCAGCGACAGAAGTTAGCGTAGGAAACAAAACTACAATAGAATATGAACCGATTATAGCAAGATATGATACAGACGCTGGTCAATCAATATCACACAATACAGATACTATAGTAGACTTTGATAGTATCACGTTCGGATACGATTCTCACAATTGTGTCACAACGGGCGCAGCGTGGAAGTTTACAAGTTTGAAAGACGCTTACTATAGTGTTAAAGCACATATAAGATATGTATCAGCAGCATGGGTTGCAAATGAGTACAATTATTTGACATTATATAGAGACGCTGGGGCGGTAGCATACTTACAGCAAGATAGATGCCGTGCAAACGTGACGCAAGAAATGGAGTCTAAGGGGGCAACATCAATCTATATTGCTAAAGATAGCTATATTGACGTTAGAGCGTATCAATACACTGGCGTTGCGGTAGCGTTAACAACGTCGGAGGAGTCAAATTATATCAGTATCGAAGAGATCAACTAATGGAATGTCGACACATTGATGACATTAAAGAGATAAAAAAAGACGTAAAAAGTATTCTGCAAAGACTGTCAAAATTGGAAGTTAAATCGTCTTTTTGGGGAATAGTGGGCGGTTTACTTGCTTTTATGTCTGCATATATAATACAAAATGGATTTATAAAATGATTGAAATGATGGTCACATATGCACTTAGTTTTTCCGGCACGCCGTACATGTGGGGAGGCAACAACCCGATCGAAGGATTTGATTGCAGCGGATATGTTCAAGAAGTTTTAGCAAGCATTGGGATAGACCCACCAGGAGATCAAACAGCTCAACAGTTATATAATTACTTTATAGCAAAAGAATACCCAACAATATTAAATGCTGGAAGCATTTTATTTTTTGGAAAAGATGATAGAACAATAAAGCACGTAGCAATAGCAGTTAACAGAAAACAAATGATATCAGCATCTGGAGGAGGCCGGCACATTAGAAATTATGACGATGCTAGAAGAGCAGGCGCTTTTGTAAAAATACGATTAATAAAAACACGTAGTGATTTAGTGACTTATTTCTATCCGAAAGAACTTTAAAAAAAGGGGGGGGCCATGGATTGGAAAATATTAGTAGATAAGGTTTGGAACAACGGGATTCATGCTTGTCTAGAAGAAGTATGCAAAGTTATTCCGTCACATTTTGATGATATCGCTCTTAAAATGTTAGATCAAGTTATTGACAGAATAGTTAAAAAGTAACTTATTTTTGGGTCAAGGGTAGATGCTTTTCATCGACTTCGAAAAAATCTAATAGCGCATTTCTAGAAATTACGACATCGCAGCAATAAGGTTCTACTTCTCTAGAAGAAAGACCTTTTGTAAATTCAGTCCATCGCAAAGTCCTTATTAGATATATTTCGCCTGAGACCAAGACCAAGACCGAGACCCAGAACAAGACCAAATATTACGAACTGAAAAAAAATAAAATATAGTTGCTTGCTTCATGATTTATCAAACATATTAAGCTGTATAAAATCGTTATACTCATTTTTAGTAATTGAGTATAAAACAGCATTAACATATTTACCGTTTTTATAGTAAAACTGTCTTCTTTTTCCTTCTTCAAACATCATTTTTTTAAATATATTAATGGCCGGGTTGCCTTCGAAAGACTCGCCCCATATTATATTTAAGTTCAAATCATCAAAGCCAAACTTAAATAGTTTGATAAGTGCAGCTTTAGCGTTGCCATGTCCTTGATATTCAGGAGCAATATATAGAGAAAATTCAGCTCTTCTGTTTATAAAGTCAATAGAAGTAAGACCACAGACACCTATGATGATATACTGTAAATTATTGCGTTCATTAGTAATACTTTGATTCTCTTTTTTCGCAACTATAACCCTCATCTCTATTTCGTCAGAATCATTTATTTTTTTATACCACTCCTTTTGATCATGAAAGCTTAATAGCTTATATTGTCGACACCAGCGCATGATATTAGGATTATTTCTATAACTTTTTAATAATTGTAAATCTTCAAATTCAACGGGTTTTAGAGCTATTTCTGGATTCATTTGGCCTCTTTTTGTTTTTCTTCTTCAAGAGTTTTTACAACAATAAAGTGTATTAATTGAATTAAATCAGAATTAGATAACTTTTGGTTTTGTTTAATGCCTCGAAACTCATTAGAGAGAATCGAATTAATTTTATCGAAGTATTCTGATGACTCTTCTACACCGCTTTTTACATATTTAATACCGATGTTATTTAGCATAACTTGACAATCATTTAATTCTTTAGCAATATCTGACATTTTCATTTAAACATTCCTTTTTGTCGTATTTTTCCCGACATAATTTGAGCTGGTAGACTGCCTACTAGCTTGCATTTACCGCTGCATATTGTATTAGAAATATCAATTAATTTATCTTTTATAGCATTTTTAATATTAATCATCGGAAAAGAAATAAAAGGAGATGGGCCGAACAGCAAACGAGCTTTGCAAGCTTCTTGCATGAATAAGGCCTTTAATTGTTTGCTACCTGTCAGTGAAAACCTAGTATTATATCCCTCTAGTTTAACAATGTCTTTCATCACATTGTTAAAAAATTCTTTGAACTCATGGCCAAATTCCCACAAATCTTCAATGTCGGGTTTACGCTGTTTTAATCGAGTTATTATATAGTTGCATACAGAAAGTGAAACCATTTCGCCGAAAAATGTGCCGCTCACAAAATACTTTTTATTGTCCATCAAGTATTTACTTCCGACTATGCATGAAAGTGGTAAACCTCCTGCTAATGCCTTACCCATGATAACTAGGTCTGGATTCAAGTTATAATGTCTTGTTATTGATAAACTAGGAACTCTCAAGGCCGTGATTGTTTCGTCAAATATTAAAACAGCACCGACCTGATTGCAACGCTCAACTAACTTATTGAGATACTCTCTATTGTGAAAGTTGAGCTTGACAGGTTCGACGATCACGCCGGCCGTATATGAATCAATGTCGTTCAAAGATTGTAAAATTTCAACTGAGCAATTATCAACGCCGCTGGCATCTTCGTAAATGCTTACAAAAGGATCGTGCCAACCATGATATCCATCTGTTAATATTTTTTTTCGAGCAGTTGCATTTCGTGCTATTTTAATAGCTGCTGAACATGCACCGCTACCTGTTTTTAAGAATTTCACTCGATCATAAGAGGGTAATATTGTTAAAACAGACTCGGCCGCTTCAACTTCATATTTAGTCGGTAAAGAAAGATTAATACCATTTGACAAACTTTCGCGAATTACATTTTCAATGCGACGATCAGCATAACCTAACAAATTAGTACCTAATCCGTTTATAAAATCAATGTATTCATTTCCTTTGTGATCATAGACATACGGCCCTAGGCCTCTTTCTAAATGAGTTGGATATACGTTATTTATAAAAACATTTGAATGCTTACTATTTGTAAGCGCGCCTTGGGCAATGCTTCTAAACTGTCTATCTCTTAAATTACTGTTTAAATGTGTTGTTTCTACCATTTTCCGATTCCCAAACTGCGATTTTTTTACAAGCTTCTTTCATATTAATTTTAACTCTATTAAAGTCTGCTATCGTATCAACTGATAATTTTACGTCTGACATGTCTATGCAAGAAAAGACACCGGCCTTTTTCGCCCAAGCAGGAAACTCATTATGCAAGCTCAAAGTAACGTGCTCCCTCAAAAAGCTGTCGCTAATGCTAGCGTTTAGCCATCGCAACAACTTAGGTGTTATTATTTCGACGTCAGACCCGTCCCACGTGGTGCGTAGCTGAGGAATAGCATTAGATACATAATCATATTTACCGTGCACCGCTGTGACGATAACTTTATGAATATAAGTCGGAGGCAGCAGTGGACAGTCAGCAGTGATGCGAACAACATAATCAATATCACGATCATGATCTATAAGTTTTATATATCTAGATAAAACGTCTTTTTCGTCGCCACCGATAACATTAACATTTTCGACGACAGGAAGAGCATTAATGTCGTCGTTGGGTACTAATAAACTAATATCAACATTCATATCGTGAAATTTTTGATTTCTGTTTATATAGCGTTGAGTTTTTTTTACTGAATCAACAACATGCTCTAAAATAGATTTCTGATTAATTTTTAATAAAATTTTCTCGGGCAATCGATTAGATCCTAATCTTGCTTGTATACCAACGTTGATTTTAATCATTATTATGCCGATTTTTTAAATGCTCAATGATAGCTTTTCTATGAGCTGTCAGAAATTTAGAACTACAATAATTATTTCTTAAACGATTCATAGTAAAATCAATGATCATGTCTACATAAGAATAGTCTATGACTTCTTTACTAATTCTTTTACCGTTTATCATGCATTTCCAAACGCTACTATCATTACTTAAATCCGCCTCGCTATTGTTAGATAGATAATATAATTGGACGCAATCTAAGTGCAACCCATCCTTGCCGCTATTGAAATAATTGTAATATGTGCCAGTCTCGCTTTCTATATCATCCGAGTATCTAGACGCATAAAAGTAGTTATTAACAATAAAAAGCTCTCTGTCTGCAATCAATGGCCAACAGTCTTCTAAATGACAAGTGAACGGTTTTTCGCACAAAATAGGACCTTTGAATAATTCTCTAACTTTGCGATAAACAGAAAAATGCGTATGCGTAGGCGTTGCGATTATCACGCCGCGGGTGTCATCTGGTATTTCTAAAATATCACATTTATCATAACCTAAAAAATCAGAGCGAATTTCTTTTAATATTTGACAATATCTTTTACCCATGCATCCAAGAGAACCGATAACGACAATCATTATAACCTCTTTAAATATAAATCTAACAAAGCTAAAATTTCATTTTCTGTGAACTTTACAGCATCTTTTGAACATGTCTTAGAGTCTAGTTTTTCGTGTATCTTCTCACCTTTGCGTATTCCAACGATGGGATATTTAGCATTTTTAGGATCATAATATTTATAATATATGTCCATTACCATTTTAATATAGGCCGCTTTCATTTTCGGTATTTTAACACCTTGGCCATTAGTGCTTTTGATTACAAATTCAGCAGCGGCATCGATATCAATAAAAAATCGGGTCATGCTTTTGTGAGTAAGGCCAGGTTTACCATACTTTAATTTTTGAACTAAAGAACCGTTTGAACCAAAAACGTTGCCATACCGACAAACAGTATTAGAAGGGTTTTTTAGTACTAATTTTTCAGCAAGTAACTTAGTGCAACCGTATGCGTTGACTGGCTCAACTGCTTTATCAGTGCTAGGAAATACTACTTTCTTGATATCAAAAAAGTTTTGCAAACTGAGAATGTTTTTAGTTCCGGAAACATTAGTATCAAGAAAATTATCAATATATTGCTCACCTAGTTCTACATGCTTAAGAGCAGCTAAGTGATAAATAATATCAATGCTATCATTTTTTTGAGCTAAAGACATTGCATACTTGAGCTTGTCAATATCAACTATATTACACAAAAACATATTTACGTTTTTGTGAGACTTGAATAATTGCAAGTTTTTTTCTGACCTAGTAACTCCTGAGATTTTAACTTTATCATGTGGATAAAATATTTGATTGTATTCTAAACCGTTTCTGCACAAATAATTAACTATAGCATTTCCCAGAGTACCCGTTATTCCTGTTATAAATACATGCATTTTACGCCCTCGGATTTCTTATAAAAAAACTTTCAGGACTGATTCGTTTGATTTCTATTAACGAGCGATTACGCTGTGATAAATCAGATAAAAGCTCTATGTCTAAATCAGTTTGATTTGGTTTTTTGTTATGAAAGATTAAAAACAAAATTAATGATGAATTGAAAACAAGAAGAAATATTATTAGCGAAATTATAATTATCATTTTATCTCGATTTGTTTAAATTTTTTACGTACTCTTTTACTCTTTTTCCGAACAAGTAAGGCGCAGTTTTACCTTTTCCTACGCTGCTGTTATCACCATGGCCCAGGTAATGCGGAACGAAATTATCATAAACGTGTATTGCTTCGTGGGCGAGTGAACCAGCGATAGATGCGACAGAGCGGCCAAACTTTCTTGTATTTAAATATATATTTTTACCGCCTTTGTAATATCCATAGACTCGAGAAAACCACCAGAAGGAACGATAAGTTAAGACGATTATTTTAATTTTATTTGTTTTTAATATTTTAACTAGTTCCTCGCCTGAGACCAGAGAATTATCTGCATCTTTAGACATATCAAAATATTTAATGGTGCGTATATCAGACAAAAAATTCTCGTCGTTCATAGTTAGATTTGCACAAATAACAGCATTTTTTAGTTTTTTAATTTTACCATTGTATTCAAAAAAAGTTTTCAATAGTTTCCTCCCCGCATTTGATGTGTCTTAGTGCTAGCTCTTCTTTTGCTTGTTCTAGCGTTGTATCTTCACCTTTAGTCTGTTTTTTTCTTATATAAATATATCCAAGACGTTTATTATTACTTTTTTTGTATAACTCAACTTTGATTAGATCGCTTTGTTGTCGTTCTATAACTTTGTAATTATAAAAAATATTACGTTCATTTAAGCGCAAAATATACACCTTTTAGTTGCTTGCAATACCATAAAATGTGTGCTTAAAAGAGTATGTATTAATACATTAACAAAGAGGTGCAAGAAATGCAAAGTTTAAAAAGTAGATATATTTATGACAAAACAGAAAAACAAATTAAAAAAAGTGTTAAAAAAGAAAAGGATCATAGAATTCATATTAGAGTTAACAAAGACGAATTTGAATATTTAAACAAAATGGCGGAAAAAAAATCAAAAGGTAATGTCTCTCTTTACATGCTATACTGCGCTCTGAATCACAAAATAGATTAAATCAAACAACACATTGGGTCGTTTTATTAGAAAGAAAATATCTTTAAAAAAGTTTATTTCCTGCTTGACTTGTACGCACAAATAAGTAATAACAGAATTACGTTAAAAACAAAAAACAAAAAACAAAGGAAAAAAAATGTTAGAAAAATTAAGCACACTACAAAAGCAACTAAAAGTAGCAAAGACAAGATATAATAAATTCAGCGATTTCAATTATCGCAATTGTGAAGATATTTTAGAAGCTGTTAAACCTTTGCTAGACGGAGCTATCATTACTTTGTCAGATGACATCGTGAAGGTTGGTGATCGATATTATATCAAAGCAACAGCAACATATAGATGCGGTGAGTTTACAATTTCTAGCACTGGGTGGGCCAGGGAAGCTGAAACGAAGAAAAAAATGGACGATGCACAAATAACTGGTTCAGCAAGTAGTTATGCAAGGAAGTATGCACTAAATGCATTGCTTCTTATTGATGACTGTAAAGACATTGATCAACTAGATAACAGCAACAACGAACAACAACGACCACAACCACAACAACGACCACAACCACAACAACGACCACAACAACAACAACAACAACAACAGCAGCAGCAGCAGCAGCAGCAAAGGCCTAAGCTTGTAGCAAAACTAAGAGAAGTGGTAGGCAAGCTAACAGATAATTACAAAAACAAGAGCAAGCAAACAGCTATATGCGGAGTGTTAGGGATTAGCTCACTTAAAGAGATAAACGAAAAACCAAATCAAACAATCGTAGAAATGATTAGAAGCTTAGAAAGCAAATGCGCATAATAGCAGCACAAAAAAAAGGATTAAAAAAAATGGAAATTATGTTACTTGAAGCTGAATTGGAAATGGAAATGGGCGCCGAGTCATGTGGAAGAGGTGATAGCTTAACTAGTCGACAGTCAGCGCCCATCTTTGAAAGTGACTATGAAGATGAAACCTTGAATTTAGATAGTATAACTATCCTATCTAAATTGGAAAGGATTTTTAAAAATGAATACTAAAAATAAAACGTCAATATGTCGATATTGTGAAATAGATCAATACGAGCAAGGTCATCGTTGTCCTTTCGGTTGTCCAGGTAGGCCACCGATTCCGACCAAAGAACAAATGAGAAAATTTTTAGATGAGTACGAAGTGAAACTAAAAGAAGACAAGAAAAAGAAAAGAAAAAAGTAAGGTGAATGAATTACTGCAAAAAAAAAGGGTCTCTTTGCTAAGAGACCCTTTTTTGCAGTAATCCATTCATTGCGGTGAATATCTACTACCATAACTTAAATGTCAATAATAAAAAATACATAAAAAACACAAAGAAACGTACGCACTAGTTGACATAAATAAATAACTAAGAGAGTATAGCAACATCATTTAATAACAAACAAAAAAAGAGGTGAAAGAATGAGAGAAGAAGCAATCACGAAACTATCTAAAACCCATTGGACGCAAGGATTCACATGTCTACCGAATAAGCTCGGTGACGACGTTGAGAGTCACGGAGCTTTTAGAATGTTATATAAACTAATGACAATGTATTACTTAGATGATCCGAAAGTAGACATTCTCGAAGCTAGCGAAATTGCAAACATGCCATTGCCGGATACAGAAGACGCACTAAGAGAACTTGAGAACTTAGGTTATTTAAAAAAAGATCATGAAGTTGTGTATCATTTAGTGAGATATTACAATATAAGGCCCACGTTCGGACGTTAAAAAAAAAGATGCCCGTTGTCATCGGGCATCAAAAAAGAATCAAAATGTCAAAACAATTTACAATAATCAGCTTATTAAGTCAATTTACATTCATAAAATATTGCGCTAATTTTTGAGAATGAAAAAAAATAAAAGGGCCTTTCACGAGGCCCTTTTATAAAAAAAAAAAAAAGGCATGGGTGATAGATAACAGTGATTCGCCCGTGCTGTAAAGAAAAAAAAGGGTAGATCATATGAAAAAAAATCAAAAAAATCAAAAAACTCAAAAAACT
This sequence comes from Glaciecola sp., assembly GCA_965660815.1. Classification (GTDB taxonomy): domain Bacteria; phylum Pseudomonadota; class Gammaproteobacteria; order Enterobacterales; family Alteromonadaceae; genus Glaciecola. The sequence continues at coordinate 12,506 of CBFIBG010000075.1, forward strand.
CAAAAAACTCAAAAAAGAAAATATTCGAAGCACTGGGACAGCGGATATACAGCAATTCCAAACAACTTCGGTAATGAGATTAATAGTCTTGCGACTCGTTGGATCTGGTTAAAAGTAGCATCATTTAACTACGTTGATAAAAAACAATTGAGCGTCAGATATGTGAGCAAAATAAGCGGATGCAGTATTAGCAGTTCCGCCAAGGCACTTAAAGAGCTTGAAGAGCTTGGATACATTGAGCAAGTTGAGAAGTATGATGCTATTAAAGAAACGCAATCTATTTATAAAATACGTTTAAAATTGTGTTACAACTTAGACGACGTGCTCAGCGGTAGCACGCCTTTGACAGAAGGACCAGAGGCGGTAGAACCCGAGGCGGTAGAACCCGAGGCGGTAGAACCCGAGGCGGTAGAACCCGAGGCCAACGAAGGTGTACTAAAAAAAGAACGGGGGGGTGTACTAAAAAAAGAACGGGGGTGTACTAAAAGTGATACAAAAGAAATAACAATAAAAAGAAATAACAATAAAGAAGAAGAAGAAGAAGAAGAAGAAGAGGGGAAGTCATCGTCTTACAATTTTAGATCAAATTCATCGGAACTAATGCATAATTTTATAAATGCGTATAACGAGAAAGTGAAAGAGACAGCGTTACCTAAATTCAAAAGATTGACAGCGGAAAATTGGGATACTGTTTTAAACAACACTAACAAGCTCGATATGACGTTAGAAGAATTTAATAAGTATCTCGACAAGGTTATAGCTACGCCGTTCCTGAGAGGCGATAAAACCAGTTTTAAAGCATATTTTACATGGTTAATACAAAAACAAAACGCTGACAAAGTATTGGCAGGAAATTATGACGAGTTTGTGACAAAAAAAGATCATAAAAAAGAGACTATAGAGAAACTTTTTAACGAAATAATGCAAGGGATAAGAAGGGGAGGAAAAACAGCGGTAGGTGAGTTACACAAGTATCTGTCACCATTAGCACAAAAAATAGTAAAAAATAAATGGTGCAAATTGTGTTATATGACAGAGTTTGATTGTAAGAGAGAATTAAAAAAATTGATCACTGCTAATGTATAGACTTGAGTTGATAGATAAAAGACTGCCACCGACTCTCAATAAGCTGATGCGAATGCATTGGGGATGCGTAGCAGACGAAAATATTTATTGGCAAATATTATTATCGTCACACGAAAAACCAAAAAAACCTCTCTTGTATTACAGAATAGAAGCTGTGAGATACACAACAAGAGAAATAGACTTTGATAATTTAGTTGGTAGCTTTAAAATTATAGTCGATGCAGCAAGAAAACAGAGTATTATACATGATGATTCATACAAGAACACTGGAAAGTGGGACGTGGGACGTGTGTTAGTGAAAAAGCGAAAAGAGCAAAAAATAAAATTGATAATAACAGAAGCTAATAGCTAGACATAGACAGCACAAAGACTATGAACACATAGACAGAAAATAATAATGCTGTAAAAAATATCAAATAGAAAAAACATATAGCTATACTTTTAATGATATTCTACGCATTTATGCAAGTTAACGCAATCAGGGATATACTCACAGACTTCACTACATACAGCGCCGCCAACTGCGCCGCCAGCGCCGCCTACCGCGCCGCCAACAGCAGAACAAACTGTTTTGCAAACTTTACGATTATGGCATTGTCTATCTATCACGTAACGCTTGCAGGCAGGTTCGAGCGGATAAGATTTATCAGACATTAAACTAGTTTTTGTTTCTGCATAACTTTCGCAAAAAGCAGTTACATTATCGACAGTAAAAGCGAGACAATCAAGAGACAAAAGAAAACAAATAGTAACTAAAAAACGCATAAAAAAAACTCCTTGTAAATAAAAATAAGTGGACGCAACGAGACCACAATGATAAATTTATAAAAAAGGGGAAATTATGTCAATAAAACAAAGATACGATTATATCTATAAACAGTTACAGGAAGGCAAAAGTAGAAAAGAGATAGCTAAAGAGCTAGGTTATAGCGTCAAAAGAATGAATAATCAGATTACAGTGATGAGGAAAAAGGGGTATGACATACCGTATTATTACAAATCAAGAGGAGAGAAAGTAAAAAAGGTAGAAAAAATAAAAGCAGTGGTGGAAGAAGTTAAGACGCAAGAAGAAAGCGGATTTGTATTGATCATAAGCAAAGACAAAAATATTCTTAGAAACTTGTTAAGTGAGATAAAGCTGTGAAAAAATTTAATATTACTAGCGCAATCAAACGACCAAAAAAAATATATTATGTGAGTGGCTGCAATATAACTTACTCATTCAGAACGTTGACAAATTTGTTAGCTCAACTTGGCGGTGAAGATGGCGACATAATTATAATAGACAATTTAAAGCAAGACAAAAGAAAAGCTTTTCAAAAAGTTAAAAACGGATGGATTATTATATATTGCGCACTTGACAAAAGATTGCTATTTAGTGAGCTAGAGACAGACGATAACAGCGAGTACAAAGAGCGCAGAAATATATTAGATTTGTTTAAGGTGTGACTACATGAGTAATACAAGAGAGAAGTATTTGAAATTTAGAGCAAGTGCGAAAGAGATAAAAATAATAAGAAAGCTTGCAGCAAAATACTTTGATAAAAACGTTTCTGCATTATTAAGATGCGGCGCTATAAATATAGAGAGAATCATGAGAGAAGCATGGAAAAAAAAGGAGTCAAATGATAGCTAGCAATGTGATATATTTGGTAGCAGGCGTTATGATTGGTCTGATAATCAGCGCAATAATAATATTGCTGTCTGCGATAGCAATGACAATGCTAAGAGACGAGAAAAAAATAAAGAAGAGAGAGCGAAAAAAAAAGACGGAAAGCATTAAACCGATTATTAACGACGATAACGCTTATATGAAAAACGCTGAATGGATAGATAGGAGATGATACTAGAAATAGATGATAATTTGACAGGGGAAGAGCGACGAAAAAAATTAAGACTAGAGCCGCTATTATATGCGCTAGAAAAATTCGATGGATCGAAAGAGAAAGCGTCACTGTGGCTAGGAATGTCTGCGCGTTGGATACGAAGACTTGTAAAAGAATATCCAGAGTTGAAAAAGTATAACGTGCGCAATGTTAGAGACATCGAAACAAAAGCAAAGATTAGAAGAGCAATGCGACGAAACGAGGACATAAAAAGTTTTACGTGGCACAGATATGCAGACGAGCGAGAAAGAAAATATCTAGATAGAATTTACAAAGAAGTACTAGAAGAAGAAAAACTTAACTAATGTCATCATTATTTTCAGCAGTATGACGCTGGTCTTTATTTGCGAAACAAGCAGACGCGTATAATTGCATTAAAGACTCGATCACATGCGCCATTGGCATTTTCTCCCCACAGCAAGCTTTTTTGAAATTTTGATAACTCTCTTCAGTGACTTTAAATGACATAGACCTAGTTTTTAATTCTTTTTTGTTGATAGGAAAGTTCATAAAAATGGCTCCATGTTTAATGTATATAATCACTTATCTAAAAGCTTTAATTTGTTTATGTGGCCTGTCATCGAAACGATGAACACCGCCCCTTGCTCATCAGTAGTTTTACACGCGACGTAACCCATTTTTTTAGCGCACTCACTTTGCAATTGCTGCACATAAACACTATAATCAGCGGCGCGCGATGCTTCAACGTCAAGCTTAAATGTAGACATAGCGCCGGTCAGCAAAGAAATAGCTGTATTCTCGTCGATGTAGAAATGATCGCACATGTCGCTAATTACATCAGAATCATATAGATCATAGTCGTTGATGATATCGCTATCTTTTAGATCGATCGTGTAAACATAGTAATTAGTGCTGCCTGTCATAATGTATGGACTGCTCGAAAAGAACAAGCAGTCTCCAAAAAGGCCGTCGTCATAAATTTTGTTAATTAAGTCAGGAGTTGTGTGATACAATAACATTTTGAATTCCTTTTTAAAAAAAACTGCCACATTGCACCAGTGGCAGTTTTTTTTTGTGTTATATCCCTTTTTTAAAAGATTTAATTAGTCATCAGTCTTAATAAGAGTATCAGACGCGAAACAAAACAGCGCTTCAAGCAAAGATGCGCTGTTATAATTTTTAGCGTAAAAACTAATAAACTCTTCTTCGTCAAAGTCAGCGCGCCGATCAAAGGTAAAATTGTAGACATCAGAATTATGAAAAATAGCTCTAGCGTCATCGATCGTTATTGTGTTTTCTTTTTTTGACATTTTGTAATCCTTTTTTTTTGTGATTTGTTTCGTTAACAGCACAGTAAAACAAGCTAACAGAAAATGCAAGCAGAAAATGCAATTAATATAAAAAAAAATTGTATCATTATATACAAGTAACTATTATCTAAAAAAAGAGGACACTACTTACAAAATAGTAAAAAAAAAGGAAACTCGTTGTGGCAAAAATGGGAAGACCGAAAAAAAATATAGACTGGGACGTATTAGATCAACTATGCGAGCTTAGACTAACAGCTAAAGACTGCGCAGCTATTTTAAAGATAGATCAAGAGACTATGCAGTCACGAATCTATGAGTGTTACAAAATAACATTTTCAGAATATCGTGAAACAAAATTAGCACGCACACGAAGAAGTTTAATTGAGAAAGCGCTGTTAATGGCCAATGGTGGATGCAAAACAATGCTAATATTTTGTTTAAAAAATCTGTGCGGATGGAAAGATATGATTAAACAAGATAACACTTACGAAATAAAACCGATGGTGATCAATCGTTTGGATGGGGGGAAAGTAGAATTAGGATTTAAAAACAAACAAGATAGAGACGATATAATTATAGATAAAAATAAAAACGTAAACGAAAACGAAAAGAAAGAGGTTTAGAAATGAGTGTAAAATTTCCTTACTTAATTGCTGAAATCGGGTCATGTTTTAACTCGTTTAATGATTGCACTAAAGCTATTAAAATCAGCGCAGAAATAGGTTGTAGTGCTGTAAAATTTCAGTGCACTACTTGGAGAGAACTATACAGCGTAGACATCAGCGAAGAGAAAGAGGAAGCATTCAACAGTAATTTCATAAAAAGGAGCTGGATACCTTCGTTAGCAAAAAGAGCAGCAAGAAACAAGATAGATTTTATTTGCACTGGTTTCAGCGGTGGGACAGTTGCTGAAATAAATCCTCATGTAAAACACCATAAAATATCATCGATCGAAGCGAAAGACAAGTATCTAAGAGCTGACATACTCGGATTAAGTAAGCATACTTTTGTCTCGGTCGGCGCTATGACTGTAAATGATATAGATGAACTACTGAAAGAAAACAATGCAGGCATGACTTTGATGACTTGTACAGTTGCTTATCCTGCCCACGAAAAAGGGTTGATGAACAACTATTGGTATCTACGTAACAGATACAGATCAAGCAAAATATCGGTAGGAATATCATGTCACTGCACTGGAATTAATCATTTATTAGAAAGTCCGGCGACTGACACAATAGACGTTATAGAAAAGCATTTCAACCCTTTAAATATAAAAAATAAACCTGATACAGGTCATTCTATTAGCGTGAAGAAAATGGAACAACTTGCTAGATGGTACTTAATGAAAGACTGTGAAGACATTGAATACAAAATACCCGACGAAGATACATCTAAAGATCACGAGCGAGCAATAGTTGCAACTAGAGACATAGAGAAAGGTGAGAAGATAAACAGAGGAGATATGGCAAATAAGCGATTGCTGAAAGGTCCGAACTACGAACAAAAACGAAAATTATATTATCCAAGTACAGCTAACTTTATAAGAATACTCGGCAGTAAAGCAGAAAGAAATTATAAAAAAGGTGATGCAATATAGACTTCACACCACACACGCAAAAACAGGATAGTGCTATATTCTCAGATGCGGACGTGACCGCGGTAGTGACAGGCATACAGTGGGGTAAGACATTGAGCGGGGCAGTCTGGTTAAGAAGACAATGTCATACATATACAAATAGTGCAGACAACTTTATAGTAACATCACCGACCTACAAAATTATGCAACAAAGTTCTTTGCCTGCATTCCTAAAAGTGTTCGAAGGTATGGGCAGGTATAGCAAGGTCGACGGCGAATTTGACATTTACGGGGGAGGTAAAATATATTTCAGAACGGGAACAGAACCCGATAGTATCGTTGGAGTTACTAACGTGCGCGCTGTTTGGGGTGATGAGGCCGGTAAATTCACGAAATATTTTTGGGAAAATATCGAGGGAAGAGCGGCATTTGCAGACGGAAGAATAATGCTTACAACGTCGCCATACTCACTTAATTGGTTATATAGAGAGCTTGTTAAACCACATCTTAACGGCGATAGACCCGACGTTAAGCTGGTAGCGGCCAAGTCTATTGAGAATCCCTATTTCAACAGAAAGGTCTATGAAAAACGAAAAAAAACAATGGACCCAAGAGCGTTTAAAGCGATGTATGAGGGATCTTTTGAAAGAATGCAGGGCCTCGTGTATGACTGTTTTGATGAAGACGAAATAGTATTCGATTATTTCAAGCACGAAAGAGGCGTAGAATACTATGCAGGGATAGACTGGGGATTTACCGATCCTTTTTGTATGATCGTAATAGCAGTCACGCCAGACGGTCAATATTTCGTTGTCTCAGAATACTACAAGGGCAGTCAGACACCGACCGATATTATCAAAGTAGCAAAAAGTAAAAACGAGATATATAATTTAAAAGCTGTCTACTGTGATCCTTCTCAACCTGGAATGATTCAAGAGTTATCAAACGTAGATATCCCTGCAATTCCTGCAAACAACGATATTATGCAAGGAATAGCCAAGCATTATGAAATGATAAAATCTGGAAAGTATAAAATATTGAGAGGAGCAGCACCTAACCTACTTGACGAGTATAGCGTTTATCATTGGCCGGAACCGAAAGACCTTAAACCCGATCAAGACGCTAAAACAGTACGGCCTGTGGATCAACATAATCATGCGATGGACGCTATTAGATATCTGTCTATACACGTATTCGGTATTCATCAAAACAACGAGATCATAACGATACAAGAGACAACGCCGCATTTGATAATTGATAACACTAAAGATAGAATAAAAAGATTATTAAGTAATAATAAACCAAAATACGAAAGGTTTTCATGATTTATGTTTATAAATGCACTAAATGTTTTAAAAAACACGAAGTAATAAAACGAGTTAGTGAGTACAAAAAAGACGAGCATTGCCCGACATGTAATTCCAAAAGTGATATGTTTTACACTCCACCGAATTTGACAATTGATAAAACGGTTCCGTCTTTCAACCCGGCCTTGGGTAAAGTGATAAAAAACAAAAGAGAACTAAAATATGAAATAGACAAAAACGATTTAGTAGAAGTGGGTAACGAAAAGACTCAAGTAATACACAAAGAAATGGACAAAACAAAAGAACATAAAAAAGCGGTACGTTGGGAGAATGCTTTAAAAGAGGTACGAAATGACAGGCAATAAAGACATACACGAAGGTAAAGAAGAAGAACAAGCGCAAACCGATACTTATGAACCAACTGAAGAAGAAGAAAAGATAGTAAACAAAGTTAACTTGTTAATGAGAGAATCAAAAGAGTGGAGGGAAAAATATGATAAGGATTGGATAGAGGACTATATGATGTTTAGGGGGAGGCAATGGCAACAAGAAAGACCTCCTTACCGTCATTCAGAGTGTTTTAATATGATATTTCAAAACATTCAATCAATGATTCCAATTCTAACGGACACTAAACCTAAAATTGAGTTTTTACCGACCGAGGTAGACGACGAAGTTTTAGTTGAGATACTAAACTATATAGTGAGAGACGATTGGGAGAGAAACAATTGGTTATATGTGCTTACAGAAGCTCTATATGATGCTCATTTTTATGGGATTGCTTATGGGTGTACAGAGTATGATCCGGACTTAAGAGACGGGTTAGGAAATGCGACTTTTAGAACAGCAGAACCTCTTTACTGCTACGTCGAACCGGACGCACAAGACATAAACGTAGAGAACAGCTATTTCATTGAAGCTGTTCCTACAGCAATTAGTAAGATCAAAAGAAAATGGCCTACAAAAGGTAAATACGTAAAAACCGACATAGACGATTACATGTCTGAAGGTAAAGACGACTACGGCAAAATAAAGTTTAAGTCACCAACCGAAAACGTAGTTGCATATGAGACAACGAGAAGCAAAGACAGCGCAGTCAAAAAAGCATTGTTGATTAAAGCGTACATAAAAGATGAAGAGACAGTAAACGAAACGATCGAAGAACAAAACGAGAAAGGCGAGATAGTAAAAAAGCAGTACCAAAAATTGAAGTATCCGAAGGGTAGAAAAATAGTTATTGCTAACAATATAGTTTTACAAAAAGACGAAAATCCATACGAAGATGGAGAATTCCCATATGAAAGACTGATTAACTACATTCTACCGAGGGAATTCTATGGAATGTCTGAGATATCACAACTAAAAAGCCCCCAAAGGGTTTTTAACAAAGTTGTATCATTTGCTCTAGACTGTTTAACATTAATGGGGAACCCGATTTGGGTATTAGATAGCAACTCTGGGGTTGACTCTACTAATTTATTTAACTCCCCAGGTTTAATAGTAAGCAAAAGACCAGGGAGCGAGGTCAGAAGAGAGTCAGGGACGCATCTACAACCATACGTTTTACAAATGATAGATAGACTAAAAATGTGGTTTGATGACATTTCAGGCAGCAATGACGTATCTAGAGGCGCAAACCCTCCAGGTGTGAGCGCAGGGATAGCAATCCAAACGCTACAAGACGCAACTTTTACACGATTAAGACAAAAGTCTAGAAACATGGACGCATTTTTACAAAAAGTAGGACAACATTACTTATCAAGAGTCTTGCAGTTTTACAAAGCACCTAGAATAATCAGATTGACTAACGAAAACGAAGCAAACAGATATTTTAAAGTGATGGTAGAAGAAAGCGAAGTAGACGGAAAAATGCAAAGACACTTAGGAGTTATACAATATAAAAAGGATGAGATAACTGGCAAGATGTCACCATCAGAAAAAGAAAATTTCAACTTAGTAAGAAATTTTGATATCAGAGTGCAAACAGGGTCAGCTTTACCTTTCGCTAGAGTTGAAAAAGAAGCAAAACTATTGCAGTATTACGATAGGGGATTAATTGACAGAGAAGAAGTTCTAAAAAATGCGGATCTACCGAATTGGGAGTCAATCAATCAACGTATGAATGACAAAGAAGCAATAGAAAGGGCACGGATGGAGGAACAACAGGCACAACAAACGACAATGTAAGACAGATAACAAAAGGATAAAACATGGACGAATTACAAAGTAAAGCAGTAGAAGCACACAATGCACTTTTAGCACTACTAGAAATGATACAGCAGCAAGGAAACGAAGAGCTTACTCAGCAACTAGCTCAAATAGTGCAGGCCTATAGGCAAGTAGTTCAGCAAGGCCTAGGAGGAGGACAGCAGGAACCACAGGAGCAAGGACCTGCTACGGTGCCACCAGAAGCAGGAATGAATCAAGAAGCTCGACCAATGTAGTACCGAAATAATCAAGTAAAATACTCTATACATATACTTTAGTTTCTATACAAATTACTAAACATAAACATTACTAATATAATACAGTATTCCGCAAGGGGTTTTCATGGGCGAAGAACAAACAACAAGCAACGAACTAACAGATTTAGAGATGGATAATCTCGTTGCTCAAACTGAATATGACGAGAACGCTATAAATAGAGATAGCAACATACATGAAGCAAACACAACAAATGCGTTTAGGAAAGTTCTAAAAGTTGATGGTAAAGAAATAGAAGTAGATAGTGAGGATAAATTAATTCAGTATGCGCAACAAGGGTATGATTATGCTCAGAAAATGAATATGTTGAAAAATGATAGAAATGCATTTGACGAGAAATATCAATTGTATGAAAATATAGATAAGTACGCTACCGATAACCCAGACTGGTGGAATGAAGTTACTGCTAGTTATAATAATCGGAACAATCAATCTACCTTCAAACCCGAAGGCATTGAACCCAAGACAGACAAAATAGATAACAACGTATCACCTGAGATTCAAGAGCTTAAAAATGAATTGCAGGAGTTGAGAGAATTTAAAAATGATATTTTGTTTGAAAGGGAAAGTGCAAGACGAGAAAGAGAAGATGCACAGCTTGAGAAAGAAATTAAAGATTTAAAAGAATCATATTCGAACTTAAGCTGGGAAGAGCAAGACGAAAATGGCAAGAAACTTGAAACAAAAATACTAGAACATGCTAACAAAAACGGCATCAATTCTTTTAAAGCAGCTTTTCGAGATTTATGTCATGACCAACTGGTAGAGGCCGAAAAACTGAAGGCCAAAGAGGAATTTATAGGGCAAATGAGACAGCAGAAAAAAATGGGAATTTTAGGGGAGACCCCAACAACTGTTAAAAATGCTTTATCTAGCTCTAGTAATATTAAAAACAAATCTTATGATTCGCTTTTTGAAGAAGCATTGAGCGAATTACAAATAGAATAGAGAGGTTATAATGAGTTTAACATGGGATCAAGTAAGCGCAATAACAGCAAAAAAATTTCTGCCGAAATGCGTGGATAATATCTTTGATAGCAATCCTTTTTTTGAACGACAAAAGCGAAAAAATACGTTGAAACTAGATGGCGGTACTAAGATTATACAGCCGTTAAATTATGCGCAGATTTCTAGCGCAGGATGGTATAGCGGGTCTGAGACGCTTGACACGTCGGACAACGAAACAATTACTGGCGCAGAATACGACTGGAAATTTCTTTACGTCAATATGACTATATTAAGATCGGACGAGCTTAAAAACGCTGGATCAGAAGGAAAATTAAAGCTTGCAAAACAGAAGATGGAGCAAGCTGAGAAAACAATGTCAGACTTGCTTGGGGTTGGTCTATACAATGACGGAACGGACGCAAAAGCGCTCGGAGGTTTAAGACTAGTAGTAAATACTAGCGGCACAGTAGGCGGCATTTCTCAAAGTTCCTACTCATGGTGGCAAGCTCAAGTAGACTCGACAACTACAACAATGACGATGGGAACTTTACAATCACAATTTACTGCTGCATCGATCGGCAGTGATTCCCCAACTGTCGGGATGGGGACAAGAAGTAACTACGATAGATACTATGCCTTGCTACAACCCCAGCAAAGATTCATGGACGGGGGAAGCGCAAAGGCGGGATTTTCATCATTAATGTTTAACGGCGTACCGATCTTGGCCGATTCTAATTGTCCAACAAATCACTTGTTCTTTTTAAATGAAAAGTACATTCCTTTAGTTGTGCATAGAGACGAGAATTTTAGAATGGAACCTTTTGTTAAGCCAGTAAATCAAAATGTTAGGATTGGAAAAATTTATTGGTGTGGAAACTTAGCACCAAGCAACAACAGAATGCAATCTAAATTTTCAGCATTAGCGGCATAAACAAAGGGGTAATAAATGACAATGTATTTCAACACTTCTCAGGGATATGAGGAAACAGTTTCACAAGTGACCTCTACTAATTCAGTCAGGTTAGGGGATCGTCGCTATCATGACGGCGAAGAGTACGTATACTGCTACAATGCTGGAGGAGCGACTATAACCACAGGTTTAGGGGTCAAATTAATTACTGGTTGTAGCGGTTATTCAGTAGCAGCTACAAGTCTTACAGACGTAGTTAATCCATGTGTAGGCGTGACTAAACAAACTGAAATTTCTACAAGTCAATACGGGTGGATCATGACGAAAGGATTTCATTCTATCGCTATGGTTTCAGCAGCTACAGCAGACTATATTCAAATTGGTTTAGGAGCAGCAGGAAAATTTATTCATGGTGCTCAGGTGGGGACTGGTCATGTTTGCGGTTATATTCTAAACGCTAACACTGCGGCCGGAGGGTCTGCATACGCTTTTATAAGTACAAAATTTTAAATACAATGCAGGAGGGTCTAGGAATAGACCTTCCTCTTTTTTTTATATAAGGGTTTATATATGATTAAAAATGTTGATATGTTTTTTGAGTATTTACCGTACATAGATGCGCCTCCAAAAAAAGCGGAAGATATGTACAGGCAAGCTTGCTCTAATGATGGAGTAACATTGCAAACGTGGCGCAAAACCTGGATCGATCAAATAAAGGCAAATCATGAGAAATATGGGCCGTTTAAAGATAGGTCTATAGGCCGATTTTATGAAAAATACGCAAGACAACCTTGTATTGTAATTGGTAGCGGTCCTTCATTATCGAAAAACATAGATAAGTTAAAAAATACGGGTGGGATTCCAAAAGTAAGCTGTCTACATAACTTTCATTATATGATCGACAACGAGGTAGACATAGATTTTTATGTTAGTCTCGATGCTGGTCTAGTCACACTAGAAGAACTTTCGGAAGGCGGTAAGCACTCGAAAGAACACTATCTAAAAAGCACAGAAGGTAAAACTCTATTAGCATTTACCGGAAGTCATCCAAATCTATTGGAGAGCTGGAAGGGAGATATATACTTTTTTTGTTGTCCATTGCCAGATAAAAGCTTGCTTAAAGAAATAGATGATATAGAACCGTTTGAGATGTTGGTATCATCGGGAGGGAATGTTCTAGGGGCCGCCACATATATAGCTAAAAGTATAATGGGGTGTAACCCGATTGCTTTTGCAGGAGCAGACTTTTCTTTTTCCTATACACGCAAATTCCATGCGTGGGATTCTAAATATGACAAAAAACTGGGTAATTGTGTAAGGACCAATGATATCTATGGCCATCATGTTTTAACCTGGGGATCATATTATAATTTTAAGACATGGTTCGAATGGTTAACTATGACAGTGCCAGGAATGTATATAAATTGTACCGAGGGGGGAATATTAGGCGCTTATCCAGAGGGAAATATTAGACATATAAAACAAATGAGTTTGGCCGAATTAATAAATATGTATTCACTACATACAAAACTAAAAAACCAATGCAGTGGCGTAAAAGATAACGTCATAATGTTTTAAGGAGTTAAAAATGGCATGGGGAGCAGACATAATTGACAAGGGCGTATTTGGGAATAAAAGGTATCACGTTTTATCATTAACAGCAGACGCGGCAACTCAAACGGTTGACAGCGGTCTAGACATAATTGACTTTTATTTTACTGGTCAACAATCAGTAACAGCAGGAACTAATCAAGTTGTTTATAAAAATACAGGTGCAGAAGGTACTTCAATTGTCGGATCATTGGGATGCTCAGGATTCACAAGCGGAGACGTGCTTTATATCACGGTATTTGGGAGGTAAAAAATGAGCTATGGACCTTCTAAAGTATTTACGGTTGATTTGGCAAGCGGCCTTACTTCAACCAGTTCTCTTGATTTGGGTGGAGGTTGGGACCATTCATATTTAGCGGTACCAACGATGGCGAGCGGTAGCTTATACATCAAAGGGAGTTACGACGATTCAACTTTTTTTAGAATGTCATCGGAAGTCCAGACGGCCAATGTCTCGGACGGTGAGATATTTATGATAGACTCGTCTTGTACACAGTCAATAATTAAAATACCAGTGCAGGGGTGCCAATATGTAAAAATAGAAAGTACAAGTGGCGCAACTGATACCACAACAGTTTTTAAAGTAATATGTAATTAACAAAGGTTTGTTATGACAAAAGTAAGAGTATGGAACGAGAACAGTTACCCATATAAAGAAAATTTCAAGGGTGAATTTATTAATATACCTCCTTATAGCTATATAGAGATGGAAAAAGACGAGGCCGTCTTGTTTAAAGGAACATTTTGTGAACCTAAATATGATGCTGGAGGGGGTGCAATTCCATCGTCATTTAAAAAAATTAGGATTGGAGAGATTGGAGAGATAGGAGGGAATGAATCCGTTCCAGAAATAAAACCAAGACCATTTAAATGCCAAGTATGCGGATTTGAGGGTGAAAACACGATAGAACTAGATAAGCATATAAACGAGAAACATTTAGACGTTATGGTTGATCAAAAAGAAAAAGAAAGACGAACAAAGGCCAAAAAATGAACGGCGTAAAACCTGATGGAAATTGGAAGATAATTTGTAGAGGGCCTAATGGCGAAGTAAAAGACGAAATAAAGGGGCATAATGTAGTATGCAACAACGGAAAAGAATTTATGGCCTCTTTTCTGAATAGTGCCGCCGCTGCTGCCTCTACTTTTACGATGAAATATATCGGTGTAGGCACTGATAACACGGCAGAAACTGCAAGCGATTTATCACTGGGTGTAGAGCTTGCAAGACATACAGGAGTTGTATCTTATGTAAGTGACCAAATTTATCAAGTTACTGCAACATTTCCTACTGGATTGGCGGCCGGGGCAGTTTCTGAATATGGTCTATTTTCAAGTAATACTAACGGAACGATGCTATCAAGAGATACAGAACCAACGATTACAGTAGAGGCCGCGGACGTGCTTGAAGTAGTAGTGCAATTAACAGTATCATAGGGGATAAAATGGGATGCAATAAAAAAGGGAAAAAGAAGGGAAAGGGAAAAAATAAATAATGGCAACGCATACAATGACGATATCTTTAGTTGTAGATATGTTTGCATTGGCCCCATCATCTAAATATAACTCAATGATATATGGGCAAAGTAAATGGGGATATGGTGACAGCATGGTCATATCAAGCTGGAAAAGGCAAGTGCTGCCTGGAATGATGGCCGTTACTGGAACCGTGGAAGACATAAACAAAACAAGAGATGGTACTTTTTATTATGTCTTTCCTTTCCCATCGATTAATGGAGAGGATCAAATAAAAACGGAATGGATTGAGCTATGAGGGAGGTCTATGACCCCACTAGAAATAATAGAAACGTGTAGAAATAGTTATAATGCCTTAAACGACAACTTTTATTCAGAGTCTGAACTTCTGAGACAAATAGAATTAGCACAACAAGAGTTAGTACATGAAGGGTTAATTTACGAGGGATCATTCGAAGGGTCTACAATAATAGGAACACAAGACTATGATTATCCAACAAGTTTAATTGCTATTAAACGAGTGGAATATGATGGAAAGAAATTACAGCATATAAGTTTTAGGCAAGATGATCAGGTCACTTTGTATGATTCAAAAACATCTTTGACAGGAGAGCCTCAATTTTACATGACCTGGAATAATACTATTAAATTAAGGCCTATTCCTAGTGCAGTAGCAACATTAAAAGTAATGGGTTACAGAAACCCCGACAGCGTAGAATCAACAAGCGTCCTAGATGTACCAGCGTTGTTTCATCCTGCAATAGTTTGTTATGTCACAAAATACATGGCCGCTAAAGATCAAAATTGGCCTTACTACGATCGTATGAAAATGGAATTTGATATGTTTTGGAAACCACAAATTAGGCAATGGGTTCCAGAAAGTAAGGTTACTGATAGTTACAATATAGTAAACAATGAAGACCTGGGGGGCGTTTCGATAGTGGGTGTGCTATGAGTTCACCATTTAGAAAAATATATCCAACGGCAGGCGAGGGGGTTATATTCCTAGACGGAGGGTTAAGCAGTGCATACCCAGTTACTAAAATACCAGACAACGAAACGCCAAACTGTTTAAATGTAACATTTGAAAGAGGGGCCGTAGAAACAAGACAAGGAATAACGAAAGCGCACACTGGAATGATTTCCACAGCTCCATTTGATGGTTTATGCACACGTCACGATAATACTGGTGCTGAAACAATGATAGCAATGATTAACGGTAGTTTTTACGGTTACCAGGGCACAACCTTTGTAACAATTGCTAGCGGTCAATCAGTCTATACAGCAGGCAACCAGTTCGGACATACAGAGTATGAAAATCATATCTTTTTTGGAAATGGCGGCGTTATCCCATACAAGTACAACGGAACAGACTTTACAAGGCATGGCGTTTATCCTACAACTGAAACGATGACAGCGGCCACTGATAGCACTGGAGTGTTATCAGGAGACTATAATTATAAATGTACTTTTGTTAATACTAACTTAGTTGAAAGTGATGTTGGACCAAAAACGGCAACTTTTGCAGCAGCGGCTGAGTCGGTAGCATTGACTTCAATACCAGTAGCACCTCAAAGTTACGGTATAGACACGAGATACATTTACAGAACAGAGGCCGGAGGAACAGAATATAAATATGTTGGAGTAATTAATGATAATATTACATCGTCATTCACGGATAACGTTGCAGATGGCAACCTGGGCGTTACTGCTCCAACTGACAATGGCGTTCCTCCTGTATACGAGTTTAGCGTTACACTACAAGACAGGATATTTTGCAACGACATTGCAAACCCAAATTATGTCTGGTATAGCGAAATAACCAACCCATACGTTTTCAAAAGCACAAACTTTGAGACATTTGGAGACAATACACAGGACATTGTAAAAGCAATATCGGTCAGAGATAACGGTATATTAGTTTTTGGAGTACGTACTAAAACATTATGGTATATGCCAGACGCTAACCCCAGTAATTGGGTAAAAATTGTTTTGAATGACTTATATGGATCTAATTCACCTTTTGGTCAAGCAGCGATAGGCAACAGTTTAATATTTTCAGCAACAGAATTTGGCAATTTTGTAGGATTTGGAGAAATCAAAGGCGCAGCTTTGCAGCCCGACGTAACCTTTCAGACAGTACAGGCCACGGGTTCTAAGTTAATGACCGGAAAGATAAAAGATCAAATGGATCTAGTACAAACAGGATACGTTGATAAAATAGCAGCTATCACATATAAAGACAATGTATACATAAGCGTAACGTATGGGGCAGGAGCGACAACAAACAATAGAATATATGTTATTGATTTCGATATTACTAATTTAGGAAGAAAACAAAAATTTGCGCTTGCACCTTGGACGGGAATTAACGCCGCTCAATTTACAATATTCGGCGGTGATCTGTATTGTTCGACTTCTGATAGTACAGGATATGTTTATAAGCTAAACGATGGAACCTATAACGACGATGGCGCGGCCATTGATTCATATATTGAAACGAAAGAATTTTCTGGTTTCAAGGGAGATGAAAATTTCCACAAAGATTTTAGATACTTCAGGGCCTTACTCGATAACTTAGGCAATTATAATATAGATATTTTATACTCTAGTGATTCGAGTATTACGTTAGACGATAAAAAAGAAATCAACACCGATCCAGGCGGGAGTTTGTGGGGCACTATGATCTGGGATCAAGACAGATGGGGCGGCGGTGTAAATTCACAGGATTCTAAAATATTTTTAGGAGTGACTAGAGGAAATAGGATAAAGTTTAGAATATCAAATCAAAATAAAGCGGATCAGCGATTCAGAGTCAACTGGATTAAGTTTTCATACAATCTAAAAGGATTTAGGTAATGGCACTTACAGCACTACCAGAATACAATGCACTTAGAAAACGTCTACAACAAAATATAAGGGCGCAACAACAAAGAGAGCAAAGAGACGTAAAACGTCACTTTGCGCGAGTTGGGGGGACCGGAGGAGGGGCCTTCCTTAAACAGATGCAGGAAACTGGAGAAAGAGCGCACCAGAGACAAAGGGCCGGTGAACAAGACATAAGAGCAGCAGAAAGCGCAGAACAAAGAAGAATAAAAGAAATTAAAGAAGGGCGAGAGTTTGCAAGCGGAGAGGCCGAAAAACAAAGAGAATATGGCAGGAGCGAGAGGGTAGAAGGCCAAAAATTTGAATCACAGCTAAAAAAAGATTTGATGGCCGCCCAGCAAAGTTTTATGAGCGGAGAGGCCGAAAAAGGAAGAGAGTTCGGCAGGGGCGAGAGAATAGCAGGCCAACAGTACGCAAGCGGAGAGGCCGAAAAACAAAGAGCATGGCAAAGCGAAGAGGCCAAAGAACTAAGGTCATTTCAAAAACAGATGGAAAATGAAAGGTTAAGGTTTCAATATCTTTCTTTTGGTTGGCAGAAATGGATACAAAAGCAACAACTAGATTTACAAAGAGATATTGCAGAATTCAACAAAAATATAGCAATAGCAGAACTAAATAAACCTACGGATTTATTTAGTTCTATATTCGGTTCATTATTCAGTAGGCCTGAAAGACTTGCGAAAAGAACATGAAATAATAAAACAGCAATTAGGAATGGTGGCAAATGCAAGTAAAAATACCTCAGAGAAGAGACAACTCTCCACTAACAAAACTATTTGGGATTGGTAAAATAGTGGGAGGGATATATTCAGGTGGGGCCGGATACATGGCAATACCTAGCGGAATAAAAGACATACAAGGAAGAGGGGGAGGAGATACTCAGATCCCTAATACATCTAATAAATATAACGTAAGATCACCAGGACAAAAACAAGACGCTATGGGTAAACTCGCAACTATGGGGAATATAGTACAAACTGGGATGGGTGTCTACGATAAAATACAAAACGCAAATACTAAACCTGAATATGATCCTAAAAACATTACA
Organism: Glaciecola sp.; assembly: GCA_965660815.1. Taxonomy (GTDB): domain Bacteria; phylum Pseudomonadota; class Gammaproteobacteria; order Enterobacterales; family Alteromonadaceae; genus Glaciecola. Next base: position 30,998 of record CBFIBG010000075.1, read on the forward strand.
CAAGAACAAGCACTTAAACTGCTTAAAGAAGGCGAGACAATAATTAATGAGTTGAATGATCCAGAAATAGCGATGGCATACAAACCATTTTTATTTAAAAGTATGCTTGTAGCAAAAAATCGACTGAGATTAGGACAAGAACCCTATCAGTACGAAGGGGGGACTAATGCAAGTTCTTATGCCTAGACCACGAAAAGACGCACTAGAGAAACTAGGAAACATTCTAAGTATAGTAAACGCAGGATTTGGATTAAGGGAAAAAGTACAAAACTGGGATTTATTAGACGAGAGAATAAAACAAGCAAAAATTCAGACAGGACAACTGCAAGACGCAAAAGAGGGTATCCTTACACCTGCACAGTTCAATGAAATTGCAAAGGGTAGGGATATAACTGAGGCACAGAAGGGTGAACTAGGTGCTATGCCTGTGAAATATAAAGGTGAAGTAAATTATTATAAAACTTCAAAATTAACAAAAAACCAACAGAACCAACTAGATAAAGAGACAAGAAGAGAAGTAAATCAAATAATAAAAGAAAGAAATCAACACTCTGTAACTAAAAATACAAATGCTTTAACGATAGCATTTAGAAACATAATTAATACAGACAAATCAGGGCCCGGCGATTTAGCAAAAATATTCAACTATATGAAGATGCTCGACAGGATGTCGGTGGTGAGAGAGTCTGAGCAAAAAGCAGCGGCGGCAGCGGTAGGGTTTATTGATAATGTAGTAAATTATATTCCTAATTTACTTAGTGGTAAGAAATTAACAGATAGGCAAAGGGCAGAATTTAACTATCAAGCGGCCTTATTGATGAAAGCACAAACAGACCTACAGGATCATATAGATGATAAGGTCGTTTTAGCAGCAAAAGAGAGAGATAAAAAGAGAAATATAAAGTTAAACGTAAATAAAAACATGTTTGTTAGAGAAACAATGACAAAAGAAGATGTCGATAAAGCGTTAAATGCTCTTAGGTTTATAAGAGAAAAAGAAGTAAAAGAAGAAAATAAATTTACAGATGAACAACTGGAAAAGGCAGGAACGGACAGGGAAGAATATAATGAAATTGGAAAGCTTCAAGGGTATGAAGTAGTTAATAGTTTATTACATAAGGCAAAAACACAAGGAAAAACATTAGATGAAATTATAGAACAAGAAAAAGAAATAATAGGAAAAGGAATATACAAAAGCCCAATTGGACAAGAAGTGAATAACATTAAATACAAAGGCCCAATTAGACACGAAGTGAATAACATTAAATACAAAATAACGCCTGAACAAAAACAACTAATAGAGCGGATAAGTAAAAGATATCCTAATCTAAAAGATTTAACCAAACTACTGTAAAAGTGGGAAACATGAAAGAAGAAGTATATTTAAAACATTTATCGCAAATCAGTAGAATAAGAAACAAGAAAAAAGATTCATCAAATGTAAAAGAAAAAAGACGTGATAGAGAAATGGCCCCACTGCAACCAGTGGAGCACGGGGCAATTGATACAATAACAAAAGTCATATCATACCCAGATCGTTATACAGGGGCACCAATAAGGGCGTTTGTCTCACAACTGCAAGAAGACGTAACAAAACCAGGGTTAGCAGTAGGTGCAGCGATGGATCAGTTTGGAGAAGATCCAAAACATACAGCGACCGGCAAAGAGATTATGGCGAAAGCAGGATTACCAACCGAGGAAACTATAGATATACCTGGATTCTCAAGAGTCTTCGGTAAAGTATCGCCGGCCGGGATGGCAGGCCTTCCAACTGAAATGGCGTTAGATATTACAAATGTTGTACCTCTAAAACCAATTGCCCAATTTCTTAAGCGTGGTGGCCGAGCGGTGGCCAAAGGTATATTAAGAATACTAGACAAGACAGCGGAAAACGTCCCGATCGCCAGACATGGTTATGCAG
>CBFIBG010000076.1:0-17322 GCA_965660815.1 Glaciecola sp.
ACATGGGCTCTGAGGCTATAGAAACAATAGTAAAAAGTACTGCTATATCAATGATTGCGCTGATTTTTATGTGTTATTTTACAACGTTTTTTGAACCAAGAAGTTTACCACTTATTTATTTTGGTATTCTCACAATGTGTACTGGAGGAAGCCGTTTTATCGTTCACATTACGCTATCTAGAATAGCATCTCGTAATCGTAGGAAAGTGGTTATATATGGGGCAGGTTCGGCTGGTAGGCAATTAGCAAACGGACTGAAAGACGGTGGTGATTACAACGTTGCAGCGTTTTTAGATGATGATCCCACAAAATGTAATTCTATCGTCCAAGGTGTACCTGTCATATCACCCAATGAATTCTCAGCATTTATTTCAAAAAATTCAGTTGAAAAGATACTGGTAGCCATTCCTAGTGCAAGCGTGGCTGAGCGTAGCCGCGTTCTTCGCATACTTGAGCCGTTTGAAATTAAAATCCAAACCATTCCTACATTAGAGAACCTGCTCGACGGTAAAGTTTCTCCTAACGATCTGGTTGACGTTGAGCTAGAGGATTTGTTAGGGAGAGAGCCTGTTGACCCTATACCTGAACTGTTGCACAAGAATATTGGCCAAAAGGTTGTTTTAGTCACTGGGGCAGGTGGCTCAATTGGATCTGCGTTATGTCGTCAGATAATTCAATTAAAACCCGCATCTCTTATTCTGTTTGAGTTATCTGAGTTTGCTCTGTATCAAATAGAAGCAGAGCTCACAGACTTATTAAAGTCACATCAATTAGAGACTCAGTTGTATCCGATTGTGGGCTCTGTTCAGCATGCAGAGCGTATAGAAAGTGTGATTAGAACATTTAACGTTAATACGATTTACCATGCCGCAGCTTATAAACACGTCCCTATGGTCGAGCACAATGTGGTCGAAGGCGTTCGCAACAATATTTTTGGAACGTTAGCAATTGCTAAAGCTGCCATTAAAGCAAACGTCGAAACATTTGTTCTTATTTCAACAGACAAGGCCGTTAGGCCGACTAACGTCATGGGCGCTTCAAAACGAATGGCAGAATTGATCCTGCAAGCATTGGATAGTTCACCTTTTAATCACTCAACGTGTTTTAGCATGGTGCGTTTTGGTAATGTGCTAGGCTCCTCTGGTTCAGTTGTTCCGTTGTTTAGAAAACAAATAAAAGAAGGAAAAGCAATCACCCTCACCCATGCCGAGATTACTCGCTATTTTATGACCATCCCTGAAGCCTCTCAATTAGTCATACAAGCAGGAGCTATGGCAAAAGGAGGCGATGTATTCGTACTTGATATGGGGAGCCCAGTGAAAATCAAAGAACTCGCTGAACGCTTAATTCGGCTATCAGGTTTAACCATAAAATCTGAACAAAATCCTAATGGAGATATAGAAATAGCCTATACAGGATTGCGTCCGGGCGAAAAACTTTATGAAGAACTGCTCATTGGCGATAACGTGACACCTACCAAACATGAACGAATTTTAGCTGCTAATGAAGTGTGCGTTCATTGGAAAGAGGTCGAAGGCATTCTGAACAAATTAGAGCAATATTGTTGTGATTTTAATCATACAGCGCTTAGAGCGACATTGATGGAGGCGCCTTTAGGCTTTAATCCAATAAGTACTATTAAGGATTTAGAATGGCTTGCGCGCCAAAACACCACGCCAATGTCAGTAAATGATGGCAGTAAAAACGTCGTAGCACTCAACGATATTCTAGCTCAAAAATACCCTAAACCAAGGGTTGTACATAGTCATTGAAATCTTAAACCACCCCGAATAACTTACTTCAGCAATCACATTTGAACGTTGAAATGCATTAACACGCCGCCATTATAATGCCCGCTTTTTGTGGGCTTTATCTCGTCTATCTGCAACTTCGGGTGTGCGAAAAAATGATCAGCAAAAAATGTTGGCAATTCCTATCCTTTGCTCATCGTCTAAGTTTACTCAAAGCAGGCTTAAATGTCGCTCAACCAAATTAGAATGGGATTGGATAAGCTTTTGAGTCAACGCCTGTTGAGGATCTCTAAACACTTCTTCGGTTAAGCCTTGCTCAATAATTTTTCCATCTTCCAATACCAGAACCCTATCGCTCATGTGTCTTACGATCCCAATATTATGGGATATAAACACAAAGCCCAGCCCTAACTCTTGTTGCAATTTAATAATCAAATTTACCGTTTGTGAGCGCACAGATGGGTCAAGTGCAGCAAATGGTTCATCAGCAACAATAATTTGCGGGTCTAACAAAAGTGCTCTGGCAAGCGCAACGCGCTGCTGTTGCCCATCTGAAAACATGTGCTTAAAGTAATAATAGTGATCGGGCAATAATCCAACAATTCGAAGTGTATCTTCAATTTTTTGGCGTCGTTGTGCTTCGCCCATTGATGTATTAAGTTTTAGAGTATTATGCATCATTGAACCAACTGAAAGGGCGGGGTTCATGCTACTGGCGCTGTGTTGCAATATCAGTCGTATTGGGTGAGAGTGTGCTTCGTTTTTACTCTCAATTTGCATATCTTGTCTATCCGTCACTAGTGCAGACTGGGGTTGTTTACTGACTTTATCTGATATATCGTCGGAAATTTGAACATTAATCTTTTTATCAGACTCATCATTAATGTTCTCTTCGGTGGCTTTTGAACCACTGAAATCAGACGGTACAATAAATTCTATTGTGCCAGACGTTGCTTTCAACACGCCCGCTAACAGCTTCGCAATTAAGGTTTTACCCGACCCGTTATTCCCTATGATTGCAATGGTTTCGCCCAAATGAATATCGAAGCTGATCGGCCCTAATTGAAAGACAGACTTACTTGCAAACAGGCTTTTCCTAGTTTTGTAAGTATACGTCAAATTCTTAACTTCTAAAATTTTAGTCATTATCTAAGCTCTTCCTCAGCAATTCTTCTGCGCCAGATTTTAGATTTATTTCCTTTGTGCCTGTTTTTTTGTGTGTGGGAAAATGCAAGGGGTAATGACATGCATATTGATGGTCTTGTATGCTTCTCATTGGCGGCACGACGACGCATTCTTTACGAGCATTTGGGCACCTTGGTCCTAATCTGCATCCGGCAGGCAAGTTTTGAAGGGTAGGAATAGTACCCTTGAGCGCCTTCAATGGAGATTTGGGCATTAAATTGACTTGAAAGCTTGGCGCGCTATCCAGTAAAGCCTTTGTATACGGATGCAATGGCCTTTTCAACAATGATTTTACTTTCCCTGACTCGACAGTTTGGCCACAGTATAAAACGGTCATACTTGTTGCAATACTGGTAATAGAAAGTAGGTCATGACTCACAAATAATATAGATAAATTCTTGGTTTTATTTAATTTTACTAGTAATCGTAGGACTTGCGTTTTAGTAGTGCTCTCCATTGAACGCGTGGAGTCATCTGCTATTAAAATGGTAGGCTCCGACGCTAAAGCCATGGCAATCATTATTTTTTGACTGATATCACTTGGTATTTCATGAGGATAACAGTTAAGCCATCTTCTGTGGTTTTTAATACCGACTTTATGAATTAAGCCAATGGCTATCTCTTTTCGCTGCTTGTTTCGTTTCCAAAACCACCCTTTATCAATAAATTCATCAGGGATACTTTCTTCAATTTGTTCACCTAATTTTATTGAAGGATCTAATGATGAGGTAGGCTCTTGAAATACTACGGCTATATCTCGGCGCATAATCTGCCTACGCTGCTCATAATTCATATGAATTAAATCTTGTCCCTTATAGGTAAGCCTATCTGCTTTTATCTGCCAAAAATCTGGCAAAGCGCCTATTATGGCTTTTACTACAAGTGTTTTGCCTGAACCAGATTCACCGACTAGAGCTTTAATTTCACCCTCGTTTAACACAAAGCTCACCTTATCGAGCGCTTTTTCAACGCCATTTGACGTTTCGATATACAGACTGAGGTTTTTGATGTCAAGTAAAGCCATTAGTGGTTAAACCTATTTCGCAGTGCGCTACGCAATCCTTCTCCCACCATGTTAACACTTAGTACCATGAGCAGGATGAATATCCCAGGTAAAGCAATCAACCAAGGAGTCACGTAGGCAGAATCTAAACTTTCAGACAGTATTTGTCCCAGTTCAATACTTGGGCTTTGAGCACCCAATGACAAAAAGCCCAATGCAGAAATATCAATCATAGCAATGGATAACGCAATGGTAGCTTGTACCACTACCAGCTCAACCATGTTCGGCAGTATGGATCTAAAAAATACCCTTATCGGGCTGGCGCCATCCAGTTTATCCAACAAGACGTAATCTTTGGTTAATTCCACTTTTACAAAACTTCTAGTTTGATGGATAAATTGAGGGATCAAAGCAAGCGTGATTGCAAAAATCGCGTTAAACAATCCAGTTCCCATTATTGCTACAACCACAATCGCAATAAGCAACGTGGGAATAGACATGATGGAATCAAATAGATGATTGACAACGCTCGATTTAATGCCGCTTAGCAAGCCAGCGAGTGCGCCAAAACCTACGCCAATACCAACAGCAATCACTACTATTATTAAACTGCTTCCAAACGTCACTCTGATACCATATAAGAGCCTGGACAGCACATCTCGCCCTAATGCATCAGTACCAAAAAAATGAGAAATAGACCCATTGGGTTCCCAAACGGGTGGTAATAGTATCGTATTTGTATTTTGTAAATATGGGTCATATGGAGCGATTAGGGGGGCAAACAAAGTGATAAGCAAAAACAACCCTAGTATAATTAATCCAAGTACAGCTAGGTGGCTGCGCTTAAATTCAATCCATACATTCGCCAGGGGGGATGGATGAAACTCTTCTTGGTAGAGACTAAACCGCTGCACGTGCTGTGTCTTCCTTTGTTGGATCCAAAGCTCTGGTAACAAACTCTATTGTAATGGTTAAAGTAAGTACAAATAGAGCCACTACTAACATTCCAGCCCTAATAGCAGGATAATCTTGTTGATAAATTGCCTGGATTAACCAATATCCGATGCCAGGCCAAGAGAAAATATTTTCAATAATCATAGCATTAGTAATTAGGGTAGATATTTGCAGTGCGAGAATAGGCAAAATCGGCAAAAGCGCATTTTTAAAGCCATGTTTAAAAAAGATTTGCCTTTGCGTAAACCCTCGAGATTTAGCGGCAATAATGTACCCTTTTTCCATAACGTCCATTGTCGAACGGCGGGTGAAGCGGATAAATAAGGCCGTTGTCACAACCGCAATTGAAATGGTTGGCAAAACGGCATGCCTCAAAGCATTTAAATAAGCAGCTGTTTTGTTATCTGAGTCAGAGAGCCAGATATCAATCAAAATGAACCCGCTGCGATGCTCTATTTCAAACAGTAAGTCAACTCTTCCACTAATTGGCAACCATTGAAGCTGTAAGCAAAAAATTGTGATTAATAGAAGGGCTAACCAAAATACTGGGAACGAGTAACCTACAATACTAAATGAAACAACGGAAAAATCGAAAGGGTTATGGTGCTTTATTCCGCTCAAAAAACCCAAAGGTATTCCAATAAACGTTGCGACGACCAACGCGTAAATCACAAGTTCTAAGGTCGCAGGAAATGCTCTTTTTATTTCAGTAAAGAGGTCAAGTTGGGATACGCTGCTCACTCCCCAATTACCGCTAATCAAATTATTTAAATACAAGTGGAATTGTGCAAAATAACTTTGGTCAAGTTTATATGCCTTTTCAAGCGCCTGCCTTTGAATATCTGTTTCAGGCACAACACCAGACACATTAGTCAATAAATCGCCTGGGAAAAAATAAGGCAGTAAAAATGATAAAACAAGTAAAACAAATATTGTTAGTACCATCAGATTTGTATAACGAATTAGCAGTTTAATCATTGGTTTTCACCACATTGTCAAAACTAATTCCGCCAAATGGATTTATTTTCAATCCCTTAATATCTGCTCTTATAGCTTGATATTGGAAAGCGTGCGCAATAGGCATCAATGGCATCTCCTCGAATAGCAATTTATTAGCCTGGCGGTAGAGCGCGCTCCTTTCCTCGAAGTCAGTAACGCTTAATGCTTTAAAAATCAGTTGGTCAAATTCTGGGTTGCACCACATTGCCCTATTGGTTCCTGAGGGAATAGCATCGCAGGTGAGTAACGGTCGGTAAAAATTATCAGGATCTCCATTGTCAGCATTCCAACCAATCAAGACACTATCATGCATCCCCTTCGACAGGTTTTCTCGAAAGATATTCCAATCATAGCTAACAATGTTTACTTGTATGCCTACTTCTCGAAGGTACTGTTGAATGAGTTCGGCCATTTTTATTGCATTAGGGTTATAGGCGCGCTGCACTGGCATTGCCCAAACGTCCATACTAAAGTTAAACGGCATTCCGGCTTCATTGAGTAATTCTCTGGCTTTAACCGGGTTGTAACCCAATTCTTTAGCATCGCTCTGATATGCCCAAGAGGCAGATGGAACAATGCTTTTCGCTCTGGTTGCTTGGCCTAGATAAATAGCATCTAAAATAGACGTTTTATCAACTGCAAGCGCTAAGGCACGTCTCACTTTGGGATTATCAAAAGGAGGTTTACTAGTATTAAACGCCCAAAAACCTATGTTCAGCCCCGGCTTTTCAAGCAGAGTAAGGTCACTATTATCTTCAATAACCGCTAAATCGTTTTGCGAAGGAAAGGCGACGGCATCACATTCACTTGTGATCAGTTTAGCCATTCTCAACGAAGATTTGGGAGTAATGTCGAAAATAAGGTGTTCGGCTCCCTGTGTTGGTAAGAAATAGTCCTCATGTCTCTTATATCTAATATATTGATTTTGTTGGTAGTAAACAAACTTGTAGGGGCCGGTTCCTATGGGTTGAGTATCCAATTTAGATGGCTTGCCAATGCTCAATAGGTGGTCAGCATATTCTTGAGACAATATGACCGAAAAGTCGGTGGCTAAGTTGGCTAAAAACGAAGAATCTGGTTTAAACAAACTTATCTCTATCCGATACCCATTTATTTTTTTTACGTCTTTGACCGTACTTTGTAGGTTTAAACTATTGAAGTAAGGATAATTCCCGCCGTTTATATTGTGAAAAGGGTGGGAAGGCAATCGCCAACGATTAATTGAGAACAGGACGTCGTCAGCATTGAAGTTGCGAGTGGGGCTATAAAAATTAGTATTGTGAAACTGTACATCTCTTCTAAGCTGAAAAGTGTATGTCAGGCCGTCCTCGCTGATTAACCAACTGCTGGCCAAACCCGGTTCGATTTTCCCATTTTCTGGATTAAACTCTAATAAGCGGTCGTATATTTGGTGCGCCGAAGCATCTGCGGTTGTGCTAGATGTATCAAGCTGTGGATTAAAAAAAGCGGGGCTGCTTTCTGAACAGAATGTTATCGCGTTGTGTGTAATTTCTTGAGCAGGCTTACACCCAAGCACCCAACTACAAGCAATTGCAATAATCGCTAGTTTATTGAGTTGACACATGTATTTGCATAACATCTGTTTACCCTAATCTGATTGAAATAATATTATTCTTTGGCGTTATGTTGGTATCAAAATCAAATATTTTATTCTGCATTGTCCAATAAATTATATTTTTTCAAATAACCTCTTAACTGATGATATGTCAGTGACAGCTTTTCTGCAGTCTTTTTTTGATTAAATTGGGATTCTTTTAGTGCTCCCTTTAACATTTTTATCTCGTAATCTTGAGATGATTGTTTTAAATCAATCGGAAACGTAAAGAAGTCTTCACTTTTATTACCCAAAGGACTCTCATGAGATACTGACGTTTCTAAAGGGTCCAATTCTGACGCTTCAACTTTTGGAGGCAAGTTTACATCTGGCGTTGCGGCCTGTCTCGCGGATTTAATTCTTTGTTTCGGTCGGTATTTTGATTCGAATGGATCTAAGATTATATCGTGCACTGGCAAATTAGGTGGCGTTCTGTAGACGGCTCGTTCGACCACATTTTTTAACTCCCTTATATTGCCCGGCCAATAATAATCAAGCAGAGTTTCCTGCGCTTTTTTCGTAAAGCCTTCGAACAACTCTAATTTTAGCTCCCGAGCCATATTAATCGCAAAATGCTCTGCCAACACCAAAATATCGGCTTTCCGCTCACGTAAAGGAGGGATTGTGATTACATCAAAAGCCAGTCGGTCAAGTAAATCGGCTCTGAACTCATTTTGTTCTGCCAATGTTGGTAAATCTTCATTAGTGGCAGCAATTAAACGCACATCTACTTTGACAGAACGAGTGCCTCCCACACGTTCAAATTCTCCGTATTCTATGACTCTAAGAAGCTTTTCTTGAACTAATGCCGAGGTGTTGGCCAGCTCATCTAAGAATAATGTGCCTTGGTCTGCATATTCAAACCTGCCTTCTCTTCTTTTACTTGCTCCCGTAAACGCACCAGCTTCATGTCCAAACAGTTCCGTTTCGAGCAAGCTTTCATTTAAGGCAGCACAATTGAGCTTTACATAGTTTGATTCCCATCTTTGAGATAAAAAGTGTAGGCGAGCAGCCACAAGTTCTTTACCTGTGCCGCGCTCACCAATTACCAAAACAGGCTTATCTAAAGGAGCAACCTGCGATATCTGCTCAATGACTTCAAGAAAACTATTGGCTTGTCCTATAAGATTATCGTTTTTTTTGAATAGGCTCATATATAAATTTAAAAAATTGGTCAAAAACACTAAAACTTAGTGTACTTCATCCTTAACTAAAATGCTTAGGAATTTTAAATATTCTTTAAATTATATAAAAAACATGTGTTTATGTAATAAAATTAAGTTGGCAAGCTATTTGAATATAAGTGAATAGATATTGAGTTAATTAAATTGTGAGTTTTCACGAATTGCTAGAAATAGCATTAAACCAAAGAGGTATTAAGCCATGGGTATTTTTTCACGTTTTACCGATATTATAAATTCGAATATCAATGCTTTGCTGGACAAAGCTGAAGATCCAGAAAAAATGGTACGTCTTATTATTCAAGAAATGGAAGATACATTAGTTGAGGTTCGCTCAGCATCTGCAAAGACAATTGCAAATAAAAAAGACGTCGTGCATCAGATCAATAGACAGACGCAAGAAGCATCTGACTGGGCTGCAAAAGCGGAACTTGCTATAAGTAAGGGTCGCGAGGACTTGGCTAGAGCTGCACTTCAAGAAAAGAAGAAGGCAACTGAAGCGTCTGAAGCGTTATCAAATGAGCTAAAACTAATAGAAGACGAGCTATCGAAATTGCAAACTGAAACTGGTCAGTTGCAGGAAAAGCTAGCCGATGCAAAAAGTCGTCAAAAAACCATTTTGATGAGACAGAAAACCGTTAGTTCGCGACTGCAAGTGAAGAAACGTCTTGATTCATCAACTGTGGACGATGCAATGAATCGCTTTGACCAATTTGAGCGCAAAATTGATGATTTAGAGTCTCAGGTAGAAGCATATGACGTTGGTTCTCGAACCTTAAAAGACGAATTTGCTAATTTGGAAGCTGATTCTAAAATAGAAGATGAATTAGAAGCTTTAAAAGCTAAAATGAAGTCTGAAGATAAGAAAACTGCAAGCGTATCTCAAGTCAAAAAAACTAAAAAAGCATAACTTGCTTGTGAGCAAAATGAATATAGTTAATTGATACGCTAAACAACACTGTGCTTGTTGCTCTTAAACAAGTAGCAAGCACATAAGTTTAAGGAGAATGGCAGTGGAAATTTTTGTGGTATTTATGGGTATTACACTGGTTGTATTTATGGTGTTTGTCGCCCCCATCTGGTTAATCATGCATTACCGAGGTAAAAAGCAAGTAAGCCAGGGGCTATCTGAAACTGAATTGCGAACGCTTCAAAATCTGACCGAAAAAGCTGAAATAATGGCAGAACGCATTGAGACATTGGAGAGCATATTAGATGCGGAGTCTCCCGATTGGAGAACCAGAGCATGATTAGAGGCGAACTTTACAAAATCAAAAAGCAGGGTCGAATCGCAGGCGTATGCGCAGGGTTAGCTGAATACTTTGGCATTGAGATTTGGCTAGTAAGAATACTAACCGTAACCGCTTTTTTATTAATGGCGCCGCCATTCGTAATTGTTGGTTACATCGCTCTGTGGTTAATACTTGATGATAAATCAAACATTGACTTTACTAACAGAGATTCAGCGTCAAAATTTTCAAGAAAAGGATACAGTGATTTTGAATCAGGCGAAGTGCAATCTGGATATGAAGGGAAAGGATATCAGAATAAAGTGGACTCCAGTTGCAAAGTAAAGTCAAAGGTATGGCAAGCAGGTGTACCTCCAAGACAAGCATTTTCAGATGTAAAGAAGAAGTATCAAAATATCGAGACTAAACTGCAAATGCTGGAGACCTATGTAACGTCAAAAGAATTTGAGTTAAATCGTGAAATAAGTAGGCTATAAATCAATTATCCTAAGCTTCCACTGTAACTCGATTTTATTGCCCGAAACATATACATAAATTGTTTATAAAACTCACAGATTAAATCTGTGAGTTTTTTTTGTTTGCACGGACACATTATGGTTGTTTCATTTAATTACGGTTAAACAACAGTTCAATAACCGTAATTAGATTAGATGATTAACAGAAACCACATTGTCAAAATGTTATTCTTATGTAAAATAATGGTTACAAAACTCGATGGTCATACCAGATGCAATAGTGTGAGTTTTTCAAGCTTTGAGTAAATATTTATTACTATTAGAAGTGATTTAGAAATCGGCGAAAATTATGAAAAAACAATCGAAATATGAATCTAAAAAAGCGGATGATAACGAATTAATTATATGGTCGGCAGCGGAAAATAATAGGTGGAAACGCTTATATCAAAGACAAATGAAATTGCTGGTAGGCAGGGCGTGTGACCAATACATGCATGGCATAGAACTTTTAGGGATGTCCAGCGATGAGATACCTCAGTTGGGAGACATAGACAAAGTCCTACTTGAGACTACCGGATGGCAAACAGCGCCAGTACCAGCGCTGATAAATTTCACAGAGTTTTTCACATTATTGGCCAACAAAAAATTCCCTGTAGCAACGTTTATTCGAACAGAAGAAGAGTTTGACTATTTACAAGAGCCAGATATTTTCCATGAAATTTTCGGGCATTGTCCGTTGTTGACTAATCAGGCATTTGCTAACTTTACCCACACCTATGGGAAACTTGGTTTAGCTGCGAGTAAAGAAGATAGAGTCTATCTAGCCAGGCTTTATTGGTTTACGGTTGAATTCGGTCTGATGAAAACACCAGAAGGTTTGAGGATATACGGAGGCGGCATACTGTCCTCGCCTGGTGAAACCATCCATGCCTTGGAATCAGATAACGCTGAAAGGATCTCACTTGATCCTCTTGAAGCTATGCGAACGCCGTACAGAATTGATATCATGCAACCAATTTATTATGTGTTAGAACAAGCCGATGACCTAGATGCCCTGGCTGATATGGATCTTATGGCGTTAGTCGATAAAGCAAAAAAAATGGGCTTGCACCCACCCAAATTCTCTCCATTAGCAAGTTAATTTTATCGATTTGGTCACACACTTACCTGTGTGGCTAAAACGTAGAAATTTGGTTTTATTATTGCGTGGATATGTAGATAAAAAATAAAACCCCTACTGAGAACAGGGAAATTATAAATTTCAAATATAAAAACATTAAATTTTTGTAATATAAAGCTTTTTTAATCATATTTCATGATCTCACCTATAAGTGTAGCGTAATTATTCCTGTGTCAAAAATTTTACATTTAGCACTTGCAATACGTGCGAGGACAAGACAATGCGCTTAGAAATTAGTTGCGAAGACAGAACGGGAATAACGCAAGATGTACTAGACATCTTGCAAGATTACGATATCGATTTGCGAGGAATTGAAATTGATGAGCTTGGAAAATTATTTCTAGATTTTCCTACTATTGAATTTTCTGATTTTCAAGATCTTATGCCTAAGCTTAGACGAGTGGAAGGCATAAAAGACGTTAGAACAACGCCATTTATGCCAATTCAAAGAGAGCGAAATCAGTTACGAGCGTTATTACAAACGTTGCCTGATCCTGTATTTTCAACGGATGCCAACGGCCGTATTACTTTATTTAATGACGTCGTGTCTGCAAGTCTTGAATTAGATACGCAGGCAATCACGCAGCTAAATATTGATGAATTAATAGAAGGATTTAATGTCAGCAAATGGCTTTCGGGTAAAAACGTTGAGGCTCAAACTCATAAAGTTCAATTCATACAACAAGATTACATTGCGGATATTTTACCTGTACACATCCCTGATGGCGACAAAAACGTACTTGCGGGTTGCGTGGTGATGCTCAAATCAGAAGTGAGGTTAGGGGCGCAAATAAATGCATTCAGACAGCCATATACAGGAAGCTTCGACAATTTTGACGCAAATTCAAGCGCCATGAAAAAAGTGATCCGCGAAGCAAAACGCATGTCGGAATTAGACGGAAATATCTTAATAGTCGGAGATACTGGTTCAGGTAAGGAACAAATTGCGAAGGCCTGTCACGATAATAGTCGTCGTGCGGCAGGAGAATTTGTCACCCTTAACTGCGCATCACTCCCAGACGACGTCGCTGAAACAGAATTATTTGGCTATGCCAAAGGTGCATTCGGAAAAGACGAAGCTAAACAGGGTCTTTTTGAACAAGCGTCCGGCGGCACTATTTTATTTGACGAAGTATCGGAAATGTCATCTCAACTGCAGGCTAAATTATTGCGCGTTCTTGAATATGGAACTTATCATCAAATTGGTGATAGTAGAGTGAAATATATAGATTGCAGAATAATATGCACTAGTTGCAAAGATTTAGCTGAATCTGTTCAACAAGGCGAGTTTAGGGAGGATTTATTCTATCGGCTTAACGTGCTGAGTTTGGTAATCCCAGCACTACGCGAGAGAAAAGCAGATATTGTGCCTCTGGCGAACAAGATTGTATTGCAACATTCAAAGAAACTCGGAATACAATCGCCCAAATTAAGCAAACCCTGTATTGATTACCTAGAGTCGTATCCTTGGCCCGGTAACATTAGACAACTGAAGAATGCGTTATATCGCGCTATGTCATTGATAGACGGCAACGAGATAACGAAAGACGCTATTCAGTTGCCGAACTGCACAGCGAGCGTCACCTACATTGATGAAAACTTTGAGGGCACCTTAGAGCAAGAAGTCAAACGCTTTGAAAAAGACATGTTAAAAAGACTCTATCCGTCCTATCCAAGTACACGTCAATTGGCGAAAAAGTTAGGGTTGAGCCATACTGCAATAGCGAATAAATTGAGAGAATATGGCATTAGCAAGCATTCAGTGAAAATGCCCTAAGGATTTGATATGAGTCTGAGGTTGTACGGTTATTGGCGCTCTTCTGCCACATACAGGGTAAGAATAGCGCTAAACCTAAAGCATTTAGAGTACACATATGTACCTGTGCATTTAGTCAAAGATGGTGGAGAACAGCTATCCGAAAAGTATCAATTGTTGAACCCAGCTAAACTCGTACCTACCTTTGTCGATGAGGACGAAGACGTTACGCTAAACCAGTCTCTGGCCATCATAGAATATATAGATGAAAAATATCAGACAGGTGAATCGTTAATACCCGAACATACTCTCGATAGAGCGCGAGTAAGAATGATTTCCCAAGATATGGCTTGTGATATTCAACCGGTGACCAATCTTCGAGTGTTGAATAAATTGAGAACGCAGTTTGCGGCTAACGATGACAGCGTGCAGTTGTGGGCGAAAAATATTATTGAAAACGGTTTGGCTGCATTAGAGAAACGCTTGGTTACAAGGGCTGGTAAATATGCCTATGGCTACGACATTACTATGGCGGACGTGTGTTTAGTACCGCAAGTCTACAATGCCTTGAGATTTGGCGTGAACATGCAGCAGTTTCCTATCATTCACAAGGTTTATACTAATTGCCAAAAGCTAGAAGCGTTTATAGAGGCCGCGCCCGACCATCAAACTGACGCGCCAGTTTCAGCTTAAACGAAGAATATTAAGTTTTTATTTGTCTTATATTGGAAGTTCGGTGGTATTTTTGACTTGTTTTAAAGCGAAAGTTGAACTCAAGTGGTCTACAAGTGGTAAAGAGGTTAGTTTAGATTTTAGTAAATGTTCATATTCTTCAATGCTCTGAACAATTACTTTTAACAGGTAATCCTTATCTCCGCTTGTTGTGTGACATTCAATGACCTCGTCTATTTCTTGAACGGCATTTTCAAATTTTGTTAGCGAATCACCGTCATGATTTTTTAAAGTGACGTAAATAAATACTGAAACGCCTAAATTGAGCTTTTTAGCATCTAAGAGCGTTACTTTTTGCCGTATTATGCCTTCGGCTTCCATTCTTTTGACACGTCGCCAGCAAGGTGTGTGAGACAGTCCAACATACTGACTAAGCTCTGCCATAGAGACAGTTGAATCTCTTTGCATCACTCTAAGTATTTCTTTATCGAATTTATCTAATTTCATAGTTTAAAAAGTATCTCTTGAACGAACCCAAGACAATTTAGATCGAGGAGTATGGCATTATTTTCTTATTCTGTTTACAAGTTGTTTTTAATTTGAAAATAAAGTGTAAACAATGGCTCTCATTAAATATAGCCATAGTATAGGATGAATGTCCTATAAAAGATAAACAAAAATCTTGTTTTTTATAAAAAAAATTTTCCATGAACTGCAATAGCAACGCATATCCTTGGCAAGATCCCTTAAACTGACAATATTACGATCTACTATAATCTCGTGATATTGATGCGTTTTTTGGGATAGCGTCTTGAACATATATTTATATCGCGACTATTTTATTTTCGCATGAATGCTTCACCTAGATGGTGACATTCATGAAATACCAATAACGAGAGGGAATATGGCTTTATTTGAACATCCTGATTTTAAAAATCATGAGCAAGTTTCATTTCACCAAGATAAAGAGTCTGGATTGTCTGCCATCATTGCTGTGCATAATACTGTTTTAGGCCCCAGCCTTGGTGGGTGCAGAATGTATCCTTACCCGAACAGCAGGGATGCGCTGACCGACGTTTTAAAATTGTCGGAGGGTATGTCATATAAAGCAGCCATGGCTGACATTCCTTTAGGGGGAGGGAAGTCAGTTATTATTGGTAACCCGAGAACGGATAAAACGGCCGCTATGATGAAAGCTATGGGTAAGTTCGTAGATACTTTTAATGGCAGATATATGATTGCTGAAGATTCTGGAATTACGGTTGAGGACATTCATCATATGGCATCTCAAACGAAGTTTGCAGCGGGCAATACCGCTCGATATTCAGTTGACGAGAACATCCCTGATGGAAATCCTGCACCCTCTACGTCTCTTGGTGTTTACCATGGAATTAAAGCGGCAGTAAAATACAAATTTAATTCTGATTTAGAGGGGAAAAAAATCGCTATTCAAGGAGTAGGGCACGTTGGTTTGCGATTGGTTGAGCATTTAACCAGAGCAGGTGCTCAGGTATTCGTTTCAGATATCTATGAAGACAATGTGTTGGTTGCCAGAGAAAAATTCAACGCTACCGTGGTAGAAAATTCGGATATTTTTGGTCTAGATGTGGACGTTTTTGCTCCTTGTGCGTTAGGAGGAGCGATAAATGACTACACTATTGAAACGCTAAAGGCGCCCATCATAGCCGGCGCGGCAAATAATCAGTTGGCACACGATGCATTGGATTCAGCTTTATTTGATAAAGAAATACTATACATACCAGACTATGTAATAAATGCTGGAGGGATCATTGATATTCATCATCAAACGCTTGATGATAGCAATAATGAAGCCTTAGTGGCCAAGTTGGAGCAAATTGGCAATACGGTATATGAGCTTTTGGAAAAGGCTGAGCACACCAATACACCCACTCAGCAACTTGCGAATAAAATAGCTGAGAAGAGATTTGCTAAATCTTAAGATACCAATGATTGCACGTTAGTAGATGAAGTAGATTATCGATAGATGTTTGTAACTCGCAGCACTGGAAAAAATGCTCGAATGGATGCCCGATTTAATGTTGCATACTAAGCTTTATCTGTGCATAATGCGCGTTCAAATTTGATAACGAACTTTTTAAAGCAAAACATGTCGTTTTCGAAATGTGTGGCCGTTGTTGGTCGCAGTTATTCAGTTTTACTATGGTGAACTCTGGTTCTCTCGCAATGATAATTTAGGAACCCGGTCAGGCCCGGAAGGGAGCAGCCGTACTATTGGACTCATGTGCCGAGATGTAGCTGGAGTTTGCCACCCTATTCAGCCACTTTAGATTGGTCTTCCAAAAAGCTTACGCTCTCTTGGACTGCATTTATAACGTTTAAGCGCATATGCGAACGTTCAGAATCGGGCAAATAAAAGGCCATGTCCACATTGTATCTAATATATCTAGGCGGCAGCTTATTCAGTGCTAAACAAGCTACATCGGACAAGAAGTTCGCGTCTCTAGTCTTGTGAAGACCTAGCTCAATAATGTGCTCTTTTACTAATTTTTCATAAAAATTATGTATGTCACTGTCCACCCAGTTAGTGGGTACGTCTGCTTTATTTACGTTGTTTTTTATCATTTTTGTACATGCTTCCCTAGATTCTCAATAAATGTACTAAATTGTCGAGTTTTAAACCGTCTCACTCTAATTTTTAAAAGTATAGTCAAATATCTACTCTTAGTAGAACAAACTTCTTTCGCATTACATTAAATTAACGGTAAGTCCCTATAAAAACTGAATACTTTTACCGAATTTTATGTACAAAATTTTGTCGCTTAATTTTATTAAGTAATTTAAGTCGCTATTTTTTCGCTTAGATTCAAGCACAATCTTGACATTTATGTAACATTGCGTGACTATTTAAGGGATTGTCCGACTATAGTGGGACATTAAAACACATAATTATAAACCTAAAAGAGTCACTTCGTGATTCAACAACAGATCTAACGGTTGGGAATATGTCCAAAATGAGCAAGAGAACTCAAATCGCTTCTTGTGTTATTGGTGCGTTAGCACTGGTTTCTACAAGTAACGCCTTTGCTGGTCCATTACAAGATGTGCAACAGGAAGAGCGTAAAATTCATTTGGCTGCTGCAAAATCACAAGAAAAAATAAATAGTATTTTTGAGCAGTCACAAGAGCTATTAGTAGAATATAGAGCAGTTATTGATCAGACTGAAAATTTAAAAATTTACAATGACTACCTTGCTGGACTTGTTGCTGATCAACAAAGAGTGATCGATTCGTTGCAACGCCAAATCGATTCTATAGAAGAAACCAAACAAAATATTGTGC
>CBFIBG010000077.1:0-39410 GCA_965660815.1 Glaciecola sp.
AGGGCCTAAATCTCTCAGAGTCGTTTTTGACTTACCTGACTGACCGAGCCCAACGCAGTTGGTTAACGCTAGATGTGTTAAGCCAAGCTGAGAGCCAAACCAAAGAACATCGTGAAAAAGGCGGCTTACCATTTTTAATGTATGAATTTGAAACCATTCTAGAGGGAAAAGACCTCCCACGTCCCAGTAATTATTGCCTTTTGAAAATTATCCCTCCTACTGGTAAGAAGATAGGGCAAAACAAACGCCCGTATATCATCATTGACCCAAGAGCTGGACATGGCCCAGGTATAGGAGGCTTTAAAAAAGAGAGTCAAGTTGGGGTGGCATTAAACGACGGTCACCCAGTATACTTTATCGCTTTTTCTGAAAAGCCACAGCCCGAACAAACTATCGCGGATGTAACGGCTTGTGAAGCAGAGTTTGTTAGAAAAGTTATTAGCCTTCATCCCTCAAGTCCAAACCCAATTATCGTTGGAAACTGTCAAGGGGGTTGGGCAACAGCAATATTGGCCGCGACACATCCAGAAATAATCGGCCCGATAGTTCTCAATGGAGCGCCTATGGCGTATTGGTCAGGTAAAATAGGACAAGATCCTATGAGATATGCGGGTGGCATTATGGGAGGGGTGTTGCCAGCAATGATAACTGCTGACCTAAACAAAGGAGAGTTTGATGGAGCCAATCTAGTATTAAACTTTGAAGGCCAGAATCCAGCGCGAACTTGGTTCACCAAATATTACGATTTGTTTTGCTCAGTAGACTCCTCAGCTGAGAAATTCATAGAGTTTGAAAAATGGTGGAGTACTTTCTACTTTATGACTGATAAAGAAATCCAATGGATTGTTGAAAACCTTTTTATTGGCAATAGGCTAAGTCGACATAGAGCTAAGCTGGAAAATGACGTTACCATTGATTTACGAGCAATCAAGTCTCCCATCATTGTTTTCGCTTCTCATGGAGACAATATTACCCCCCCAGGACAAGCCTTGAACTGGATAATTGATGCTTATAAGTCTGAGAAAGAAATAGAGCTAGCAGGTCAACGCATTATCTATATCGTCCACGAGAGCATTGGACACTTAGGTATTTTTGTATCCTCTCAAGTTGCTCGCAAAGAACATCAGAATTTTGTTTCTACACTAAAAACGATCGAAGCTTTTCCGCCAGGTTTATATCGTATGGAAATAGACTCGATTGAAGGGACTGGAGAGAACGCGCAATTTGACGTTAGTTTTCATCCTAGCTCAATATCTGAAATTGAATCAATCACAAGCAACAGAGCCGAAGAGACGACTTTTGAAGGCGTAGCAAAATATTCCGAAGAAAGCGCTAATCTGTACGAAAAAACACTTCGCCCATTTGTAAAAGCCATGGGCAATATTACCAATTCATCGTTGCAGCAAAAGCTCCACCCCTCCAGAATAATGCGCACAATGTGTTCAAGCGTGATGCCATCAAATGTGCACACTGAACAGTTAACAAACCGGATAAAACATCACCGAACACAAACACAGCATAACAACCCTTTCGCTTTAACTGAGTCGTTTTTAGTTGATTCAAATGCTTTTGCTATTGATAGCATGGTTCACATAAAAGAAGCCATTACAGAATTTGCATTCTTCAGTATTTGGGCCAACCCAATAACAATGAAAGCTACTAGGGAAACGGCAGAAGCGAGATTAGACGAGTCGGAAGCTGCATTTTCAAATATCGCACTGCATGCGGTATCCAACCCGAATGAGGGCGGCTCTATCGCCGCTTATATCAGACTACTGCTACTGGTTTTTAAAACTCACAGCTCGTTAAAACTTGAACATATGGCACGCTGTGCAAACTTATTATCAAGTAAGTCACCCTTTAAAGAATTAAATGTTCAAGAAAGAAATGATATTTTGCTCCAGCAAAAAATTTTGGTGGACCTAGATATTGATACGGCAATTTCAAGTCTATCGTTGCTTTTACCAACAAGGCCAGAAAAGCAGCGTGCTCTGGATATTATTAACTATGTAATAAATTGCGATGACAGTGATATAACTATGAAAGACAAATGGCAAGATATGATGAAAATATTAAATCAAACCAAGATTGAAGCAACGAGAAAGTCAGCATGAGTACACCTTATGAAAAACTGTTTATAGGGATGAAAGCACAGACGACTCGATTATGCACAGAAGATGATTTGTTTGTATTTGCTCGAGCTTCAGGAAACTTAAATCCTTTGCACTTGCCGAATCAAGACGGTAATGGTGATGGACAGGTGGAGGCCATTGCGCCAGGAATGTGGATAGCGTCTCTCATCTCCGCTGTTCTTGGCAACCAATTGCCAGGCCCAGGTAGTCTGTTTAAAGAGCAACACTTGCACTTTTATAAAACAGCAAGCGCGGGCGAGACGCTTACCGCCACCGTAGAAGTATTAGAAAAACTTGATAATGAGGAGGTCTTGTTATCGTGCTGTGTTGTCAATCAACTCGATGAACTCCTAGTTGACGGAACGTGCAAACTGGTGGCACCTAAGTTTGAGGTTAAAGTCGACCAAGAAAGTGTTCCTTATTTAGTGCTCAAAAAACATAGTCATTTTACGAAACTTATTGAACAGGCAGAAAAGTTACCTAATATTGAAACAGCTGTAGTTTGTCCTGAGCAAGCAGATTCACTCAAAGGCGCTGTCCTTGCTTATCAGCACAATTTGATCAAACCTGTGCTTATCGGCAATGAAGATAAAATCAAATCCACCGCGAGAGAAGTTGGAATATCACTGGATGGGCTTGAAATTTTCGATATTACTGAAAAACGAGAGGCCGCTATGCTGGCAGTACAGATGATCAGGGAAAAACGTGTCAGTGCAATTATGAAAGGACACCTGCATACAGACGTATTACTAAAAGCAGTCGTTAACAGCAGCAGTGGCCTAAAAACAGACCGCCGCCTTAGCCACGTCTTCGTGATGGACGTAACTGGATTAGAAAATCCATTGTTAATCACAGATGCAGCCATAAACATAACGCCAGATCTCAGGGCTAAGGTAGACATAGTACAAAATGCTGTCGACTTAGCACTGGCCATTGGCATTGAGCAACCTCGGGTGGGCGTTTTGTCTGCCGTTGAAACGGTTAATCCTGCGATTGCTTCCACATTAGACGCAGCCGCACTCTCCAAAATGGCCGATCGTGGGCAAATAAAAAACGCTTTGGTCGATGGACCCCTCGCTATGGATAATGCCATCGATATTCAAGCCGCTAAAACTAAAGGCATACACTCTTTGGTCGCCGGACGCGCCAACATTCTGCTTGGCCCCAATCTTGAGGCTTCAAACATGCTAGCTAAAGAGCTTACCTATCTTGGCAATACCGATGCGGGTGGAATAGTGCTAGGCGCTAAATGCCCAATTATTTTGACCAGTCGCTCCGATAGCGATTATTCTCGTTTGGCCTCTTGCGCACTAGCGTCCCTATACACACATTATCATAAGGATTAATTAGGATATGGACGTCATATTAGTTCTCAATGCGGGAAGCTCGTCAGTAAAGTTTGCTCTTTACGACGCCTCATTTAAGAATGACCCTTTCTTAAGAGGTCAGGTTGAAAATATTGGTGCCGACGCACGCTTGATGGTTGAAGGTTCTAAAGACAGCGCTAATGTAAGTCCATCAAATCACTTGGGAGCGATGAATGCCATAATCCAATTGATTGAACGTAAAGAGAAAAACGCACAAATATCTGGAGTTGGTCATAGAATTGTTCACGGTGGTACTCGATTCGCAACCGCCGTTGAACTCAGTGCGGATAATCTGCGCTACTTACATTCGCTATCAAATCTGGCACCATTACACCAACCGCATAACCTTAAAATGGTTGAAGTATCAAAACACGCATTCCCAAATGCCTTACAAATAGGTTGTTTTGACACTGCGTTTCACCATGGACATCCTTGGGTAAACGATACGTTTGCCATCCCTAACAAATACTATGATGAAGGCATAAGACGATATGGCTTTCATGGCCTTTCTTATGAATACATTGCAACTCAATTGCCTGACATTATTCCTGAAGTTTTTAATAAGCGAGTCGTAGTTGCGCATTTAGGCAATGGGGCCTCCATGTGCGGCCTCAGCAATTTAAAAAGTATTGTATCAAGTATGGGGTTCTCAGCTTTAGACGGCCTCCCAATGGGCACAAGATGCGGTCAAATTGACGCTGGAGTATTGCTTTACTGGATGGACAAAGGTTATAGCAAGGAAAAGATAGAACAAATTGTCTACAAAGAAAGTGGGCTAAAAGGCTTATCTGGAATGACAAATGATGTGCGAATATTGCTTAATAGTGACAACATTCATGCTAAACGAGCCATCGACTATTTCGTTAATCGCATTACTCGTGAAATCGGCTCATTGAGCGCAGTTTTAGGCGGTTTGGACGCGTTAGTCTTCACAGGTGGTATTGGAGAAAATGCATCCAAAATTCGAGAGTTGGTGATCGAACCACTTAGCTTTTTAGGGCTTAAAATTGACGACGACGCAAACGCGACCAATCAAACTTTTGTTCAAAGCGCAAAAGTGCCTATTTGTGTCATTCCAACTAAAGAAGAAAACATGATAGCTGAGGCGGTCGCGTTTAAACTTTAGCGTTGAAGGCTATGGGCTAACTGATCCAGATATTATCAGCTAACGAGCTCGAATATTAGCCTGGCTTAGATATAACAAAAATCACATTATAAATATCGCTCAAAATTTTTACGCATCTTGATCTCATTGACTTTGGTGAAAAAATACCAGTTCTATGGTATTATCAAAAAGTATTTGAACAGTGTCATCTCGTCTAATTAGTGGATGTTCGCGGGGTGGCTAAAACGTGGTAGTACGCCGTAATTCTTGATTTATGATAGAATACAGCAGTCAATTTGGAGGCATGTGTGCTTTTCATCCAAAACTTTATCGCTTTATTCATAGAAACAGCTCCCTATTTACTATTGGGAATGTTACTGGCTGGGGTGATTCATCATTTAGTGCCTAGAGCAACGGTAGAAAAATTGTTAGGTAAAAATAGCTCTGTTGCAACTGCTGCTATTATTGGTGCGCCCCTGCCATTGTGTTCATGTTCAGTAATACCCGTAGCCATGGGCATAAGGCGAAGTGGTGCGAGTAAAGCCAGTACCGCCAGTTTTTTGGTTGCCACCCCAGAAACTGGAGTTGACTCTGTGGGTATAACCTATGCTTTGATGGGGCCTGTTATGGCCATTGCCCGTCCTATTTCAGCCATCGTTTCTGCAATTATAACGGGCATCAGTATCGCTCTTTTTGGCAATGAAGTCGCCGTAAAAGAACAAGAAGAAGTAAAGTCTTCTTGTTGCTGTAAGTCGAAACAAGCGCAAACAAACGTTAAACCTTCTTGGCGTGAAACTTCAATGAATATTGTCACTTATGGTTTCGACAAACTGCTTGGGGATTTCATGAAATGGCTGATGATAGGCCTATTTTTCGCCGCATTGATCGTAACTTTCGTGCCCAATGAATGGATGGCAGAATACGGAAATGGTCCTTTGGCCATGATCCTGATGATACTGATATCAATTCCAATGTACATATGCGCTACCGCCTCTACTCCGATTGCAGTTGGTTTAATGATGGCTGGTATTTCACCAGGCGCAGCTTTAGTTTTCATGTTAACTGGGCCTGCAACGAACATAGCGACTCTTATGGTAATAAAGCAAGAACTAGGTAGCAAAGAGCTCACGTTATACCTTTTATCTCTAGTGAGCAGTGCTTTATTATGCGGACTTTTGCTTGATAAGTTGATCACTTTATATGGCTGGAAAATTAATTTAACAATGGGTGAACACGGTGATATGCAGTCGCTTATTTACCAAATAAGCGGTGTCATTCTTGCGATATTAATGGCGCGACTGGTATTCAAGCAATGCAAAAAGAAGTACTTTAAAAGTTTGGCAACCCAATAGAAATTAAAAATCCACAACTGCTGGGCATGCTTGGAATGATTATTCAATCAAACCCAGTTGAAGGGCTTTATTAACCGCCTCTTTACGTGTCCTAACACCCAGTTTCTTGAATATTCTGGAGTTGTAACTTCGAATCGTAGAAGGTGTGTACTTGAGTTCTCTTGCTATTTTCTTGTCAGCCAAGCCTTGGTAAATTTTACACAAAATATCGAGCTCAGTTTCATTCAATTTTGACTGCGTGTTGTTGCGTAATCCAACGATCATATTTGATTTCGGCAGCTTCAGAATGTCTAACGGCGAAGAAAAATCAGAAACATCATGTATCAAATGGTCAACATTATATTGGTAAGTATTTATAACAAGACGGTGTTGGGTCTTGGCAAATACCCCCCTGCCCTGCCGTTCTTTGGGATAAGCTATGTGTTCTTCTTTAACTAAAGCCTGCTCAAGTGACGATGGATCATGAACCATTGTCTGTTTAATATTTTTAATATCTGCGTGGATTTTACTATAAAAAGGAACTGCACCTCTAAATTGAAAAGTCCAATATCCCATAAATGCCAAAATGAAGTATTCAATAAAATAGCTATTGGCGATCCAAGTGAACATCACTTGGCCAGTAGCAATCAATGTATTGGCCAAGCACAAAATAAAGACAGCAACCTGCATCAATGCCGTTTGCCGCAAGTTTTGTATTGAAGCAAGAATATTGTCGTACGTCGCTGTAATGCTATTTTCCATGAGTGATATATTCACGCGGTGTGAGACTTAATTGATGATACGTAAACTAGGTGTCTGGTCAAGTTGTCACCTTATTAAAATTGATTGACATAACCCGACCATTTGTCGATTAAACGCGGATCAGCATGGCCGTAATATTATCATTACCACCAAAATCGTTCGCTAACTCTACTACCTGTTGCACTCTCGATTGGTCAGAGACTGATTGGTCTAACATTTGCCTAATTTGATCTTCTTCTAACTCGTTAGTGAGGCCATCAGTGCATAACAAAATCTCTGAGCCTGGCGGTAAATCAAGATTCGTTGAATCAATATCCAGCTGATTTTTCGTACTCAGTCCAATAGACTGAGTCAATAAATGACGTTTAGGGTGAACCTTGGCCTCTTCTATAGTAATTAAGTTTTTGTCTAACAATTGTTGCACGACGCTATGATCTTTTGTTAATTGTTTCAAATGTGTTTTGGTAAGCTGATAGGCCCTGCTGTCTCCAACCCATGAAAGGTTTAATTTATCTGCTTGCTGTTGAAGAATAACCAAGGTCGTTCCCATTCCTTTATTAGATTGTTCTGCATGTGCTTGAGCCTGAATTTCTTGATGGGCTTTTAGCACGGCTTCATTGACGTCCTGAGTTTGCTGATATTGTTTTGCAATAATGTCGCATGCCATTTCACTGGCTTGTTTTCCATTATCGTGTCCTCCCATCCCGTCTGCGACAATGAACAGGCCTAAGTCCTCACGGATTAAATAACTATCTTGATTTACTTTTCTTTTTCTACCAATATGTGAAAAAACCGCTGCTGCCGCCATCATTTAAATCTCATTCAAAAGTTTTTCTATGGATAAATAGCGTTCACTATTTTCACCAAACAAAGTTCTAAAATTGCTAAGCGCATTTTCTTTGGACACTGTGGCCATATCATAATTACTTAAAGCATGATAGCTCAAGGCTAAATAAGCCATTGCTTCACCATAGAACCAGTGTCCTGTAGGGATGGCACTATTAGCAAAATTAGCAGCGATATTTGACATACTTATTGCATCTTCATGCTGCTCTGTTTTGTACAAAATTTTTGCCCGTAACAACGGAGCCCTGGCTTGATGAACATGATCAGCGGGTAAGTTTTTTACTATAACCCTTTCACCCTTTTCAATAAAAAGACTTGCCAATTCGTAATTTTCAGTCTGAATGTACAAATCAGCCAGTGACAGAGCATTTAATGCAACATAATAGTGTTCATCACCAAAGAGCTT
This sequence comes from Glaciecola sp., assembly GCA_965660815.1. GTDB lineage: Bacteria > Pseudomonadota > Gammaproteobacteria > Enterobacterales > Alteromonadaceae > Glaciecola. Next base: position 7,950 of record CBFIBG010000077.1, read on the forward strand.
TTCAAGATTGTCAGTGGCCAATACTCTATACTCTATGGCTTTATCAAAATCTTCCTGCTTTCTATGCAGATTAGAAAGCATTCCCATACTTGCGACCACTTCTGCGTGTCCGTTAGGATACAACTTATCTCTAATAAGATACCCTTTGTAAGCAAATGCAATGCCTTTATCTATTTGTTCCATTTGAGAATATGTACTAGCCAATTGATTGTAAGCGTATGCAAGTTCTAAATTAAATTCACCGTACAATTCTTTTGCTTCTTGAGCCGCAAGAAGCAACATTTTTTCAGACTTTTCAAATTGGTATGTTTGGCGATAGATGTGACCTAAAAGGGCGTAAGCTTCGCCCAAAGGCGTTGTGCTTTGATCCCCCAAGGACAAATTTATGTCGAGCGCGTTTTCTGCAGCCAATATCGCTTGCCCATGATTTTCTAAATCACTATCAATTCCTGCCTTTAACATTAACAACTCTACGTACTTGTTTTGATAATTCGTTACCTCTTCACGGTCAGTTTGGCCAGCTTTGATGGCGTTCATTTTTTGTATCAAAGGAGTTAGATTATCTTTAGCTTGCTCCAAATTTCCAATTAAATACTCTATTTTGATTTCATTTTTAAGTAGTTCAACCCCTAACAAATCGGGCAAAGATTTGACTTGAGAATAATTATCTTTAGCTTGAGCCAACAAAGATTTGGCCGAATCAAAATCAGAAAGTGATAGATATACGTCTGCCAATGTTGTTTGCAATTGCCCCATCAAGGTAGGTTCTATCTTGAAAGTGGTTAAACGGTTTTTTGCATTGTCTACTAAATCTTTAGGAGTAATTTGCTTATCACCACTGATATACGGACTCGCCGCATCGAAGGTCTGCTTGAGAAACTCGGCAACAATTATTGCGTTTTTTGACTCTCGCAAGGCTATATCCCGCTGTTCAATCGTCTGTTGAGTTTGATAAATCAGCGCGGTCATAAAGGAAAGCACAGAGACAAAAAAAGCTGCACTTAATAATGATATAGTGCGGTTTCGCTGAAAAAATTTCTTAGCTATATATAAACGGCTGTCGGGTTTAGCTTTGATTGGAAAACAGTTCAAGTAACGATGAACATCTGACGACAATTGTTCTACTGATGAGTACCTTCGCTCCGGCTCTTTTTGCAAGCCCTTCAATATAATTGTATCAAGATCCCCAGTTAATGTGCTTTTTAGCTCCAAGTGTTTGACGCTATGAGACTCTGATAGATTATCACTTGGTTTTGTTGGCATTTTATCTAAAATCCAACTTTCTATCTCAGCGCCGCTTGCTTTGTTGGCATCAAAAATAGGTCGCTCTGTAATAATTTGATACAGGAGTGAACACAATCCATATATATCCGTTCTAGTTGTGGCTTGCTCGCTCTTAACCTGCTCTGGAGATGCGTGGAGCGGCGTAAGCACTTTCACGTCGACTTGAGTGAGATGCGGATCACAGGAAATGGCATTAGCTTCAAGTAGTTTTGCAATGCCGAAATCCAACAATTTTACATTGCCCTGCTCAGTTACTAAAACATTGCTCGGTTTAATATCTCTGTGAATGACGAGCCGTTGATGAGCATAATCAATCGCGTTGAGTACTTGCTGAAACAAATCTAACCGCTCAGTAATGGTGAGCTTTCGAGTTTTACAGTATTCAATTATGTTCTCACCTTTAATATATTCCATTACAATGTACGGAAGTCCTGACTCCGATTCTCCTCCATCAATTAATTGAGCGATATTTGGGTGTTGTAAGCTTGCAAGTATTTCCCTTTCTTGGCGAAAGCGTTTTATAGTCTCATTTATCAGATTGTTTGAGTGGATTACTTTAATGGCTACCGTTTGATGAAATTGAGAATCTACCCGTTCGGCTAGATACACAATGCCCATTCCACCTTCGCCCAAAGTATCAGTGATTTGATAGCCTGCAAGCCTGTCTCCTATGCGAGCAATATAGCTTTCGTTCAATATGCTTTGAGCTTGTCGGCTGATTATTTGCGAAGCTGAATGTGGCTGCGCACTTTTCTCGTCACCATCCATTAATTCAAGTACGAGCGCTTCTAATTCCTTATTGCCTTGTGTTTTAGATTTTATGAACTCTCCCCGTTGCTCAGTGGGTAATTCACTCGCTTCAAAAAACAATGCTTTTGCTTCTTCCCAAAGTTTGCTCATTACTTAATCTCTACGCGTTAAACTGCTGGTTGATCCAAGCCTTTGCAACCCGAATATCTCTTTCAACTGTGGCTACAGACACGTCAAATATTTGTGATATCTCTACGTTACTTAGACCTGCGAATAGTCTCATTTCATACATTTTCGCGGCACGGTCGTCTAAAGCAGAAAATAAAGTGAGTACTTCATCCAACATTACTAAAGAGGTCACATTTTCTGAATCAAATAATAATTCGTCTTCAGCGCTTACCGCCAGATGCTGCGCCTCTCTTTTTTTGGCATTTTTGGCTCTTGCATGGTCGACCAAAATGTTTCTCATGTGGGTAGCCGCCATCGCAAAAAATTGCAATTTATCGGGCGTTTGAACGTCTGCGGCCTGCAAAGACAAATAGGCTTCGTTTACTAATGCCGTCGCTTGTAACGTATGATCGGCGCGTTCTTTGTTCATGCAACGTTTGGCAATACGATGCAATTCGGTCAATGCTTCGTCGCTCATCACAGAGAAAGGTAAAGGTGTAGACATATTCGGTTTTTGATTATTATTCATACAGCCCTCCTTGCTCACTAAATATACAACAAATATTTTTTAAGAGGGATTTATTTTAAATAATTACTTTATTAGCGAAAGACAATTAGTTATTTCAAGGCCAACTAAGTAGCGTATTGTGCGCTGACCCGAGCCAGCGCACATTTTGCGAGAGACCTAGTTAGTCTCAGTTGGAGCATCTGCCCCATTACCTGCGGTACCAAGGGTAAACTGGTTATTTATGTTGGTGTTAATCGTTGCACCATCAGTGAATATCCCGTAATTCCAACCGCCTTGACCTCGATTTGGATTAATGCCATCTCCTGCATTACCAGTGACTATGTTTGAATCAGTAATGTCGAGCTGACTATTGTTGGAAAGCACGATTGCAGCCACTGGACCACCGGCACCGCCGCCACCAGAACCGCCATGTCCACCTGGGCTTCCAGAACCTCCATTACCACCTTTTCTACTGCCACTGTCTCCACCAGTACCGCCGTCGCCCCCAGCTCCTCCGGTTCCGCCAACTCCGCCGGCTCCACCAATGCCACCATTTGCTGACTCTATCTGGCTTTGAGTAATTTTAGCGAATACAACGTCATTGAGAAGTAGACCAAATGAGCCACCAGCGCCTGTACCTACACCGCCTCCGGATCCGCCTTCACCGCCTTCACCGCCGCCGCCACCGCCGCCGCCATTATTAAAGTCTACGCCAGCACCGCTGCCGCCACCGCCACCGCCAGCGCCACCTGCTCCGCTGGCGCCTGACGATTTACCATTACTAGGCACAAATATACCATTTGAGAATGTTAGAGAGTGGTCTGCACCTGCGCCTTGCGCACCTGTACTTGCTCGTGTGAATACTGAGCTGCCGTTTATACCACTTCGCGATACACTGCAAGAGGTGCCGAGATTGGTAAGGGTAGCGTCTGCTCCCTTGCCACCACTGCCTCCGGTAATACTGCCACTGTTGCTTCCTTTACTGCCATTATTACCATCACTGCATACAGTAACACCTTCGCGACCATCCCCGCCTTTACCACCATTTTGACCATTGTGACCGGAACCGCCGCTTCCACCTGGTCCACCTCCACTGCCGTTACTGCCTCTGTCACCCTTAGCTCCGTCTCTACCTTTACTTCCTTGTTTACCTGAGGCCGCTTGGCCAGAGAACAATTGACTTTTCATAATATCAATTCTATTTACTTGTGATACAAATACGCCATAACTACTAGCTGCAATATCGTTTGCATCTACGTGGTCACTCGGTAAGTTGGCTCCCTGCGCAATGACTCGGTCTAGTGTGATGTTATTACCATTTTCTATCATAATGGCTTTGGTATGGCCTTGACTTGCACTTGGCGCTTTCGCTTCAATGCTAACCCCACTGATAATCGTATCTGAGAAGTCGTCAACCATAACGCCTATCAAACTGTTCACCATTATTGGAGTTGGGTTTGATTCTGGCATATGGATCCAGTCTTGATCAAATCCACCATATAAACTTGATGTTGATGGCAATACAAGCGTGTCGTCAAGCTCAAAGAAGCCTGAATCTGGTGTGTTTAAATAGATATCATTACCAAAAAAAGCGTCTGACAAACTGCGAACGATAGTTCGAATTGGACTGTCAGGTGACAAGCCTGTGTTGTTAAAGTCATGTCCACTATCAGCATCGACGAATACTGCTTTAGATTTATCTCTTGCGACAAATACAGAAATCTCGTCAGAGGCAGTTGTGTTTTGTAGATCATTATCAGTGACCGTGACTTCAAACTGTAAATTCGTTACTTCACTTGGGGCATTAAATGTGACGCTCGCCGCATTTGGCAATGAACCTACTGGCGCACCGGATATCTGTGTCCAAGAGTAAGACAGACTGTCTCTGTCTCTAAAGTTTTCAGGCTCGGCCTCTAACGTAATGCTTTCATTGACATTGACTAGCTTGTTCTGGCCAGCTTCGACCATAAGGTCGCCATTCGGATTGGTGCAGGCATTGAATTCTTCGCTGTCTGTGAAGCCATCATCATCACTGTCGGCAACTAGAGGGTTAGATACGACTAAGAAAAGTTCATCGCCTTGATCGCAAGGTGCTTGAGCCAAATTGCTAAACCAACCATATTTTTCAAAGGCGTCGTCTAGACCGTCATTATCAGTGTCGGCTAAGTCCAAATCTGTGCCTTCAATTATTTCCAGTCTATCGCTTAAACCGTCTAAATCTGAATCTGTTATATACACTAGATGCAATACATCACCTTTTCTTAATGCGATATCATCTGCTGAGTAGGTCTCGTTTAGTATATTGTAGAGTTTCGTTTCAGTTGTGCCTGATGGCGCCCCAACTGGCGTAAAAGTATGGGCGACGAGCCAATAACTGTTAGTAGAGCTATTCATTGAAATACCTCTAATTGAGCTTAACCCTGTATTGCTTCCAAAACCTGGAAAGCTTTCAGTAGAAAATTGATAGCTAAAATTCAACCTGCTGCTCATCAAGTCTTCGAACGACAAAGTCGCATCAGTTCCGTTATCCACCGCAACTCTATGTCTTTCCGTTTTAATGCCTTGGCTATCACCGAAATCTACAATTATTTCAGCTGTACGAGCGCGAACATTCTGGGCTGCCAAATTAAGATCAACGTCCTGACGTTGGCCTGTTAACGATAGATTGGTTGCTTCAAACACCAATTGATTGGAGTTCTCTAAAATTCTGCTGATTTCCTCGGGATTGTTTTCCGCTCTATAAACAAAGTTAAAAGGAGTGAAATCATCTTGTGTAGGCTGAACATTTGGACCTAAAGGCGTTGGAGTAAACGTCATATCACCATCAAAAAGCAAGGTGCCCACGGCAATTAAATCTCCAGGACGCTCTGGATTTTCCATATACGCAGAAATGTTCATATTGTTAAGAGTGTAACTAACGTCACCGTCGTTCAAAATGCCCATCAATACTTTAATTTCACCGCCGCTTGTTTGCACAGTTTCAGTATTTAAGGTCTCAAAATACTCGCTAGACGCCTGTCTATTGGTTGCAACGGTTGTTTCATTCCAATAATTGGTTTCTGTGGTTGTATCAGTATGGTTGTAATCATAGGAGGCTTCAACACTTCCTTTGGTAACTGGACCGGATTTTTCTACTTCAGCATTGACGTTAACCGCGTGCTGTTCTTCAATTACGTTAACGCTTTCTCTTCCGCGGTCCGTAATGGTCTCTACCTGATTTTCATTCTCTTCAGACATGCCTTTACTTATGGTTCCAGACTCAACCGTTGTTGCATATAGCTGAATGATCGGAGCACCGAGTCTTTGCATTCGCAATCGGGGGACATCTGCTACAAGAGGATTAAACCTTAGATGAGTGCCACTAAACTGATCCCAATTCTCGACTTCCTCTTTGTCTAGAAAACCGTCTCCATCGGTGTCTTGTACATTGGGATGGGTTCCTATTGCTAATTCTTCGTCATCTGTGAGTCCATCATTATCTGAATCTTGTGTGCTAACACTATTTGACACAGTAATTGTAAAACTCGTCAAACTGGCTGAGTCTGTTCCGTCGGATACCGAAATTACAATATTGGGATTTGAACCCACGCTTGACGACTGAGGCACACCAGACAACTGGCCAGTACTTGTTTCAAAACTAGCCCAGCTTGGTTGGTTTGCAATACTAAAAGTTAAAGGGTCTGAATCCGCATCACTTGCTTGCGGCACAAAATTATAACTTTGGCCCACCGTTGCTGCCAATGGCGGAGAACCACTAATGGTGGGGGCGCTATTGCTTGGGGTTGGGGTTGGGGTTGGTGTTGGCGTTGGGTTAGGTGCCGGTGTTGGACTAGGTGCCGGTGTTGGACTAGGTGCTGGAGCTGAGTCGCTGCCACCACCACCCCCGCAGGCGACGAGGCCCATCACCATCAACGGCATAATCCATTTGTGTATCTGAGTTGTTGTTTTTTTCATGTTCCGCTCCGAAAAAGGTTTGTTTGGCTTGCTTAATAATTAAGCGAAAAAACAAATACAAATCCCTCACACGGACGCAAAAAACTTTAATTGTTAAATTTATTTTAAATTTACATGACTGACAGTCTAAATTTTAAACAGTTACGTTTATACTTTAGTTTATAAAATAGATTTATAAACATTAACTATAATAACTGGAGATTAAACCATGAAGAGACTATTTATAGGCTTGCTTGCAAGCGCTAGTTTGTTTTTTAGCGTGTCTAGCCTTGCTGTACCAATAGGAAGTAATCAATCGGATGGCAGCGCAAGCTTAGTCCTGAGTAATCCAAATGCAGCTGTACCACTAGCAAGCGGTCAAACCAACGTGCAGGTAACCGCTCCTTTAGGCGCTCTTGGTATATCACCTGCATTGCTAGGAGGCGAGCTTGTATCTGCAGATCCGCTCACTCTGGGCTTTGGGGTGACTGGCGGTATGTTAGATTTTGGCACGTTAGCAGGTACAATCGAGCATGATGGTGCAAGAATAAGTTTAACAGGAGACCTAGGCACTGTTGAAACAGATGATGATGTAACAGTGGAGTTAAGCGACTTTTTAATTAACACCACAACTGCGATCTTATCTGGGAATGTAAACGATGGCGGAATGACTGATTTATTTAGTCTTGATTTAGCGGGTTTAGATGCAGCCGCAATTACAGACCTAGATAATCCGCAAATACCATTAATCTTCCTAGCAGGCGCAAGTGCATTGCTTGAGGATGTATTCCAACTTCAAACAGGAGTATTGTCAGGTGTCCAATTTGGTTTAGCAGCAACACTCCCAATGCCGGCAATGGTGTCTGAACCTGCTTTATTTGGTCTGTTAATAACAGCATTAGTGGCGATTGGCGTATATCGTAGAAAAGTATATTAACATTAAGTAGTCAACTAAAAAGGCCGTTACGGCAACCAGTAATGGCCTTTATTTTAAAACTTTACACGTATAGATGTGTTTCGATAGATGACCATTGTCACTAATATCAGTAATACGAAAAGCGACGTACTGCCAGCCTCTACATAAACACTTGAAGAATATTCATCTACAATAATTTCGTCTCTATCAGCGCTCTCCAATGGAAGAGCATATAAACCGTTAACGTCATTACTACTAATGGTCGCGACAATTCCTGAATAGCCAACTTCATATAAATCAATTAACACATCATAATGAGAAGTTTCATATCCAGTGCCTAAAGTCGTAATTACTTCAAACTCATCTTCACTCGAATCGTCTTCAATAACAAATGAATCGGTCGTATATAACAGCTCCCACGGACCTCCATCACGACTTAAATACAAGTCGGCAAACACTCGTGCTCGCTCACCCGCATAGTCTGAATAGACATCAGCATCAAAAATTACTGAAAATGTTTGATAGAAGCCATCGTAATCTGCATCTGTTATCAAAACACTATCGGCTTGGAAAATATCAAATTCAAGGTATCTATATGATTGCAAATAAGATGATTGAGGAGAATTTAACATATTCTTATCTAAGACTTTACTTGCTTGACTTTTGCGCAAGGCAATCATGTCATCTCGAGTTTTTCTGAGTTCTTCTTTTAGCTCAACCTCTTCTAACCTTTGAAGCGCTCCTTGCTGTGTATCATTTAAAGAAGAGGCATAACGAGTTGTGAAAGTTTGGTCTGCAACTTCATCGTACTGTAGCTCTATTGACTTAGTTCCATTAATGTATCGATCGTCAAATGAACTTATCGCAGCATGTTTTTCATCATTTATGCCCTTTGCATTAGCGAAGATAGTTGGTGCAATAATGCCAATTAATATTAACATTAGCGCTTTGGCATTAGATAACCAGTAACCAGATATGCTATTTGACTGGCGTTTAAGCGAAATTCTTGAATTGCTATGAGATGGTTTCATTTTTTGCTCCACGTTTTATCAGTCACCGGTAGCGATGTCGATAAAGCAATTTAAGCCCAATTCACATGAATAGAAGCTGAACAAACGTGAAAATATCCTAGCAACCTAATCTTGACGATTATCAAACTCTTCTCAATTCAACCTTTCGACCATAGGTTAACGAACGCCATACCCACTCTAAAGGACCATACTGATGCTTCTTTAACCAAGCATTGGAAAGTAGGACTTGGAATGCGAAGAGTATTATGGCAATAAAGACGTAAGAACTTGGCGCTCCCGCTGAACCCAAGTTAAAGCCAACGCCATAGAAAATAACAATGCAGAGCAAAGTTTGAAGTAAGTAATTAGTTAACGCCATTCGCCCTGGCGCAGCAAAGATTTGCAGGATTATTGAACTGCGTCGCCATAAGACAGCGAACAATGCAGCATAAGCAAAACCGATTGGAAACACTGCAAGCGTGTACGCAACTACAGACCACAGCCCTTCAATACTATGTGGCTGAAATGAGTTCAATCCTGATAGATAGGTGTATAACAGACTGCCGGGAAGACCAATACCAAATCCCCAGCGCATGACATTTTTTAGTAGCTGAGTATTTTCTAGCAATTTCCCCTGAACTAATTGGCGGCCCGCCCACATACCAAACAACATAATACTTAACACTTTTGGGATCCGCCACGTGTCAAAATAGTAACCATAGCGAGCTGTTGCAAGTTCGAGGTTAAGCCGAAAAAAAGTGGCTAAGTCAGTCGTTTGAACATTCTGTCCAAAAGCTGAAAAAAGCGGCCCTAAGCTTCCATCGCCACCCACCAAGCTGCTAGCGACTTCATACAGGCCCAAATCGGGGTCAATTCCAGCGTACCAAAACAGTAGGTAGCCTGGAATTGGAATAAACATAAACACGCTAGCCAAAATCAACACCATTTTGTCGGAAATATGACGGAGCCAGAACAATACAAATCCAAGAGCCGCATATAAGGTTAAAATGTCACCAAACCAGAAAACAAAATTATGAATCAATCCAATCATGGCAAGGACCGTGAGTCTGCGTAAATAAAGAGTATGCGCGGTCGAATGATCATTTTTTTGAAGACGGGACAGTTGAAGCGCAAAACCCAAACCAAATAAAAATGAAAATATGGTATAAAACCTGCCATCTATTACAAACAGCATAAAGGAATCGTAAATTTGAGCCCCTGCGATGACAGCTTTATCTGCAGGCGCTATATCGAACCAGCCTCCAAACCCTTGAATATTCGCAAAAAGTATCCCAAAAAGCGCAAAACCTCTTAATGCGTCAAGCAAATGATGGCGTTGTTGAGGATCAATTGCTGCGTTTGCCTGTTTCGTCTTATCGGAAATTTGCATCTATTGCTACTTGGTGATGTTTACAAGGATAATGGACATCAACAGTACACTACTTACGATGCTAACTGTACATTTTTTACTCAATTAATTTTGATTAGCCAATCGTCGACAATACCTAATCGGGTTTATCATAAGCTCTGCACTCGTTCAGAATAGTCAAGAATTGGATTTACTTAGGAATAACACTGGAATAAATTAGTCGTTTTTAAGACCTTAAGCCCAGCAAAAAAGAACCCGACGCAAAAACATTCCTTTGTTTTCTTTAATCATTAACGCTCACTTTCAAATTAGATTTATGGAGTTTAGCTATCAACTCTTTATTTATTGAAGACTGATTGCAAGGTGGTAATTTATGACCGTCTTCACATAATGAAATCACCCAAGGGTTGAAACGTTCTGTGTCCACTTGGCTCGGTATTTCCTCCACATCCTTTTTCTGAGCCAATGGTCCAACAATTACTCTATAGATTGTGCTTTTGTCATTATTGTGCTGCGTGATTAATGCATCAAAATCATGGTATAGAGATTGTCTAAATTCAGCATGACTCAAATCAGTAAAACTACCCACAACTGCATACATTTTTGGTTCTTTATTCAACGAAGACCTTGAAGAATATTTTCTAGAGTGCAGCGATTGGTCTTCAATTGATTGTTTACGGTTTATAATCTGTTGTAGACTTTCTGGTGTGAGGCGTTCAGTCGTCACTAAATCAGAATTTTCATTGATATTCGCCGTTGACTGTTGGCGTTGATTGGTTTTTGTCAGTTTCACAGAGTTAGGAGTATTTGTTGGCGATAAATTAGATATTACCGACTCTGTACCGTTATTAGCTGTCAATGATAGACTTTGGTTATCTTTATTTTCGGTTTTAACGTACATCTCTTCATGCGGATTACAAATCGCTTCTCCGTAAAAAACGTTATGCGATTTACAATCCATATCGGTCGCGAAAGACAATGCATTGTCAGACACCGATTTACCTGTTAGTAAATAGCTTCCTGTGGTTATTAGAATGGCTTCAGTAAGCGCACAGCCATTGAGAATAATGAGCACTGAAAATACAGACATTGTCTTTAGGATTAATTTCATATTAGCCACTACGATTTATTTTATCGGCAAAAAAACACCGGGAATTTGGATAAATTGAATCAATTACTCGTAGGGAGCAAATGTCGTACCAGAAGAAATTAATTTGGTTTATAAGCTTGATTTCGGTTCTTCCAAAATTGCAAACTTTCATGCTGAAAAATTATAAGACTAAATAAGTAAGTCACGCTCTGGAGCGGCTTATTCTAATTAAATAATGGAGAAGTTGTTCAGCTAATATTCATCTTGTATCAAAGATAATGTGATTAATAAATTAAGCACCTGTGAAAGAGTACTTGTTCACATGGTTATCATGCTACAGAGTAAAATGTGTTATTCACAATTCTGTGCTACTTACTCAGCTAGTTTTCGAAGCTGTCGAATTACAACTTAGCGGCCTGTTTTAAAGAGCCTAGAACGGCGTCAAAAAATCAACGTTAAAACAACACCTAAATTGTTTTTATCGTAGTAATTTTTTACACTTGGTGAAAGGCGGTTGTTCTTTGCCATAACAGCAAAAATCAACAGACCGGAATAACTGCGATTTTGTTTGAGTATCGAGGGCATTTAGTGAGTAAATTTTTGAAGTTAGCCATTGGCCTTTTTTTGGTATGCAATGCCGGTCAAGCATTGGCCGTAGACGTATCCATGGCAAAATATGGAGATACTGGCTCAAAAGCACTTGATTCCTTTATGTTTACCAAAGACGATTTAAAAGTAAAAAGTCGAAAACAGGCAACCCTGCTGGTAAAGCAAAGATATGATGCTCGCGTTATCAGCATTAAGTCGGCAAGTTCTAACGGAAGTAAAGGGTATAGAGCAAAACTACTGAGTAAAGACGGAACGGTTTTTTACGTATTTGTAGATGCTAAAACCGGACGAGTGAGCAGGTCGTAGAGTCACTTAAATTTACAAGGAAAAGGCAATGCGATTATTACTTGTTGAGGATGATTTAGCACTTCAAAACAACTTAAAGCAACACTTAATCGGAGCGAACTATACTTTAGACATTGCCAGCGACGGCGAAGAAGGGTTATATCAAGGACAGGAATATTCCTACGATGCTGCAATTATAGACGTCGGCTTGCCAAAATTAGATGGAATAGAGTTGATCGCCAAACTTCGGGGCAATGCACATGATTATCCCATACTCATATTAACAGCCCGTGACAAGTGGCAAGATAAAGTGGCTGGTTTAGAAGCCGGCGCGGATGATTATTTAACCAAACCATTTTACCCTCAAGAGTTACTCGCTAGGTTAAATGCGCTTATTAGGCGTTCTGCCGGTAAAGCCAGCCCCGTTATTCAAAACGGTCGTCTTAGTCTAAACACCAGTACGCACGAAGTGACCATCGACAACAAATCCATAAATTTGAGTGGATCCGAATACAAGTTACTCGAATATTTTATGTTACACATAGGCGAAGTTAAATCAAAAACAATTTTGATTGAACATATCTATAACCAAGATTTCGATTTGGATTCGAATGTCATTGAAGTCTTCATTCGTAGGCTAAGAAAGAAACTGGATCCAGACGGTACCTTTAATATAATTGAAACGCTAAGAGGCCAAGGCTATAAGCTTAAAGACTTGGTTAAACGATGAAATGAAACTTTTGAATACAGTACCGCCGAACTGGATGAAGTTTTATGGGGACTAAGAGACTCAGACGCCTCGCCCAGTCTCTGCGCACTAGGGTCATTGCCAGTGCTCTGCTGGTGAGTTTAGTGTTATTGCCAATTATTGGAATCGCGCTTAAAGACGCGTTTACTCAGCAAGTTCGAGAAAATGTTAAAGACCAGTTAAATGCCTATTTTTACTCCATTCTTGCAGTCACTGAATTTGAAAATGGTCAGTTACTAATGCCAGACGTTCTGCTTGATAATCAATTCAACCTCATTAACTCTGGCTATTACGCTCTTGTTTCAAATGCTTCGCCTAAGGCTAACACATCCTCTGAAGAACCTAATATATTATGGTTTTCCAATTCTTTTTTAGGCGCTAGTATCACTTCAGAACTGCCCACACCCGAAGTAGGCAATGCCGTATTTGATGAGGTGACAGTGAATCAGCAAGGACACTTTATTTTTAGCTATACAGTTCGTTTTGAACTTTCAGCGACAAATAACGATACGGATATATCAACCCCATCAATCACACTTCATATTATTAGAGATATGCAAAGCATAGAGCAACAACAAAATGCTTTTAGTCAAACTTTGTTTACATGGTTTTTAATACTTACCGGCGTATTTTTATTAATTCAATTATTTTGGTTAGCCTGGACATTAAGACCCTTAGCTAAATTTTCAGAACAGCTCAAATGCGTTCAAACAGGTAATAAAGAGCAATTGTCATTAGAACATCCCAGCGAACTTAAAGAAGTTGCCAAACAAATCAATGTATTGTTAACCAACGAAAAGCAACAGCGAACACGTTACCGCAATGCCCTAGATGACCTTGCTCATAGCTTAAAAACACCGCTTGCAGTCATACAGAGTCAGCAAGATTTAAGCCGTTCATCTATTGATCAAATTGACAAAATAAATCGCACCATTAACCATCAGTTGAAGCGCGCACAGACCTCCAGTAATCAAGCGTGGCACAAAGGCGTTAAAATGATACCCGTTTGTGAAAAGCTTATGCGCAGCCTTAAAAAAATCTACCCAACAATCAAAATCACACTTGAGAATAAAGCAGATCGCAATGTTGCGTTTATGGGCGATGAAAACGATCTCACAGAGTTGCTAGGGAATTTGCTAGACAATGCATGTAAAGCCGCCAAGCACAACATTAGATTATCGATCAGTAAAAAACCATCTCAATTAGATATTATTATAGAAGACGATGGACAAGGCGTTTCTACAGAGCAACAATCTGTCATATTCGACCGTGGAAGGCGACTGGACTCTTATGAACATGGCCATGGAATCGGGCTATCTATAGTTCAAGACCTCGTCTCAAGTTACCAAGGAGACCTTACCATTAGTGCTTCTGAATTACTCGGCGGTGCAAAATTTATCATCCATTTTAATATTTAATGACCGCACTTTAGTCAGCTTACGTTCATATTAACTCATTTATTATATAGCTTTATTAGTCAACAGATTGTTATCTGCTGCAGGAGCATATATGAATACGTTAAAGAAAAGTGTGATGCTTTGGTTACTTTTAGGTTTGCAATTTCTTGTTATAAACCAGCTACATGCAAGAATAAATTCGCCGAACCCAACTCACTACACTGAGGCCGAATTGGCACAAATATTAGCGCCTATTGCGCTATATCCAGACAGTTTACTGACCCATATTGTAATTGCATCGACTTATCCGCTTGAAATTGTACAAGCCCAAAGGTGGAGAGAAGACAATAGTTACTTAGAGGCAGCACAAGCCGTTGAAAAGGCAGAGCAACAAGGATGGGACCCAAGTGTCGCAGCCTTGGTTGCGTTTCCGAATGTATTAGAAAGGTTAAGTATTGATCTTGCTTGGACTCAACGTTTAGGCGAAGCCTTTCTATTAGACGAAGAAGCTGTATTGGACTCTATTCAAGATTTAAGAAAACAGGCTGAGCGAGCTAACGCCTTAGAAGAAATGGAAAATGTAAGGGTGATTAAAGTTGAACGGCAGATCATTATTGAGCCAGTTCATCAAGAAGTTGTTTATGTACCCTACTACGATACTCGCAGTGTATACGGGAACTGGCGCTGGCATAGATATCCGCCCGTATATTGGGACTTTCGACCGCATATTTCAATACACTACTCAAATCGGTTTTCAAGTCGTTTCCATTGGTCGGCAGGAATTAACATCAACTTCAATTACTTTTTTGGTGCGTTTAAATGGCACAATCGCCAATTGGTTGTGACCCATCATCATCACACTAGGCGCTACCGTTCCCACAAGCGCATTGCTCTTAGCCAAGGTGCAAAACGATGGCAACATAATAGCGTACATCGTAGAGGCGTAGCCTATAAAGCTTACAATCTAAATACACGATTTAAGCATGACGTGAAAGCTCGCCGCTTTGACGATAGACATCGCCATCACACAATTAAAAAACATTTGAAAGAAGATAGAAAACATTATCATCCAAATAAAGAAAAGGGTAATCACCAACACGTTAGGAATGCAAAGTCGATAAATAAAAGTCATGTCGACGCTCACTATAAACGAGATAGAAAGTTTAATGACCATTTTTCGCAGCACAGTAATAAACAGGCATCTAAGCGAATAGAAAGAGAGCTAAAAGCTCGTAAAAACCATTATCAAGATTTTGATAAGTCTATTAAGCAAAAAGGAAAATCGGATTTCCGCACAAAACGTTCTAACTACCAGACGAGCAGTAAACAGATGGGTAGAGTGAAATCGCTCGAAATTCCCATTCAGCGTAATCATCTCAAAGATGCTAAAAGAAGACATAAGCACGTCAACAAACATAATAAAAGTGAGCGTGTGCGCTTAAAACACACGTCAAAAAAGTTAGACAAATAAAGTCCGTGCAACCAGCTTAAGAAATACCAGTTATAAGCATAGCAACTCCTGAAATATAAAGGACTATAATCAGGAGAGATTCCATACCTACGTTACCAACGCCTTTGCGTTGGCGACGTATCAGCCCCATCATTAATATACCAGACATTAAAAGCGTAAGCGCCGCCCAGAATTTTGAATCATCTGGTATCACATGAAAAATAGACCCGTTTCTGTAGCTAATATCAGACGCTGCGGTAAACAGTGTATCGTAGGCATTCCCACCTATAATGCCACCAACCGCGAGCGTGAGCGCACCGCGACGAACCGCTGCAACGGAAGTAACTAATTCAGGAATAGAGGTACATACTGCGGTTAGAATAACGCCCACAACTGTCTGAGTCAGATTAGTATTTACAGCAATAACGGTTGCTGACGGCTCGAGCAAAAAACCGGCACTTCCCAATATCAGCATCAAAACTACAAACTCTATCCACAAACGCAAAAGTGACGGCATCGCGCTAGTATCATCGGGCTCATCTTCTTTTGTGTCAGAAGTGTTAAGAGGTTTCCACATCGGAGATTCGGTGGCCTCTTGCACTAAATAGAATCCATAGATATAAGCCGCGAACAAAATTGGGGTTATAAAATGCACAGAAAAGAACGTAATATTGGGTAAATATGGCGCGATCAGTATTAGGGAGAGTAAACAAATAAGCAGACCATTTTGCATCATATTTGCCACTGAAGCAGCAGCATGCTCTAGGTTGGCGCGCCGATACACCATGTCAGCAATAGCGAGAAAAAAAGTTTGTACTGCTATGCCGCCTAGCGCATTACTAACAGCCAATTCGGCATGGCCATTGTATGCGGCGGTTACTGACAAAACTGACCCACCAAGCGAAGTAGAAGCGCCCAACAATAGCGCACCTGCGGCCGCTTCACCAATACCCGTGCGGTCAGCTAGTTGATCTACGACACGAGTTATACGCGTACCCGCAAACCCAATTACTGTGGCACATAAGACAAAAACTAGAACCGCCTGCAGTAATGTCATACCACCAACAAACCCTAGAACCATCTTACGCTAGCTCCTTCCGTTTAATTTACGATGTCATATGCTTATTGAATGTCCGAAGTGACTTCAATATCAATATTGTTGCGAGTGGCTTTTGAATAGGGACAAACTTCATGAGCTTTTTCAACTAAACTTTGAAATTCCTCTGCAGATAAGTCTGTACTGTGTGCAACAACGTGGATTTTAATGGCTAACTTGTATTCATGCTCATCACCTTGAAGTAAATCCACAGTTGTATGGGTAGTTGCGCCAAAACTTGCCTGTTCCATTTTCTTTACTACACCCAAAGCACTGTCGAAGCAAGCTCCGTAACCAATTGCCAGTAACTGCTCTGGATTACTTCCTTGTTTATTTCCACCTGGCGGTGCCATGCTAATTTCTAGGTCACTGTCACTTAACGTGGCCTTACCTACTCTACCACCTGTTATAGTTGATGTAGTTGAATATAATGATTTCATTACAACTCCTGTTTTATAAATGTAAAAACGCCATACTCCTGCTCGACTTGCAGTAAGCATAACAAAATATGCGTCAAACACTAATGCGCCAAAAAGTAAGATATGCTTGTTGTAAGGAAGCCTTGCCGGTAAATAAAGACAAGCTGCCGAAATTTCAACGGCACATCAATTTGTTCAGTTTTGAATATCGTTTTAAGCGAATTCGAAGAATTAAGGATGAAGTTTTCCCACCACATGGCGGCTCACTGCCCGTTAACAATCTATTACCATTTAGTATGGGACATGAGAAATTCCTGCTATATCATATTGTATATATTTCACACTCGCCGTGTTTTAGGAAATTTTTTATATCTAAAACAACAATTTATATGTTGGCTTAATATTCGCTTTCCATATATTTGTAAATAAACGTGAATAGGAGTCCTTTATGAAACGTACTACATTGGCAGCAACTTTATCAAGCATACTAGTGGCATCATTCATTGGTCACTCTGCACAGGTTCATGCAGCTGACATGAACTTAGAACATCACAAATCCTCTGAGACGAAAAAGCACTCTGAAATGAAACAGCAAAGTTGGCGTGGGGAAGCAAATGACGCTTGGATAGACGGAAAAATAGAAGCTATGTATCTGTTTAACGACAGTTTAAATTCATTTTCAATTGACACAAATGTTGAACGCGGAGTCGTAATTTTGTCTGGCGAAGTGGACACACCTATGGATAGCACTTTAGCATCTGAGTTGGCACAAGGCGTAGACGGTGTTAAACAAGTCAAAAATAATCTTATGGTTGTGTATGAAAGCACCGATACTGAATTAAAAGACCAAGTGGTATTGGTAGATGAAAAAATCGAAAATGTGATTAAAAATAGATTACTAGCTAATTCAAGGGTGTCTGGTACTACCATTATGGTCGACTCAGAGGGCTTGGCCGTTACTCTCAGCGGGACGGTAAGATCTGAGCTTGAACAAAATATTGCGTTAGAAATTGCTAAAAATGCAAACGATGTTCAAATGGTGACAAACGAGTTAGAAATAGTTACCTACTAGCTTCAACTTATAGAAAGTGACGACTTAATGATAATGCAATCAATCGCTAGCTAAATCCTACATTTTCTGTTTCTATGTAGTTGTGTTTTGGTTAAACTCACAGGCCACATAATGAAACATAAATCCCATAAGGTTAGCTGTGCAGTTTGATATTTCTAGCAACAAAGTAACAAGCCTTTCGAATCCAATCATGTTCTTCGGTTTCTTATGTGGCTTGTTACTGAGTTTAGGCGTATTGAGTGGTGACGAATCAGGACGAGTCAATCTCTTATATCTACTGCTTGTGTATCTATTTATTCCACTTTTTGGCGCGATTTTAGCGATTGCATCTTTAGCCAAGGGTAAAGGATTAAATATTGCTCGTGTACTCAGTACCCTGCCCATATGGAGCAAACCTCAAAAACTAAAATTATTGCAAATTAGACAACAAAATGTCGATAAATATTGGTTCTTTCTGCAGAGTCAAGTTGCCGCGCTTGCATATTCAGTCGCATCACTACTTACTTTTTCAGTGTTATTATTGGCAACGGACATCAATTTTGTGTGGCGCAGCACGTTACTTAACGCAGAGCAGTTACAGCCCCTACTTTCTTTTGTTGCCTTACCGTGGTGGTTTTGGGAACAAGCGCAACCTACAAGCGAACTATTGCGCATGACACAAGATTCAAGGTTAATAGACAACTATTCAAACACGGGCAGCTTTGGAAACTGGTGGGCGTTCGTGTTGGCCACTCAACTAGTTTATTCGTTTATATTGCGCGGCGGGCTGTTGGCGTTCGCATCCATGTTAATTAGTAAAAAGCTCAGTAAAGAAGCAAAAAAGCCCGGTAATAAAACACAAAAGCGAATGAAGCAAGTCCCTGAAACTCATACATATGCTTCTCTTGTTCACTCTCTTCCTTATGAATATACATTATGCAACTGGGCGGCTTTTGAACAGAATATTGTCGAGCAACTATCTATCTCACCTAACAAAACGTTAAAAGAAGGACCGCGCATATCCTTAGATAATAAAGATAAAAATAACCAACCATTGTTAATTTTAGTGAAAGCTTGGGAGCCACCCATGGGGGAATTACAAGACTTCATGCAAAATGGAAATGGCCTAATTTTTCCAATTAATTTAAAAAACAAAACTACAATTGCGATCGAAGAAAAACATCTTAAGGAATGGCAACGCTTTGTAGCTCTGTTGCCAAATTGGTCGATTTACTTACCTGCACCAATGGGCGTACAACAATGAGCCATCACAAATCACCCGAGTTTGCGGTTGTTGGACACCCGAATAAAGGTAAATCTTCAATCGTGTCGACTCTTTCTCATAACGACAGTATTCAAATTTCAAGTAGAAGTGGCACCACAGAGCAAGCTGATAATTTTACGGTTAACACCACAAACGGCAGCTACGATTTAATCGATACCCCCGGCTTCCAGCGCCCTTTAAGGGTACTAAAATGGTTAGAGGAGCATTGTGATTCGGCTAGTGAACGCGCTGCTACAGTGGCTAGATTCGTAAAAGACAATGAATGTAGAGAACAATTTAAAGATGAAGTTGCCTTGCTTGATCCTGTCATAAACGGCGCTGCAATACTTTATGTGGTAGATGGCTCAAGACCTTACGGGTCGGAATACGAAGCAGAAATGGAAATTTTACGTTGGACAGGACAACCGTCGATGGCCTTAATCAATCCTATTGAAAATAACGATTATGTTGACGAATGGGAAAGTGCCTTAGCCCAATACTTTAAATCGGTCAGAGTATTTAATCCAATGAAGGCCGATTTCGAAAAACACATCGAATTGTTACAGACGTTTACTCATTTAAACCCTAAATGGGCGAATGAGTTGCGTTCCATCGTTGATGATTTGAAAGTAGAGCGCTGCGAACAACAACATGAAAGCGTAACAATTTTAACGCATTTGATTGAAGACCTATGCCAATATCAAACCTGTCAAAAAGTACTGAGCGAATCTCAGGCAAAAGTGGTAAAACCAGTTTTAGAAAAACAATATAAAGCATGGATGAAACAACGTGAAGAAAAAGCAATCAAAGAGCTTTTAAGGACCTATGCGCACTACCAAACAAAAGTATCGCTCGACCAATTTGACCTTCCACCTGATTTATTTGATTGTGACAAATGGTTTGCTTGGGGATTAGATAGGAAGCAATTAATTTACGCAGGAACAGCCGCAGGTGCAGTCAGCGGTGCCGCATTAGATGTCGCTGTAGCAGGCTCCAGTTTGATGGCTGGAGCAATAGGCGGAGGTTTAATTGGAGCCGGTAGCGCATGGTTAAGTGCGGATAAACTCGTCGATATCAAAATCAAGGGGTTACCCTTGGGTGGATATCAGGCCTGTGTTGGCCCCATCAAGAACCGTAATTTCCCGTACGTGGTCATTGGGCGTTTTATTCATTTATTTAAGCAAATTTCGCAACTCAATCACGCAAACAGACAAGCGCTAGACTTTAATGCGAATGATTTTCAAGATAAAGTAGAAAATTTAGAAAAGATTGAACAAAAAGAGCTGCACAACGCATGCGCAAGGTTAATCAAACAAAAACCCGTAGATAACTTGAGCGATGTGCTCTCTTTATTATTCCAATAAACTCTCTGTTATGGATATATCTGAATTTCCACACCTAATTCAGTATCTGTTTTTTATACAAAGCCTTAGCTACATACTTTTTATCGTTATGCTGATATGGTGTAGCCTAAAATTTCTTATCAATAATATTGGACATCTTATGAAACTACTAGTGCGTAATTTAGATCGAAACATAAATCAAGAAGAATTACACACACTATTTTCTGAGTTTGGCACAATACAGTCTTGTAATCTTGTTATGGATAAAGAAACTGACCTATCTAAAGGTTTTGGCTTTGTTGAAATGCCAAAGATAGGCGAGGCGAAAGCAGCAATGAAAAATTTAAATGGTAAAAAAGTAGGCAGTAATACGATGAGAGTAAAAAAGGCCGATTAGTCTCTTGTATCACTTTTTATTCTTAAGAAGGAATCAATTCACACTTTCTGTAGCATGTTAATCAGCCTTTTAAGTGGCCCTCATCCAAAACACTCAAACCAAGTGCGGTCTGAATGAGCGTTTAGACAAGCTACGTTTACTGAGTAAGCAATTTCGTTCGATTTATAAATGCCGACGTAACACCCAATATATTGGCTGAAAATGTAAGTACTAATATTAGGTAAATATTAGCTAACGCACACAATGTTTAATTCATCGGCTCTTTACTGCTTTAATTAAGCAGTAAAGAGACGACATGATCTAGTGGCCTGCCTATTGCCGCTTTATTCTTGTGCAGCACTATTGGCCTTTCTAGAAGTCGAGGAAATTTGGCTACCGCGTCTAGCACCTCGTCATCGCTTGATTCACTGTTTAGCCCAGCGTTTTCAAATTCTCTTTCTTCAGAGCGTATCATTTGATGGGCAGTTTGAATATCGAGCTTTCGATAGATCTCCTCAAGTTGAGTCCTAGACGGTGGATTTTTAATATAGTCAATAATTTCTAGCTCATTTTCTTGCGCCTTTACAAATGCCAGAACCTCCCTGCTCTTCGAACAATCAGGGTTATGATAAATACGTACTTTTGACATTGATATCTCCTTCAAACATGGGTTGCCGATGATAAGGACGCTATTGCTGCTTGTGACCTTCGTAAAAAAACGTGATTAAGTCTGCTATATTTTTGTATTAAAGAGTAATTGCTTTTGTGATGATGACTGAAGAAAATTCTTCGATAGCCTCTCCTCTAGCGACGAACAGGCTGTTAATACCACTCGACAATCTGCGCAAACTTCAACACCTAAATATTTATACTCTCGCTTTAAAAAATTTAGTCACTTTTCTACTATTACTATTTTAAATCAAACGCTTACACATTATTAATTATAAAACCTTAGAGGATGCTCTGTTTAAACTGTTATCTTAGATAGTCACTACGACCTGTTGAACATGCGCTTTTTTTCAAGCTATTTAAAGCATCTTTATTATGGTACATATTGACCAAAGTGTTCACAGAGATATCTATTACTCACGTTTGTAGCGATGGCTCAATCAATATCACTAATGCCAATATTTTGCGATTGAATGTGAAGTTCATTGATGCTGATTACTTTGATATTAGAAGCTCCCAATATGAGTTGTCGTCTTTATATTAATAAAATTTAAACGATCTAATTCTCATGCAGGCGCGAATCAAATTAAACATTAATTATGTTTCAAGAGGTGTAAATGGCTTCTGCACAAAAGTCCAACCCTAAACTCTGGGATAAAATCAAACATGAATTTATGGAGAGCGATAAAGGCGGCGAGCGTGGGCAATGGTCAGCAAGAAAGGCTCAATTAGCCGTGCAGGAATATAAAAAAAGGGGCGGTGGATATGAAGATGAAGGGCCTTCGCAGAAGAACACCGATTTACACAGATGGACGGACGAAGATTGGGGAACGAAGTCAGGAGACAAGTCCAATCAGAGTGGGCAACGTTATCTCCCCAAAAGAGTCAGAATGCTGTTAACGGAAGACGAATACAATCGCTCCACCCAAAAGAAAAAAGATGGAAAACAGCAATTTGTTGATCAACCCGACGACATTAAAGAAAAGGTTTCCTACATAAAAGCAAACGGCCCAAGCAAAGAAATGCTGATGGAGCGCGCGCAAGACTTAGAGATAGTTGGACGTTCAAAAATGGATAAAGAATCCCTACTTGCAGCTATTGAAGATGCAACAGATAAAAATGGCCGAGGTAAAGAAACTGCGGCTGGACTTGAGCAGAAAACGAAAGAAGAACTTTATGAAATGGCTCAGCATAATCACATTGATGGTCGCTCTAATATGAGCAAGGAAGACTTAATTAACGCTTTGGCTAAGTAATGTTTGGTTGTCACGAGGCGTTCAAAAATTGGGGCGGTAACACAACTTTAAACAAAGTAGAACAGACCCCTTGCCAAATATAGATCTGACAAAAGCTGATTTAAAAACAGCCATAGTAAAACAAAGTACGCCCATGCTTTTGGGCATTTCTGCTGTGTTCTCCATTTCTTTGGTAGACACCTATTTTGTCGGTAGTCTGGGCACAAATGAGCTAGCGGCATTAAGTTTTACATTTCCCGTCACCATGGCTATAGCAAGTCTTTCCTCGGGTTTAGGGGCAGGCGCTGCATCGATAGTCAGTCGCACTTTTGGCAAAGGCAATAAAGATGAAGCAAGGCGTTTGTCTACTGATAGCCTGATATTTTCTTCGTTATTCGTTGCACTGTTAAGCGCAATCGGTTTTTTTACAATACAACCTTTGTTTACTCTTTTAGGGGCACAAAGCAATATATTGGAGTTGAGCAGTCAATATATGAAAATCTGGTATATCTCTATGCCCTTTTTGGTTATACCTATGGTGGCAAATGCGGTCATAAGGTCGGTTGGAAATGCAAAATGGCCTGGGGTAATCATGATTTTTTCAGCAGTAATAAACATCGGATTGACCCCGTTATTTATTTTCGGCTTCGGTCCAATACCAGCCATGCACATAGAAGGCGCTGCCGTCAGCACCGCAATCGCGAGATTTTTTGCTTTTATACTTGCAATCTATGTCATTCATAAGCGTGAAAAAATGTTACAGATCTGCTTGCCGTCTCTGGCACAGTTTTGTAAATCTGTGACTAGAGTAATAAAAATTGCAGTCCCCGCCGGTGCAGGTAGCATTGTAAACCCTATCGCAATTGGAGCAGTAACAGGCATACTATCGGCGTACGGAGAAAGCGTAGTGGCCGCTTTTGGTGTCGCAACAAGAATAGAATTATTTGCAAGTATTCCTCTGCTCGCGCTGTCCGCGGCAATAGGCCCTATAGTAGGGCAAAACTGGGGAGCTGATCAGAAAAAAAGAGTGATAAAGTCCATTCAATATTGTTATTTAATTTCGATAGTATGGGCGGCTATTGTTACGGTATTTCTAGGATTCATGGCCCCAGTATTTACCAACATTCTTGCTTCAGAAAGCGCGGTTGCAGATATTGCGAACACCTATTTATTTGTTGTCAGTTCTAGCATTGCCGGCTACGGTGTGGTGATCGTATCGGCGGCATCCTTTAACGCCCTAGGTAAATCGGCAACCGGCCTTATACAATATATCGTAAGAGGATTTGCACTGTATGTTCCGTTGACGTGGTTGGCAACTTTATGGTTTGACTATCAGTGGGTGTTTTATGCAATTGCCGCGTCAAATATTTTATCTGGGCTATTGGTAGGTTTATATACTCTTTACTGGCTAAAGGTAGCGAGAAAACACGATTGTGAACCAAGTATGTTTACAATGAGTTAGATAGTACTACAAAATTGGAAGCTAACGATTTCTGGATTGCCCATTAGATAAATATTCATAGACGAGTCGACAGTAATAAGCCATAAACTGCTATGCGGCATTGCCTATGCCCTCACTTGAGTAAATATTAATAACTACATGGCGACGAACTGTCATTCTAATCGAAACAAAAAGCTTTTGAGTTACATGTAATGTGATAAGACGAGTAACTAAAGCATTGTGTGAGAAAGCCCTAAATGATTAAACAGGAACTATTAGATGCCTATCTGGTTGCAAAATACATTGTATTTTTCGACAACAAAGAGCACAGGTTGCATATAGGTAAAAGGAGCCAAGAAGTTGAACAGCTTTTAACCAAATATAATACGACCTCTGCGTACTTTATTTCCCCTGAAAACCCAT
Organism: Glaciecola sp.; assembly: GCA_965660815.1. Lineage (GTDB taxonomy): Bacteria > Pseudomonadota > Gammaproteobacteria > Enterobacterales > Alteromonadaceae > Glaciecola. The sequence goes on from CBFIBG010000077.1 coordinate 32,784, forward strand.
TTTCACAACAACTATCAATTGAAGAAAACGCGTCTAGACATGAGCTGTTTTTGAATTACCTTCGAGAATCAAACAATACTTTCTTCTTAGGTTTTGGCACCGACGAACATGAAACATGGCCCAGAGAAAAAAGTTACCTCATTTTGAATAATGACGAAAATGAAATGGTAGGGCTAGCAAACTCATTTGATCAGAACGCAATACTTAAGATAGAGCTAGGCTCAGTTATAACGCTTATAATAGTGAATTAAAATCAAATCTGAGGGAAACGGTTCAATAGCGCATCGGTTGGCTAAGTCTTATTAATTTTTTACTTTATCGACATTTATCAACACATAAAACAAAGCCAAGTATGAAAAGTAGACTATTCATAAACAACAGCATAGTTAACCGCGATCTCTTTAGATGTCATCAGTTATGATCCAAATAGTCTCTATTTAAGACTTTCTAAACAGCCAAAAAGGCTCAATCGACTGATGTAACCTAGGGTTATTGTAGTGGCTTTATGCACCACATTGTACCCTTGCTTTTTAAGTCGAACTGTCTCAAATAATCGCGCATTTTGGTTTTGAACTGCAACGATATTAACGCTGCACTTGAAATAACTTTTAAGATAGCGATTGAGTCATTCCAGCCTTGTAACTGAGGCTCAATAACAGTACTTCTGTTTCATTGAGGATAAGGGCTTCACTTACGATTTAACATGGATACGTAATGAAACACCCTCGACGAAAAAAGGACAAAAACTAGGAAATTGACGATACCAATTTATCAGAAAACGACGATTTGAATGCCTGACAAACTAGTCGAGATCGTTTGTATTAATGCGTTTTTTATAAATGCGATATGCTAAATAAATGATACATACAGGACCCAAAAACATAACAACATGCAACATTGTATGAAGGAAATTATCGCCCACTAAGTGCTCATGATCGGCAAATGCTAGATTTTGCGTTAATAGTAAAATTGTTATTAAAAAGTATCTCATATATTTATTCTCTTTCTTAGAATGTTAGACCGTTAACATCCCTTCGTTTTCGATAAAGCTTATTATTTCATCTAAGCCCTGTTTTGTTTTCATATTGCTGAAAATATAAGGTCGTTCACCGCGCATTTTTCTCGTATCGCGGTCCATCACTTCCAGTGACGCACCTACTAGCTCAGCGACATCTATTTTATTTATTATCAATAAATCAGATTTTGTTATGCCAGGACCTCCTTTTCTAGGTATTTTGTCACCTGCTGAGACGTCTATTACATAAATTGTTAAGTCAGATAGCTCTGGGCTAAAGGTTGCACTGAGGTTATCTCCCCCGCTTTCTACCAGTATAAAGTCAAGGTCGCTGTGGCGTGATTGCAACTCATCAATAGCCGCTAGGTTCATCGATGCATCCTCACGAATAGCGGTATGTGGGCATCCACCGGTTTCGACGCCTAATATTCTATCTGAAGCTAAAGCATCATTTTTGGTTAAAAACTGTGCATCTTCTTTGGTATAAATATCGTTTGTGACAACGGCCATATTATATTTATCTCGAAGTGCCAAACATAGCTGACGTAGCAAGGCTGTCTTACCTGAGCCAACAGGACCACCAACGCCAATTCGTAATACTTGCTTTTTCATAGAATTCTTATTTACCTTTAAATATGATTGTTCTGAAGCTTATGACCTAAATAATCGTGAATACTGAGTTTCATGCCAAGCACTTGCCATTGCCAAATGAGGCAAACTGCCTCCAATATCATCGTCACTCAAAGAATTAGCAATGTCTAACCATTTTTGAATGTCTTCGCTTATTTCAAACAATAAATTTTGTGCTTGGGTCTGTCCAAGAGGTACTAGCTTAGTAGCAGCCGTAACTTGATTATCAATTACTGTCCAGCAAAATCCACTTTGGGCTGATAATACATCAATACCGAACACATAAGCTGCAATTGTAAATGCACACACGAAACTAATACTGCGAGACTCGAACTCATTAGTATAAATTTCAATATCGATGTTTTCTAAGTTATTTAGCAACCTCAGCATGGCTTTACCCATTGCTTCGTCAGCTAACAGAAGTTCATGACTTTCTCTACTAGCCAATAAAAAGTCGTTCCACTTTAATATGTCCGATATTGATTTTTGCGCTATCGCTTCGTAAATTCTCTTTATGGAGGCCACGTCTGTTCGGGCTACTGATTCACGCATGTTAATACAAATCCAGCTTTTCGTATCAGAGGCGTTTTTTATCCACATAAATTCTGTGGCTGACTCTAAACCTTGGGAAAACGAAAATCCTCCAACAGGAAGGTTGGCACTGCATAATTGTAAAAGTCTATTTAATTGAAGAGGGTCAGTCATTAGCGTGGCTATGCGAGTGACTGTGACCAGCGCCATTTTTTCCATAAGCGCCATTCTCAGGTTCAAAAATTTGCGGAGTGAAATCGACTTGCAGTCCAAGCATTTCGACTAGTTCATCTAATACATAATCGGGTTTATAACGCAACCAACGTTCACCTACTTGCAGGGTCGTATGCCTATTACCTAGGTGATAACAAGCTTTCGCGAACGCAAGCCAGTCTGTGGTACTTGCAGTGGATACAGGCTCTAGCTCCCCAAGTACTTCTATATGTTTACCGCATTCGGTTTTTAACACTTCTCCAAGTAAAAGCGGGTGACCTCTCTGCATAAAAATTCCAATATCAGCGCCTTTGTCTGTTACCCCTTTGATACGAGCCTTTTTTCTGGTGTCATAGTCCAGTGTTATTGAGTCGTCAATTTCGCAGTGTACATGGTCAAATCGTTCAAATGCTTTAAGCATGGCCGCTCCTTAAAAAGCTTTTTACTAACATCAAATTCATTAAAACAAAGTATAAAGCTGCGCCAGAGGAAGACTTGTAGCAGGTTCGCAACGCAATAACTCACCATTCGCTCTTACTTCATAAGTTTGAGGGTCTACTTCTACTTTTGGTAGAAAGTCGTTATGGATCATATCTTTCTTGCCAATATTTCTTGTGTTTTTACACACACCAACCATGCGAGTCATGCCAATTTTTTCTGGTACGCCAAGGTCAATTGAAGCTTGCGACATAAACGTCATCGAACATTGAGCTGATGCGCTTCCATAGGAAGCGAACATGGGTCTAAAATACACAGGTTGCGGCGTAGGTATAGATGCGTTAGCGTCTCCCATTGGCGCGGCAGCGATAAATCCAGACTTGATGATCATAGCCGGTTTAATACCAAAAAATGCGGGCTTCCACAGCACTAAATCGGCGAGTTTACCCACCTCAATTGATCCCACCTCATGACTGATCCCATGACTGATAGCTGGGTTTATGGTGTATTTAGCAATGTAACGCTTAAGTCTGTAGTTGTCGTTTCTCTTAGTATCCGGAGAAAGTGGACCTCGTTGCTGTTTCATTTTGTGCGCAGTTTGCCATGTCCGCGTAATCATTTCACCAACACGTCCCATTGCTTGGGAATCTGACGCTATCATACTGATCGCACCGAGGTCATGCATGATATCTTCAGCAGCAATGCTCTCCTTGCGTATTCTTGAATCAGCAAAAGCAATATCTTCTGGTATTGAAGGATCTAAATGATGACAAACCATGAGCATATCTAAATGTTCATCCACTGTATTTATTGTGAATGGACGAGTCGGATTAGTCGAGGAAGGCAGCACATTTTCTTCCCCGCAGGCTCTGATAATGTCAGGCGAATGTCCTCCACCGGCGCCCTCTGTATGATAGGTATGAATCGTTCTGCCTTTAAAAGCGCCCAGTGTATCTTCAACAAAACCTGATTCATTTAACGTATCGGTATGAATGGCAATTTGAACATCGTATCGTTCAGCAACCGATAAGCAATTATCAATAGAAGCGGGCGTAGTTCCCCAATCTTCATGGAGTTTCAAGCCACAAACACCCGCTTCAATTTGTTCTTCGATAGCAATCGGTAAGCTTGCATTACCCTTACCTAAAAACCCAAAGTTCATCGGAAAGTTGTCTGTAGCCTGCAGCATTTTATGAATGTTCCATGGACCTGGTGTACATGTTGTGGCATTTGTTCCAGTTGCTGGACCTGTGCCTCCGCCAATCATAGTTGTCACACCCGACATCAGTGCTTCATCTATCTGTTGTGGGCATATAAAATGAATGTGAGCATCAATGCCACCAGCAGTGAGTATATTTCCTTCTCCTGCAATCACTTCAGTTCCCGGTCCAATTTCTATGTCAATATTATCTTGAATATCTGGGTTACCGGCTTTACCAATAATTGCTATTCGGCCATTTTTGACGCCTACGTCTGCTTTAACAATACCCCAGTGGTCTAGGATAAGGGCATTTGTAATGACCAAATCAACTGTTTCTGCGCAAGAGGCTTGGCTCTGTCCCATCCCATCTCGAATCACTTTACCGCCGCCAAATTTCACTTCTTCGCCGTAGCAGGTGTAGTCTTTTTCTACTTCTAGCCACAAGTCAGTGTCGGCCAGCCGCATTCTGTCTCCGACAGTGGGTCCGAACATATGAGCGTATGCATGTTTGTCGATTGATGCCATTTATAAATCTCCCTGAATATCACCGCGAAAACCAAATACTCGTCGTCTGCCTTGATATGCCACTAGCGTGACTTCTCTTTGTTGACCAGGTTCAAAGCGAACCGCTGTGCCAGATGTAATATCAAGCCTAAAACCACGCGTAACACTGCGATCAAAGTGCAATGCGCTATTGACTTCATAAAAATGGTAGTGAGATCCGACTTGGATTGGACGGTCACCAGAATTTGCCACCATAACCTTGAGTGTTTCTCTACCCTCATTGAGAATACGCTCACCGTCATCGCATTTTATTTCCCCTGGGATCATAGTTACGTTCCTTACACGATTGGGTTGTGAACAGTGACAAGCTTTGTGCCGTCAGGAAAAGTTGCTTCTACTTGCACTTCTGGAATAAGCTCAGACACGCCGTCCATCACCTGCGATCTGGTTAACAAGGTTCGACCAAAATCCATGAGCTCAGCAACTGATTTACCATCTCTGGCACCTTCAATTATTTCCATTGATATATAGGCCATCGCTTCAGGATAATTTAGTTTTAATCCTCGATTCAATCGTCTTTCAGCAAGCAAAGCCGCTGTAAAAATCAATAGCTTGTCTTTTTCTCTTGGAAGTAGATCCATAATATTCTCATTTATTCTTACTTTATAAATTGTTCTAGGTATACCATATACGCGGCTTTGTGGCTTGCTTGTTGATTATAATAGGCCTCAACAACATCCAAATCTCTATAAATATTGACTTACACTCTTCAGCACTATCGAAAAGATATCTTGCTACCAATAAATCCTTGATTTGTGTGATGCTTACTTTATGTTCAGCTCCTAACTGAGACATTTTGTCTCGTATTTGACTAATAACCTCATTCAGTTCGCAATTATCTGTGTTGTACGCGCTTTTATTCTTTCTGGGCAGATAGGCTAACAAGGTACCAAAGGTATGGAAGCCGTTTAACCCTGCTACATGTTGACAGACTCCACTTTGTTGGTTTGCAGCCATTCGGTCATGAAAAATAAGCCGTTCATCACAATACACTCGGTTTATCTGTGTATAACTGCCTTCTGTAAAGGGTTGGTTTGACGAAGGCAAACCTAAGCAAGTGATATCCCATCCAATATATGCTGAGTCAGAGTGCAAATGTATGTCAACGCAATTTATACCATCCGCCCCTTGATACACAATCGTTTCTAGGGGAAAGTTTTCGCATTTGGCTTGCGCTTGAACCTCAAATTTTTGCCTTTGGATCTGCTTTGAAATACCAAGCTGTTGATTGTCTCGTGCTTTGTAGAAACGATTTCCACCTGGCGTGGTTATTAATGCGTGAGAATGTGAGTTCAACAACACATTGACGATAAGTTCATCACCCGAAACAATACCAGCAGGAGGGTGCAAAATGTAGACGTGCGCGCAATCGTTTCCTTCAGGAAAGAAAGCCCGTTGCACATTTAACGGCCCACTGCGTTGAGTTTTAGTTAGCTGGGTGCCAAAAGCACTTTTGCTAAATTCTAACGCCAGTTTTGCTTTCCAACTATTTTGCAATGTCGGCTCAATCTTTTTGAGGGTATGCAAAGCCTATCCTTTTACTTTATTAACATTATACTGCCAAATACTGTCCTACTAGCTCATCACTGAGTTTAGTCATTGGCCCTTTTGATACCACATGACCTTTTTCCATCAGCACAAACTCTTCGCCGACTGCGCGGGCGAACGGCAATTTTTGCTCAACCAAAACAATAGTCATATTTTGTTCTTTGTTAAGCCAGAGTAAAACGTCTCTAATTAACTGTACTATGTTGGGTTGTATACCTTCATTTGGTTCGTCCAAAATTAGCACTTCGGGATTTAAAACAAGCGCCCTAGCTATTGCCAATTGTTGTTGCTGACCGCCAGACAAGTCGCCTCCACGTCTATGCAGCATATTTTTTAACACCGGAAAAAGCTTGTCACCGTAGCATATCTTTTAATATCAAAAAAAGCTTGTAAATATGCTAAGGTATTAGACTACTTTTCAGACGATCACAGATTAAATCAACCTAAGCAAGTTGGCAATCGGTAAGTGATCGAGTATGAGTTCGAG
>CBFIBG010000078.1:0-17003 GCA_965660815.1 Glaciecola sp.
AGAAGATCAAGACTCATTCGTGCGCCTGTTAGGCGATGGGTCACAAATAGGCATTACATTTGAATATGTTGTTCAACCCTCTCCAGACGGTCTTGCTCAAGCCTTTATACTGGGTAAAGAGTTTTTAGCTGGCGACGATGCTTGCTTAATTCTGGGTGACAACATATTTTATGGTCACGACCTACCTAAATTGCTTGCAAGCGCAGTCACCAATGCAAAAGAACACTCAAAAGCCACAGTGTTTGGTTATCATGTTCAAGATCCTGAGCGCTATGGGGTAGCGGAATTTGACGACCAAGACAATGTGGTGACCATTGAAGAAAAACCATCAAAGCCCAAGTCTAATTACGCGGTAACCGGACTGTATTTTTATCCCAAGGACGTGGTTCAAAAAGCCCAATTAGTTGAACCCTCTCACAGAGGTGAGTTAGAAATCACCACCTTAAATCAAATATATTTAGACGATTCAAGATTAAAGTTAGAAACAATGGGACGTGGTTTTGCATGGTTAGATACCGGCACGCATGACAGCATGCTTGAGGCCTCTTCGTATATCGCTACGATTGAAAAACGTCAAGGACTAAAAGTGGCGTGCTTAGAAGAGATAGCTTTAGAAATGGGTTACATCAGCAAGGAACAAGTCCTCAAGTTAGCACAGCCGCTTCAAAAAAACGGATACGGTCAATACCTACTCAAAAGAATAGAAGAGAGCAACAAGTAAATGGAATTTCAAAGGCAAAGCATATCAGATGTGATTTTAATTAAGCCCAAGGTATTTGGTGATGATAGAGGGTACTTTGTAGAAACGTTTCAACAAAAGCGGTTTGAAGATTTTGTTGGCCACAAAGTAGATTTTTGTCAAGACAATGAATCTAAGTCGTCTCGAGGCGTTTTACGTGGGTTACACTTTCAATTGCCGCCATTTGCGCAAAGCAAACTTGTCCGAGTGATTGAAGGGGAGGTACTCGACGTCGCCGTGGACATTAGGCATAAAAGCCCCACTTATGGAAGATACGTAAAAGCACTGCTAAGTGGAGAGAATAAACATCAGCTATTTGTTCCAAGAGGGTTTGCACATGGATTTGTTGTGTTAAGTGAAACCGCAATATTTGCCTATAAAGTCGATAATTATTATGCACCAGAGCACGATAGGGGCCTAGCGTACAACGACACTAGCTTAAATATTGATTGGCAAATACCAGAGAGTCAGCTTCAGTTGTCCGACAAAGACAAGACTCAACCTAGCTTAAATGGGTTAGACGTTAGCTTTAACTATGGCGTAAATTACTATGAATAAAACAATTTTAGTCACCGGCGGCGCGGGTTTTATTGGTTCGGCTGTTATTCGTGAGTTAATTAACAACTATCCACACAAGGTAATAAATGTTGATAAATTAACTTACGCTGGCAATCTCGATTCATTAACAACCATTGAGTCCTCAGAAAATTATATTTTTGAAAAAGTCGATATTTGTGATGAGCAAGAAGTAAAACGCCTATTTGAACTGTATCAACCCAATATTGTGATGCACTTAGCTGCAGAATCTCATGTCGACCGCTCAATAGATGGCCCAGGTGAGTTTATTAAAACCAATATTTTTGGCACTTATAATTTACTGGAGCAGGCCAGGGCATATTATTCCACATTAGACGATAAATCATCGTTTCGTTTTCATCACATTTCAACCGACGAGGTATATGGCGACTTGCCTCACCCCGATGAACTAGGCGACACATCTACCTCAGAGTTACCTTTGTTTTGCGAACAAACTGCTTATCAACCAAGTTCGCCTTATTCAGCGTCGAAAGCCGCTAGTGACCATTTAGTGCGGGCCTGGCTTAGAACATTCAACTTACCAACGTTAATTACTAATTGTTCAAATAATTATGGACCATATCATTTTCCAGAGAAGCTGATCCCACTGGTAATTTTAAACGCCCTTGAAGGGAAACCATTGCCTGTATACGGTAAGGGTAATCAGATACGCGACTGGCTGTTTGTTGAGGACCATGCTAGAGCCTTAATAAAGGTGGCTACAGAGGGCGAGATTGGTGAAACCTATAATATAGGGGGGCACAATGAAAAACAAAATATTGAGGTCGTTAAAACTATTTGCTCAACATTAGATGAGTTGAGGCCGAAAAGCTCTAGCTATTTGTCTCAAATTACCTTTGTGAAAGACAGGCCAGGTCATGATATGCGTTATGCCATAGATGCCAGTAAGATAAAAAGAGAATTAGGCTGGCAACCACAAGAAACCTTTGAATCGGGGATTAAAAAAACCATACAGTGGTATCTTGAAAATTTGGATTGGTGCAAGAACGTTCAAGATGGCACATATAAAAGGCAAAGGTTAGGCGTGTAGCCAACCCTGGAAAGTTAATTGAATGAGTAGCAGGTCCTCAAGCATATTTGGTATTGTCGTGATTGTGATTGGCTACTTATTCATATGGCCATTAGTACTGTCTGTATTGCCAAAAAAATCAGTGCCTGTTGAATCAATGGTCAGCATTAAAAAAGAACCTATTGCGATTAAAGGTGAAACAAGCCCCCAGATCATTTTTTTTTGGGCAACATGGTGTCAAGTATGCGAGCACCAAATGCCTTCAATGAAGAACTTGGATATGACGCACGATGTGATATTTGTATCTTCAGACTCAGGTCACGACAATCAAGTGCTTTCGCATATTGGAGAAGCAGACGCGTCGAAAAGATTGTATGTGAATGATTTGACAGGTCAACTGAAATCACATTTTAATATATACGGCTATCCAACAACCCTCATTGTTCAAAATAACAAAATTGAATTCACAGAAATGGGCTATGTGACTGAAAAACAATTACGCGAACGTTTAACCATCCTGCAAAGCAAATAACCAATGGTTACGCAGTGACGGGACCATCTCAATCCTCCAAAATGAAATCAAAAAGGGCTTTGGTAACAATAGCAGTAACTAACATCGAAATACCACCATTCAAGAAGCTCACAATAGAACCGAATAACTACAAAAATCACGTTGCTAAGAAAAGATAAAGAATTTTATTGGAGCCCTTGTTTAGAAACTTTAATATACTTTAGTAAAATTTGTATTCGCAACCTAAATGCTCGGATAATCTCATTTCAATTGTTAAAGGTTGATATCTAAAAACCTTTCACTGACCTTGATGCAATCAAGTCTTTTAGCTACCTATAATAATGCGAGCGATGAATATTTGTAGATGAACTACCCTAATCAGAATTAATAGACTATCGTCAACTTTTGTTGATTAAAAACTTATCGGGCGATTGAACGTACCACACTAAATGTCAAGTGATAATAGAAAATTGATTGTTTATAAATCTTATTAGTAGACTGCAATACTATTTGGCAAACTATCGGAACTAAAATTTTAATTAAAACTTACTTCATGTATCATAGGAACGATGGTTTGGTATTTTATCGACTTTTAAACTTATCATAATGGAAATGAGGATTTTTGATTATATTTTCATTAACAAATGGCGTTCACTTGGACCAGTAATTTTTTTAAGACTAAATCCGATACATAGCCAATTTAATCAGCCGAAGCAGATTATAGTGGTTAATGATAAGCTTAAGTTCACCACAAATTTATAAATCTAGCTGCGCAGGGAAGACAAATATGAGTTCATTGATAAACGTAGCGGTTATAATTGTCAATTATAATGCAGGTGCATTGTTGTCTGATAATTTGCAACGAATTATAAGTTCAGTTGGACAGCGTATTGCATTAAAAATTTTTATTGTCGACAACCAATCTACAGACATGTCTTTTGAAATCTTAAGTGAAAAAATTGAATTGGCCGGATTTTCCGAATATATATCTTTAATTCAGGCTGATAAAAATGGTGGCTTTGCCTATGGCAACAACATTGGAATAAAAACCGCCTTAGAATCGGATTTTGAATTAGATTATTTCTATTTATTAAACCCTGACGCCTTTACATTACCTGGGGCTATAGATAGTTTAATAACGGTTTCTGAGCATTTTGGCATGAACTGTATACTTGGCTCAACATTACACAATGAAGAGCTACAGGCACGAACGTCTGCTTTTATTTTCCCAAATATTATTTCAGAATTTCAACGAGGTGCTAGCCTCAATATTGTGGCTAAGCTTTTTCCTACATACCTCGTTTCCATTCCCTTAAAAACTAAAACCTTTGAATGTGACTGGGTCAGCGGCGCTGGCTTTTTCTTCAGCCGTTCAGTTTTTGATAAAGTAGGTTTTTTGGATGAGGAATATTTTCTATACTACGAAGAAATAGACTATATGAGCCACGCGAAAAGGCAAGGCATAAAAATTTTTTCTGTCCCAGAGTCGAAAATAGTGCATGTCTCTGGAGTATCGACACAAATTATTGGTAACAAAACAAAAAATAAATCGATTCCGACCTATTGGTACAATTCTTGGCATCGTTTTTATTTCAAGAATTACTCTCGCATGTATGCTATTTGCTGTGGAATTGCATGGATTAAGGGTCGGTTGATTAATAATCTTTTATCTACTTTTATCAAAAGTCGGAAGCGAAATGATGGCCATTCAATCAACCGATTCTTTAAACACGCGTTGATGGGAAAGCGTAATGATAGAGAATAAAAAAACAAGTCCATTACCCACGGGTAAAACTAATGCTAATCCTGATAACATCAGCTTTTGGAACTTAGTTAAAGAAGATTTTAATACTCATGGACGTGACTGGTTTAGTCAGGGTTTCTGGGCTGTGTTTTGTCACCGTTTTGGGAATCAGCGCATGTCTTGTCGCTCAAAAATACTTAGAGTCCCTATGACAATTATGTATCGCGTCTGGCGACTATTTTGTCAATGGTTTGGTGGTATTAAATTAGATTACGTCGTCAAATTGGGCAGACGGGTGCGTATTGATCACTTTGGTGGAATAATTGTAGGCGCTCGTTGTATTGGAGACGACGTTGTAATACGTCAAAACACCACTATGGGAATAAAATCAGCATCTGATTTAGCGGCTAAGCCAACAATTGGTTCGAGAGTAAATATTGGCGCCGGTGCTGTTATCGTGGGCAACATTACTATAGGCGATGATGTAATGATTGGAGCTAACAGCGTTATAAGTTTTGATGTACCTTCGAATACAATTGTAAAAATGCCTGCGCCCACAGTCATTGAGCGTAAGATTAGAAAGAGTTAAGATTTCAGCTAATACGAATAATTGCTGTTCAGTCATTATCGAGTTAAATACTCCTTAAATCGCACGTGTGGTGCTTTTATTTTATTTATGATAACTGCAATTTATAAAGACAACGTGGATAACCTGCAGTTCGTTATAAAAATAGAAACGTTTTTCTAGTTTGGCGGAGCAGTTACCAGGCAATATACAAGCCCTGCTCGCCACTTGGCAAACCCCATATATCGCAGAATGCATGTCAATAACCAGTGATTTGACATTTGAATTTAACCAAAAATGGTGTCAGACAAAGCAAGTAGGTCGACATGAAACACCCATTAGCCCCTATTTTAATAATGCAAGTCGTCAACCTTTCGATGATCGCGGCATTAGACTCTCTATGCTGCTGACAGGCAACTCTATATAAAACATACAAGTCAATATACATATGGGCGTCAAAGCAGACAATATCGCACCTCAAATGCCCCAAATAGCACTAGTGAAAACCACAGACAAGGTCAGAAGCAGTCGTGCGACACTATTCAGATCGGCTAGCTTATATTTTCGAAACTCCAAAAAAGTGAGCGTTAAATTTTTTGACAGTGACAAGCAAGGCGTTGAGGAATTTGTCGTGGGTGAAACGCTTTTTGGTTATCAAACTGGGCTGGCCCATGTGCCACAAATCCAATCAAACACATTCATTCCTGTTGCCTTCGCAGACCATTTGACCTAAACTGGAGGAGCCGGTGTTAGCAATGTTGAGCAGATGAAAGCCATTAGATGGCTGGATGCAGGCGCTACCGCAAGTTATGGTACCGTAGTGGAGCCTTGCAATTATCCAACTAAGTTCCCCGACCCTAATATACTGATCCAGTCTTACCTGAACGGTGAAACAGTACTAGAAGCGTATTGGAAGTCTGTGAAAATGCCCAGCGAAGGCTTGTTGATAGGAGAGCCAATCGCTAGACCATTAAATGGGCAATAAGATGAAAATTTGCGCAGAGTTGGTGCGTTTTTCTCTAATTGCACAAAAAATGAACTGCTTAAAACCATCGATCACTCATTATTGTCAGGATAATTTACAGATCACGTAAAATTGTGAAATACGAGATGATATTCAATATTTATTGTCTACATGAAACGGTATCTTAAAAAAAATTATAAGTGGCTATTTTTGGGGGCGGTTTTTTAAGTAACTGAAATAAATAAATTATTATGGTTTGCAGATGGTTGGTTTACATCTTGATAGAAAGACTATTAGTTAGAACAGCGCGTTTATTTAAATTGGTATACAGATTGCATCAGCACACTCAAGCGATCGCCGAACAAGTTAAACATCAAGTTAACACATTGGCGCGGCGAATGTTTAATCACTTTTTCACATCTAATAGTTATTAATTAGGATTTGTAAAAAGGAAACAAAACAAAATATAAATTCGTAGTTTGATTTGTCCGCGACAGTACTCGTAGCAAATCATGGGTATTAAACTTTTGTATAGCATATGGATGTTAGCATGGAATCAATTACTGGCGGTATTATAAAAAATAATAGTAATAAGTTCGCAACAATCTACAGAGGCATTGATTTATTTCTAATAATGACGATGATGTTTTTAACATCGGTCATTGTGGATAAAGGCTTTGGACAACTTCACTTAATAGTTGCCTTGTCCTCAGCGTTATGTTTCGCAATTATAGCTGAATCCTTTTCTCTTTATCGGTCGTGGCGAGTGGGAACGTATAAAGAAATGTTCTTTTATACCCTTTTGAGTTGGTTATTCACGGTAGCGGCGTTATTAATTGCTTTGTTTTTCTTCAAAATATCCAGCGACTTTTCTCGACTATTAATGGGCGCATGGTTTGTATTAACTGGAGTTGCATTGGTATCTTGGCGGTTTGTGTTTAAGCAAGCATTATCAATTTTGCGGGCGAGAGGTTACAACACCAGAAAAATCGCACTTTTTGGTCTTTCAGAAAAAGGCATAAGGCTAGCGAAACAAGCGCAAAATAACCCTGAAATCGGCTACAATCTTGAGGCTGTGTTTGATGATAGAAGCATAGAAAGACTCGACTCAGACTACCACTCTCTCGTGAAGGGGAATGTAAAGGCCGGAATAAATGCTGCCAGAAATAACGAGTTTGACATCATCTACATCGCTCTGCCAATAAAAGCTCAAACAAGAATTCAAGATATGTTAGCTGAATTTGGCGATACAACTGCGACGGTGCATGTCGTACCCGACTTGTTTATGTATTGCTTAATGCACGGTCAAATGTCCCATTTAGGCGATGTACAAACAATTAGTGTGTACGACAACCCCATGAGCGGAGGGATGGCTGCTGTCAAACGCTTAGAAGACGTCGTGTTATCGTCGTTGGCGTTGTTAATGCTTAGTCTTCCAATGCTCCTTATAGCGTCAGTGATCAAGCTTACCTCTAAAGGCCCCATTTTTTTCAAGCAAGACAGATATGGTATGAACGGTCGAAAGATTAAAGTGTGGAAGTTCAGAACTATGCAAGTGATGGAAAACAGCACTCATGTAAAACAAGCTTGTAAAAACGATCCTAGAATAACCAAGGTTGGAGCCTTTCTGCGTAGAACCTCGTTAGACGAGTTGCCGCAATTTTTCAATTCGCTTAAAGGCGAGATGAGCGTAATCGGGCCCAGGCCTCATGCAGTATCTCATAATGAAGAGTACAGAAAGTTAGTCAATTTTTATATGTTGCGCCATAAAGTAAAACCAGGGATAACCGGTTGGGCTCAGGTGAACGGATGGCGCGGCGAAACTGACACAATAGATAAGATGAAAAAACGAATCGAATTTGATTTGGAATATATACGAAACTGGTCCTTATGGTTAGATTTCAAAATTATTATTTTCACGATATTGAGAAGTTTTACAGATAAAAATGCTTATTAAATTTAAAAAATAGCAAAAAGCATCCGATATTGGATGCTTTGTAAAAGGATACTTGTTCATTAGCGTTATTGTTGATATTCAACCGTGTTTTATTACGTTAACGAGTAAGTATGGTGGGGGAAGTAAGATTTAAAAATGCATAATATTGATTAAGACCTTTATTTTCGTTTTTTTATTTTAATCCAATTAAAAGTAGTATTAAAAACAAACGGACTAGCTTTATGAAGTACTTAAAATATATTGGCTTACTAGTGGTGTTATTCTCACAAGTAGCTAATGCAAATAAGTTGATATTAGATTCTACAGTCAACCTGTCAGGAGCAAATAACACTCAAGTTGTAAATTTGGGGGCAGGGAATTATTCTGTACAAGCAATTTCAGGCGCTTGGAATGCTTGGGGTAACGGAATTACAGAAGGGTGTGACCAGGCTGGTTTTAACTGCAGCAAAGGTTGGTTGAGTTCTTTTGCGTTATCTATCAATGATGTAGTGTCAGAAATTGGCGGCACTGGCAGAGACGCTCGTTTTTCAACTGCACAAAAAGCATTTGACAATGCGCCATCTGCCTTTACCTTTTCTCTTGCTACTCAACAAGATGTCACTTTTTTCATAAGTGAGGGAGGTAATTATGGCGATAATTTCGGTAACTTAACTGTGCAAATAGCATCGCCAGTACCAGAAGCTTCAACTTATGCCCTAATGCTTAGTGGTTTGGGAATGGTGGCATTTATGATAAGAAGACGTAAACTAAAATTATAACGTCTTTTGTAATCATTCAATAAAAGAGTCGCATTTGCGGCTCTTTTTGTTTTAGCCTCCACAAAACTGGTGTCTATCAGAACTATTTATACCAACAACTCTAAATTTTACATCGTCATTTCACAGCAAAAAATACCCAGCTGAACGAAACTGCTCTGTTAAAAATCTCCACATATTGCATACTTGTTAGTATTTTGTAATGTAACGTGAATTCGTGATGACTATGTATAAAAAGTTAATGTTTCTATCATTGGCAATCTCTTTATCAGGTTGCAAAGGCTTTAGCGCCAAAAACACTCAACATGACCCGATTATTTGTGAATGGGGCACTCAGCAATTCGACCTGTGCCAATATTCAACTCATTCCGAGAGAGTCGAAGCCCTAATTAACGAAATGACCTTAAAAGAAAAAATAGGTCAAATGACTCAATCAGTGTGGCATAACAATGTAACGCCTGAAGAAATTCGCCGCAAAACCATAGGTTCAATTATACACACACAAGGCCCAACACCGGGTCCAAACCCAGAAGACTGGACGTCTAAATTTGACGAGTTTCAGGCAGAGGCTTTACAAACTCGATTGGGCATTCCTCTTATGACGGCGGTTGATGCAGTTCATGGTCAAAATACGTTCGAAGGTGCGGTAATTTTTCCGCATAACATCGGCATGGCGGCTACTCGTAATTACGACCTAATCAAACGTGCTGCCCAAATCACCGCAATTGAAA
Organism: Glaciecola sp.; assembly: GCA_965660815.1. GTDB lineage: Bacteria > Pseudomonadota > Gammaproteobacteria > Enterobacterales > Alteromonadaceae > Glaciecola. Next base: position 9,573 of record CBFIBG010000078.1, read on the forward strand.
TGGCGGGTACTGGATTTAATTGGACCTTTTCACCTTGTATTGCGATGCCCCTGCATGAGCATTGGGGAAGAGTGTATGAAGGCTTCAGTGAAGACATGGACATAAGCATAAATGCGGTTAAGGCCTCTGTGGTAGGGCATCAAGGTGAAGATTTAGCGCTGCCCTATACGGTGGCGGCCACCGCCAAGCACTACTTAGGCGACGGTGCGACAGTAGGCGGTCGTGAGGGTGGTAACGCTATAATTACCGACGAACAACTGCGTAACTATCATTTACCTCCTTATAAAGAAGCGGTGGATCAAGGCATCGCCGCCATAATGGTGGGCTTTAATTCGGTAAACGGCGTTAACATGCATCAGCACACTTTTTTGGTCCGCGACGTTCTAAAGGGTGAGCTTGGCTTTGAAGGCGTGGTGCTAACTGATTGGAACGGTGGGTTACGCTGGGGTCCTCCGCATACCATCATTAATGCGGGTGTCGACATTGCGATGCAGCCGGGCAACCACGACGAATTTATGCAAAAATTAGAGCGCTCGGTGCTTGACGGTACGGTGTCCATTGAACGCATAAACGACGCTGTGCGTCGTATATTAACCATGAAATTCAATCTTGGATTGTTTGCTGACCCTTTTACCAAAAAAGAGTATTCGGATATGGTGGGCAAACAAGAGCATAGAGAAGTAGCTCGTCAGGCGGTTCGTGAATCTTTGGTGTTGATGAAAAACGATCAAAACGCCCTGCCTCTTAGTGCCGAAAGTTCAGTCGCAGTCATTGGCGAACATGGTCATAACAGCGGCCTACAAAGCGGTGGTTGGTCTATTAATTGGCAAGGCACAACTGAAAGCTATGAAGGGGCAACTACTATTTTAGATGGTATACGACAGGTGGATCCTAACGCCGCCTATTACGAAAAAGGCTGCCCTGCGGATATGCAAGAAAGCACGGCCATAGTGGTAGTGGGAGAAGAGCCCTATGCAGAGTTTAAAGGCGACACCACCAATTTATATTTAACAGATGAGCACAAAGGCTATATCAATAGCTGTAAAGCCCTTGGTAAAAAGGTGGTCACTGTTTTAATTTCAGGGCGAGTTCTGCTGGTGGAAGACGACATTACTAATAGTGACGCGTTTATAGCCGCTTGGTTACCTGGCTCAGAAGGGGCAGGGGTGGCCGATTTACTATATTCAATAGACGGGTTTACACCTGTGGGTAAATCACCTTATGCATGGCCAAAACAATATAGCGATTTGCCTTTAGACCAAAATAGCGATAAAGCACTCTACCCATTTGGATATGGTCTTCAGAGTTTTTGAGTAAACGAACAGCTTTGATGCGTTATATTGCATGTATTGCTATCGCCAAAAAACTGCCCCTCAAATATGGCATGTTCGCTACTTTAATGCATTTTTTAAGATATTTATCAACCTGGGGGGAATAACTCGTTATTTAAGCTAACAGTAGTGGTGTTAAATTCAAAAACTTGTTGTCATACAAACTATTAAGCAACAAGCAGTTTATTTGAAACTCAAGACCCATTGTAAAAGCCGTATAAATTGACCTAAGTTTAATTTGAGTCTTAAGCCTTAAGCCTTGGTAGATACTTGCTCCTGAATGTATTTAATCAATCCATCGGTTGCGTACTCAATCAAGGTTAATACTATTGTAAAGCCATGACTGGCGCCAAGAAACGGATCCGGTACTTCAATCGCGCGAGAGCGGATATTGTCATCGGCGTATTGCATTAACAATTTGATTTTATGATGCTGTTCTTTTGGGCCGAGGTTTTTCAAACTGTCGACGTTTTTCATATCCATAGGCACAATGTAGTCAAAATTAACAAAGTCTTCTTCGGTAATTTTTCTGCTGCTAATACCGTCAAAATCGTAGCCTCTTGCCGTTGCAACATCGACGGAACGTTTGTCCGGTAAAATACCGGTGTGTCTTTGATTAGTGCCCGCTGAGTCTATTTTACAATCTAGTCCAGTCGCTTGAGCCTTCGCTCTAAACACAGCTTCGGCTGTAGGAGAGCGACAAATATTGGCATGACAAACAAATAAGACAGACGGTAATGAAGGGCTCATATACTGATTACATCCATAGTAAAACACTACGCTCAATTATAGCGTATTTACGTACTGGTAGTTGAGTATTTTCTCGTCAGACGTAACGAGCGTTGCTTCTTGATTTTTATGAGGGTTACAATCATTTTGTCTGCCGGATCTTTTTGAAAATCACCAGGTAATCTTGTGCTCTCCATCGCGATAGCATTATTAACAGGTGCAAAAGACAGCCAAGATATTGCTGTAATGTTCACTATGAAATTGTATATTCTTTACATTGTGATGATACTATCTATGAGATGGGGCGTGGTATTATTTTGTTAGCCTTGTGTCGCTAGCATTCCGTTTTAATCTAATTAGACTTATCATTAAGTTTTAGTTAACACACGTGTTTAATCTACCAATAGAAGTTTACATTTGAATTCTAATAATAATAAAAATACTGCCCATTCTTCGCCAACGGCTATTTTAGGAATTTCCGCCTATTATCACGATGCTGCTGCCGCACTGGTATTGGACGGCCACATAGTGGCTGCCAGTCAACAAGAAAGATACAGTAGGAAAAAGCACGACCCAGCGTTTCCTGTTGATGCCATTAATTTTTGTCTAACACAGGCTGATCTTGAGTTAGAAACATTAAGTGCGGTGGTGTTTTACGACAAACCTTTGTTGAAATTTGAACGCTTACTAGAAACTTACCTAGCGAATGCGCCAATGGGTTATCGTTCCTTTGTGCGCTCCATGCCTATCTGGCTTAAAGAAAAGCTCTACCTTAAAAAGGTCCTTCGGGACGAACTGGCCAATATTGTGTATCAAAAGCATGCGCACCAGCATAGTGTGTCTATTACAGAAGCAAAAAATGCGCTTAAAAAGAAGCTAAAACTGCCACAACTGCTGTTTTGCGAACATCATCAGTCTCATGCCGCAGCCGCTTATTTCCCAAGCCCTTATAACCAAGCTACGGTAGTGTGTTTAGATGGGGTAGGTGAGTGGGCCACCTCGTCTATTTGGAAGGCTCAAGGCGGTGAATTAACCCCCATATCTGAAATTCAATTTCCTCATTCGCTGGGTCTGCTGTATTCAGCGTTCACTCAATATTGTGGGTTTAAAGTCAATACCGGTGAATATAAGCTAATGGGATTAGCCCCATACGGTGAGCCTAAATACGTTGAGCTGATTTATCAACATTTAATAGACGTAAACCCCGATGGCAGTTTTACTCTCGACATGCAGTATTTTGATTTTGCTGTCGGTCACACCATGACCAATAAAGCCTTTCATGAGTTATTTGGCGCTCCAGCCTATCCACTAGAAGGTGAGCTTACTCAAAAGCAAATGGACCTTGCAAAGTCCATTCAAGTGGTTACCGAAGAGATTGTGCTTAAAATTGTAAATACTGCTTACCAACAGAACCCTTGTGACAACTTATGCCTAGCAGGAGGCGTGGCCTTAAACTGTGTGGCCAATGGCCGAATTTTAAAAGAAGGCCCATTTGAAAATCTTTGGATCCAACCGGCTTCAGGCGACGCGGGAAGTGCGTTAGGCGCGGCTTTGCAAGTGTGGCACCAGTATTTTGAAAACGATAAAAAGCCATTAATTCACTACAACGACACATCAAAGCGTCATAGCAATAAAACGGCAGATGTTAAGGCCAAAGATAGTGGCTCTTATAAAAATGAACATGCAGCTTCAACAACTGACCATTCTTGCAGGCATAAAAACTTAGCTAATCAAGACAATTCTTTTGATAAAGATGAAAACCAGCCTGTTGATTACATGCAAGGCGCATACTTAGGAGATTCGTTTAGCAATGAAGAAGTGATAGCCGCCTGTCAAAAAGATCACCTTGTGTATACTCAGTTAAGCGACGAAGCATTATTTAGTAAAGTAGCAAAGTTACTTACTCAAGACAAAGTAGTGGGGTGGTTTCAAGACAAAATGGAGTTTGGTCCAAGAGCACTGGGTAATAGATCCATTCTAGGGGACGCTCGAAGCCAAACTATGCAAACTCAAATGAATATTAAGATAAAGCAAAGAGAGTCGTTCAGACCCTTTGCCCCGGCAGTATTAGAAGAAGATCTTGAACAGTATTTTGAGTTGAGTACGCCAAGTCCTTATATGTTATTGACTGCGCCTGTTAATCACGCCATAAGACATCAGGTAACTAGCGCAACTGGCCTTGAAAAACTGGCTCAGATGCGAAGTCATTTGCCGGCCATTACTCATGTGGATTATTCAGCGCGTGTACAAACCATAAGTCCTAATACTAACCCTAAGTTTTATAAGTTAGTATCTGAGTTTAAGTCGTTAACTGGAGTAGGGGTCATTATTAATACCTCTTTTAATGTGCGCGGCGAGCCACCGGTGCGCAGTCCCCAAGATGCCATAAGAAGCTTTTTAGCCACAGAAATGGACGTGTTAGTGATGCAAAATTGCATGTTAGACAAGCAAGACCAGCCGCAAGCTGCCATTGACAAAGCCAAAGAGGTGACCTTTGAAAAAGATTAAGGCGTGGTTTAAAGGTTCGGTATTACTGCCATTTGCGAGTAAAAACGATATCGAAGCGCTAAAGAGCTTTGCTGTGACTATGGCCATCGCTTTTCCTGTTGTATTTATGCTGTTCCTGCCATGGTTATTCAACTTAGGCGTGCCTAACTGGCCACTTTATATTGCAATGGTGCTTACCGGTTTATACATATTTAAACCAAGCTTGCTGTATTATCCTTATGTGGTGTGGATGCTCATCGCCTCTGTGTTTGGTTATATAAACACTAGAATTATTCTGGCTTTGGCCTACTATATATTGATTGTGCCAATCGGCTTAACAATGCAATTGCGTAAAGGCTTGCAATACAAGCACAAAAAACAAGTCAAAAAGCAAGTCAGTAATTGGGTGATGCGCGATAAAGCCCCTAACAAAGAAAACTTAAAGGAGCCTTTTTAATGATAGAGTTTTTACAAGATTTATGGGCATTTTTGAAAGTTCGCAAGAAAATTTGGTTGTTGCCCATAATTGTTATCTTGGCTCTGTTAGGCGCAATAGTCGTTGCCACACAGCAATCTTCGCTGGCGACCTTTATATATACGATATTCTAAAATTGCCTAATCCAGGTACACTTTGGTTGAAACCTTAGTATCAGCTGTTATTGGTGTTTATTACGCAATAAAACCCAGTAACCGTTTTAGTCGACTAAATGTTCACCGCAAAGAATAATCAAGCAAGTTGTGGGTTAAGTGGAAAACCACTAGCGATAACCCAGTCCAACTCTTTTTATAATGTTTACCCGTAAAATGTGTTTTATCCAATTGCTTGTTAAAACAAAGGCTTTAATCATAAGCATACTTCTATTAGATTCATAGTAACAGTCTGTTTTTACATTAGTGCTAAAAATAAAGGTAAAGACTGTGCGTGTTTTAAATAAGGTATTTCGATGTCCTTTAACTTAAACAACAGCGTGTAAAAATTTAAAATGTGCATACGTTTGCAACTGTTTTAACAAGTTATTAACGGTTATCCTATACACTTAAACATAAGTAGTATCCCCAAATTTTTGGTTGACCCAGCAAAATCATGCGGTTACGGGTTTAGCATATTTGTATAAGGTGACAAACTTGAAACATATAAAAACGAAAATATCAGCATTAGCCGCGTCTACGTTATTGGTATTTGCCTGTTCTCAATCTAACCATGGTGAACCTGTGGAACAACAAAATACAAATCAAAATCCCACTTCGGAAACGTTGCCTGCTTCCTTAGCTTTGCATCATTCTCAGGGAGAAGGCAAGCCGGTTATCTATCAAGTGTTCACTAGGTTATTTGGTAATACCAATACAACTAATAGACCGTGGGGAACCATTGAGGAAAACGGAATTGGCAAATTCTCTGACTTCACTGATGAAGCGTTACAAGGGATCAAAGAGTTAGGCACGTCTTATATCTGGTACACTGGTGTGCCTCATCATGCGGTGATCAACGATTATACAAATTATGGCATTTCACTGGACGATCCTGACGTAGTAAAAGGCCGTGCAGGCTCGCCCTACGCAGTGAAAGATTATTACAACGTAAATCCCGATTTGGCTGTTGATCCAGCCAATCGATTGGCCGAGTTTGAAGCACTAATTGAACGCACGCATAAACAGGGTATGAAAGTCATAATAGACATAGTCCCCAACCATGTTGCTCGCAAGTACGAGTCTTTGAATCTACCAGAAGGGCAGAGCAATTTTGGCGCAGACGACGATACTTCTGTTGAATACGCTAAACACAATAATTTTTATTATATTCAAGGCGAAGCCTTTGAAGTACCTGACGGAGAAAACGGCTATTTGCCTTTAGGGGGCGATCCACATCCACTGGCAGATGGTCAATTTGAAGAAGTGCCTGCGAAGTGGACGGGCAATGGCTCAAGGTCGGCCAAACCAAACGCTAACGACTGGTATGAGACAGTAAAAGTCAATTATGGCGTAAAACCAGATGGCAGTTACGACTTTCCTAGGCTCCCCGAAGGTTACGCTGAAAAGCCGCACCAAGAACACCATGCTTTTTGGCAAACTCAACAAGACTTACCTGACTCTTGGTATAAATTTGAGGCCATCGTCCATTTTTGGTTAGAAAAGGGCGTAGATGGCTTCAGATACGATATGGCTGAAATGGTGCCCGTTGAGTTTTGGTCGTTCTTAAACTCATCCATTAAAGCGAAATTTCCAGACGCTTTGCTGTTAGCAGAAGTGTATAACCCCAGCCTTTACCGCGATTATTTACATTTAGGAAAGATGGACTATTTGTACGACAAGGTGGAATTTTACGATTCGCTTAAACTCGTGATGCAAGGAACAGGACCAGCAAGTCCGCTAGAAGATATTCAAAATCGTTTGGCCGATATTGAGCCTCACATGTTGCACTTTTTGGAAAATCACGACGAGCAGCGCATAGCCAGTCCAGATTTTGCCGGAGACGCTCAAAAGGGCAAACCTGCTCTTGTGGTGTCTGCGCTTATCAGCAAGGCGCCCACTATGTTATATTTTGGCCAAGATGTAGGTGAAGATGGGAGCGAAGAAACTGGGTTTGGCGACCCAACTCGTACTACTATATTCGATTATGCGGGTGTGCCAGCGCATCAACGTTGGATGAATAAAGGCGCGTTCGATGGAGGTATGTTAAGCACTCAAGAACAAGCATTGCGCGATTACTACATTAACGTTATGAATATTTCCGCTAATCATCCCGCTATGCTTGGTGAATACGCAAGTTTGCACAGCCACAACCTTGACCCTATGTACGACAGCACTAGCTACAACTACAGCGAAGCTTTGTTTAGCTTTGTCAGATATACCGATGATCAAGCTCTTATTGTGGTTTCCAGCTTTG
>CBFIBG010000079.1:0-31600 GCA_965660815.1 Glaciecola sp.
AGCGGCGCATCCTGACGTTATAAACCATGTTAAATCGTTAGGTGTAAGCAGTGTGCAATTTCTGCCTTTGATGGCGTTTATGCCAGAGCCATTTGTGGTTAATAAAGGGCTGACCAACTACTGGGGCTATAACCCGGTCAGTTTTTTTGCTCCAGAGCCTAGGTATGCATATCAAGATGCACTTACAGAGTGTATTGAAATGATTAAAGCCTACCGTGAAGCAAATATCGAAGTGATTTTAGATGTGGTATTTAACCATACAGCAGAAGGTGGAGAGGACGGCCCAATATTGAACTTTAAGGGGTTGTGCGAGGCTCATGCCTATTTGATCGAATGCATTGATGAAACTGACGAAGCACAGTACGCCAACTATTCCGGCTGTGGGAATACGGTTCAAGTATCAGACGCCAGTATGCTATCACTTATCATCGACGCTATGCGGTATTGGGTGAGCGAAATTGGAGTAAGCGGCTTCCGATTTGATTTGGCATCTATATTGGGTCGAGAGCCCTTTGTTTTTAAACAGTCTGCAAAGTTTTTCACCATTATTCAACAAGATCCTATTTTAAAGCAAGCGGTAATGATCGCCGAACCTTGGGATATTGGAGCAGGTGGATACCAGTTAGGTCATTTCCCATCACAATTCTTAGAAGTAAATGATAAATTCAGAGACGTGGTAAGAGGGTTTTGGAGAGGAGATAAAGGATTGAAAGGCGATTTTGCAACGCGCCTTATGGGTTCTAAAGACATTTTCAGAAAGGGAAAGCGCCCGATGTGGTCCAGTGTCAGCAATGTTAGCTACCACGATGGCTTTACATTGCACGATTTAGTCTGTTATCACCACAAGCATAATTTGGACAATCTTGAGGACAATAGAGATGGGCATAACCATAATTTGTCCGCCAATTATGGCAAGGAAGGGACAAGCGATGATCCTGCTATTCTTGATGTTCGTGAGCAGCAAAAACGCAATCTGTTTGCGACCTTAATTTTATCCCAGGGAACAGCTCATGTGTTGGGCGGGGATGAACTAAGTCGAACTCAACAAGGCAATAACAATGCCTATTGTCAAGACAACGAGGTAAATTGGTATGATTGGGATTTGTCGGCTCGACAACAATCATTTTTAGCGTTTTGTCAGTATGTTATTAGGTTAAGACGACAGTACCCACTACTTCAACAAATGAACTTTGCTGATGACAAATTTGATAATATGCAGAACATTCACGAGGTACATTGGTATCGCTCAGATGGCAGCCACAAGACAGATATTGACTGGTTAAATAACGAGCCTCACTGCTTCGCACTGCATGTGATTGGCGATCATCATGTCAGCAATAATAATATTATCCAAAACTGGTTGTTTTGCTTTAACAGCTCAAGTAAAGCAGTTCAATTTAAGTTGCCCATGATAGATAACGTTGAAATAGCCACATACCAAAAAAATAAAGCAGGTAACGATAACGGCAACGCTCATTTTAAACAAGTTGAAGGCGACAGTGATATTCAGTGGAAGTGCATGCTTAATACCGCGTCGACTGATTTAAAAAACGTCTCAACGTTTATCGCTTCTTCTACATTTGAAGTACCGGCAAGAAGCATGTGCCTATTTAAAAAGTGACCACAAACTAATTAAGATTTTTTTTAGTTTGCCGTAAAAACATCCAAGCGCTGCTTTGGCATTAAGTAGCGATTTGATAGCCAAACAGAGTCTTTAATGCAATCTCTTAGTTATTTTGATTTGATCTCGAAACCAGCATTCCGCGTTTTGTAAACTACTGACCACCTTTTACTCAATTATGGAAAAGCATGAAAAATATTGATATTGCGTTACAGGGAGGAGGGGCCCATGGCGCCTTTACTTGGGGCGTTTTGGATTATTTATTAGAAGATGGTAGGTTAAATTTTGCCAGTGTGACTGCCGCTTCTGCTGGTGCGATGAATGCTGCTGTAATGGCTTATGGTCTGCATCTAAACGGACCTGATGAGGCAAGAAATCAACTAGAGATATTCTGGAAAAAAGTCAGTGAAATTGACAGTCAGAATAATTGGCTTTCGAAATTCTCTCGAAATCTATTTCCTGAATTAAAAAAGTATCAGGAGAAAGCTCAGAGATTCGGCTTAAGTGCGTTTTTGCAATCTTTTTCACCTTATCAGTTTAATCCTTTTGATGTGAACCCCTTAAGAGACATCATTGAGAATCAGATTGATTTTGAAGCCTTAAGATGCTGTCAGAAAACGAGATTATACATCTCTGCCACCAACGTAAAAACTGGAAAAGTAAAAGTTTTCAAAACTCACGAAATAACATCCGATACCGTATTAGCCTCGGCTTGTTTACCACATTTGTTTAAAGCGGTTAAAATAGATAACGAATATTATTGGGACGGTGGTTATTCAGGAAATCCGCCTTTATGGCCCTTATTTTACGATCACGAAACACAAGATGTGCTGGTCGTTCATATTAATCCTATGCATCGAAACCATGTGCCCCAAACCTCTTTTGATATTCAAAACAGAATGAATGAAATCTCCTTTAATATGTCGCTTTTAAAAGAAATGAGAGCTGTGGCTTTTGTGCAAAAACTTATAAATGAAGACATGTTGAAACCTGAATTCGCGGACAAGTATTCTAATATTTTGTTTCATTCCATTCGAGCAGATAAAGTACTTGAAGACCTATCAAGCGATACAAAACTTAAGACCGATTGGGATTTTTTACTTTCCTTGAAAGCACGTGGCAGAGTGATGGCAGAGCAGTGGTTGACTGAACACTATGAACATGTTGGCAGAAAGTCGACAGTTGACCTGCGAGAAGAATTTTTAGAATTATCCGACCGACCTTAGTGTAATGCATCCTAACTTATGTTAAATCCACTTTAACGCGTTGTTACTTGATTGTTCAAGGTTAATTGGGTATTACTAGTCGCATATTAAATACCGCGCTTTTGGATGTTATTTGCATTGAACAACCAATTCAAGAATAAACAAAAGCAATGAGCGCAAAATAATAATTAAAACGCTGGAATATTCATGACATATAAATCTTCATACTCTCTATATTGCGCCATAGTGGTTTCATTAGGCGGATTTGTTTTTGGTTTTGACGCGTCTGTTATTTCAGGTGTGGTCGGGTTCGTTAGCACCGAGTTTAATCTTACACCAATAGAAGCTGGCTTTGTCGTGGCAGCCCCAACTCTATCTGGGCTTTTCGGCACCATGATAATTGGTCCTCTCAGTGATTCTCTTGGTCGGAAAAAGGTGTTACTGTGCATTGCATTTTTGTATTTATTGTCAGCAGTGGCTTCCGCTCTTGCGACATCTTACATGATGTTAGTCATCGCCAGAGCAATAGGAGGTTTAGCCTTTACTTCACTGATGATAGCGCCAATGTACATTGGAGAAATCTCACCGTCTGCTTCGCGCGGTAAACGAGTGTCTATCAACCAGCTAAACATTGTAATAGGGCTTTCCGCAGCTTATTTCACCAATTATTTTATTCTTGATCTTAGTGGTTCAGGAGCAGCGTGGGTTGCTTCAATAGGCTTGGAAGAACACACTTGGAGGTGGATGCTTGGTTTGGAAATATTCCCCGCATTGATATTTTTCTTGGCACTGTTCACTATACCCGATACGCCAAGATGGCTAATGCTCAAAGGCAGAGAAGAAGAAGCGCACAGTGTAGTCAGAAAATTATTGCCTCCCGCCGAAGCGGAAGCCGAGCTGATAGTAATTAGGAATAGCTCCGCAACGGATCACGAATCATTGTGGCAGCGAATAGGAGATATTTTTGGCCCTAAAATGCGCCTTGCTTTGATTATCGGTCTAATTGTTGCCGTGACTCAGCAAATCACGGGCATTAATGCGATTTTCTTTTATGCCCCGACAATATTTGAACAAAGTGGCATCGGTACTAATGCTGCATTCATTCAGGCCGTCTTAGTTGGAGTCACTAATGTTGCTTTTACCTTTGTCGCTATGGCATTAATTGATCGTTGGGGCAGAAAGCCACTGTTGATTACTGGGTTATCGGGTATCATTATTAGCATGGCATTATGTACGTACGGATTTGCTAAGGCAACATACACTATCACGCCAGAAAGTCTTATAGAAATTCAGAAAACCGAAAATATTGAGCAGAGCTTTGACACTGAACGTCTAACTCCTTTGGTAGGGCAAACCTATTTTAGCGACGTAGAATTCAAACAGGCACTGCGAGAAACTATAGGCAATGAGGCCGCGCGCGACAACGAAAGTTTACTTATTAGCAATAGCATTAAAATGAATGCGATGCTTATTCTTGTGGGAATTCTTGGGTTTGTCGCTTCTTTTGCAATATCTTTGGGACCGGTGATGTGGGTACTTTTCTCTGAGATCTTTCCCAATCAGTTACGTGGTGTCGCAATTTCTTTCGTTGGTCTTGTCAACAGTTTGGTCAGTTTTGGCGTGCAACTTGTATTCCCCGTCGAACTCGCGACGCTTGGGGCGGCTCTGACGTTTAGTTCTTATGGCGTTTTTGCGGCAATAGGTTTGGTTTTAATCATATGGCTTATGCCTGAAACAAAAGGCAAATCACTCGAACAGCTTGAGTCTTTATTTGGCGATAATAAAACTTAATCCCTTTTCAAGGTGGCGCTGTTTTTATGCTTGGAAATGAAGTGTTATCATTAGGCAAATTATAATATTGCCTTGGATATTCGCTTAGGCAAAAAAACAGATTGAGAATGATTATATGACAGACAAAAGCAACCTGTGCGATGTTGGCTTTATTGGACTTGGCGTCATGGGCAAGAATTTAACGCTTAATCTCGCCGACAATGGATTTAAAATAGCGTGTTTTGATTTAGACCAAGATAGGGTGGATTTAACCTTACAGCAAGACCAAATAGAACGCGGAGAAACCTCTCCAAGATTGGTAGGATGTAAATCTTATACAGAGCTGCTGGCAAACATAAAAGCCCCCCATACCATCATATTATCGGTTCCCGCAGGCGAACCTGTCGATCACGTATGCTCACATCTGATTGATGCAGGCATAAGCCCAGACGACATCGTAATAGACACTGGCAATAGCCTTTGGACTGACTCAGTAAAACGTGAACTGGAGTATAAGGGCAAGTTTATCTTTTTCTCTACAGCCGTATCAGGAGGAGAGGTGGGCGCTAGGTTTGGGCCGTCGTTAATGCCAAGCGGGGATCCTTATGCATGGTCTCGTATTGAGCCTCTTTGGAACGCTATATCGGCCAAGGTAGATCCCAATACTGGCAAGCCTATGGAGGATTACAAAATCGGTCATCCAATTACGTTTGGTGAGCCCTGCACAACTTACATAGGCCCTGTAGGCGCAGGTCATTACGTCAAAATGGTGCACAATGGTATCGAATATGCGGACATGCAGTTAATTTGCGAAGTCTATGATGTTATGCGACAAATACTTAAATTGTCCTCGTTTGAAATATCCAAAATATTCTCAGAATGGAACACTGGTCTGTTAGATAGTTACTTGATTCAAATTAGTGCTGAAGTGCTTGCTCAAGTCGACCCTGACAGTAATGACGAAAATAATAAAGTAGCATTAGTGGATAGAATTTTAGACAAAGCTGGCCAAAAAGGCACAGGCCTATGGACTGCGGTCAGCGCCTTGCAGGTGGGAAGCCCGGCACAAACAATTACTCAAGCCGTATTTGCTAGAAGTTTATCTGCTTTTAAAGCTCAACGCGTTGTCGCCAGTAAAAAGTTGTCGCCGCCAGACGGCGCTCTAAAAGATGAGCTATGCATCCCTGACGATCCTAAGCATCAATCTAAGTCAGAATTCAGCAAAAAACAAAGAAACACCATTATACAACAGCTTCACGATGCCCTTTACTGCGCAAAAATTTGCGCCTATGCCCAGGGATTTCAGCTTATGGATTTGGCTGGAAAAGAGTATGGTTGGGCGTTAGATTTCGCGAAAATTGCAAAAATATGGCGAGGTGGATGCATCATACGAGCGGTGTTTCTGCAATCTATTGCAAATGCATATGAAAAAGACGAGCATCTAGAAAATTTACTATTGGACGATTTTTTTGCCTCCCAAATAAGTAAGTTTCAAACCAATTGGCGAAGAACTGTCGCCAATGCTGCTCTGGCAGGCGTGCCAACTCCAGCACTCAGTAGCGCATTGAACTATTACGACTCCTATCGTAGTGAAAACCTACCTGCCAACTTGCTGCAAGGACAGAGGGACTTCTTTGGCGCGCATACATTCAGCCGAACTGACTACCCAGAGCACATAAAATTCCATATGAACTGGGGGGCAGGTGAACGTATTGTGAGCCGTGTCCGTAAGTAGAGTGGTCATTGGGAGGAATTATGTCTGACATTAAAAACAACGAATTGTATAAAGACAAGCTGAGCGACGAAGAGTACAGAGTGACAAGAGAAGCTGGCACCGAGCGTCCCTTTACTGGTGAGTATCTGCATAATAAAGAGACCGGCGAATACGTTTGTAAGTGCTGTGGGGCAAAATTATTTGAATCTGCATCCAAATTTGATTCGGGCTGCGGGTGGCCGTCTTTCAATCAGCAAAGTAATGATGACAATGTGATTTATCGCGACGATGATTCGTTAGGTATGCATAGAATTGAAATATTGTGTAAAAATTGCCATGCACATTTAGGGCATGTTTTTGATGATGGTCCGTTACCAACTGGGAAGCGCTATTGCGTTAATTCGGTTTCTTTGGACTTTAAACCCAAGTAAATAACTGGATTAACATTCTACTGGACTACAGTCTTGCAACGACATTAGTCTTAACCATTAAATTTATTTTTGTAATTTTATTTCACAAATAAATTATGTAAACGACATATGTTGCACAATAGTCTCGGCAGAGCCGAGCTTAAAATTAATAATGGTACAAGTTGTCAAAGAATTACTAAATTTCTTAATGAAACGCTAATTTCTGATTTCAAAATGAAAGTTTTCATCAATTTGGCTTTTTCTTCAACATTACATAGAATGCGCGCGGATAAAGTTTCATTAACGCATTTTATGAAGGGAAAGCTACATGAATCAGCAGTTTGAGCAAGAGTTACAGTCTAGTTGGCAAGAACGACAAGAGTTTGCCGAGCAAATGTTACCAATAGTGGGGAGTCTATACAGAAACCACGCAGTAGAAATACTGGTTTACGGCAGAACATTATTGAATGCGAGCGTTATAGACCTGATTAAAGCCCATAGGACAGTACGTTTATTCGAAGGCGTGAAACTTAGACTGCGCGAGAGTTTTCCTGTATTGGTAGCCATTAATAATATGAAACTGGCCCCGTGCCAAATTGATATTGGCAAATTAGCGTATGAATTTAATTACGGCGACGCAAAAGATCAAGGCGACTTGGGTGCTTTTTTAGCTTCAAAATTATCAGACGTTATTGATCACGAAGACGAGCATGAAGCCAGAGATGTTGTGCTTTATGGATTTGGTCGTATAGGTCGTCTTCTTGCTAGACTCATGATTGAGCGTCAAGGCAAAGCCAATAAATTGCGCTTAAAAGCGATTGTCGTTAGAGGGGGTCGCGACGGTGACTTAGAAAAGCGTGCCAGTTTGTTAAGACGCGACTCTGTACATGGTCCTTTTAACGGAAGCATTACTGTAGATAAAGAGCGCAGCGCGCTTAAAGCAAATGGGTCGTTTATTCAAGTGATCTATGCGAACCATCCCAGCGAAGTCGACTATACTAAATATGGCATTAAAGACGCGATTGTAATTGACAATACCGGTATGTGGCGAGACGTTGATGGGCTATCACAGCATCTTCAAGCCAAAGGCGCTTCAAAAGTATTGCTCACTGCCCCGGGCAAAGGCGATATCAAGAATATCGTGCACGGTGTAAACCACTCAGATATTGAAGCGACCGACACTATTTTATCAGCGGCAAGTTGCACAACTAACGCGATCACACCAGTATTGAAAGCATTAGATGAAGAATACGGCATTGAAAGCGGACACGTTGAGACCGTCCATTCATTCACCAACGACCAAAACCTCATCGACAATTATCACAAAGCAGACCGTCGAGGTCGTGCTGCCTCGTTGAATATGGTTATTACCGAAACCGGAGCGGCCAAGGCAGTTTCCAAAGCTTATCCTAAACTTGAAGGCAAGCTAACAGGTAATGCGATTCGGGTGCCGACACCAAACGTTTCTATGGCCATTCTCAATTTGAATTTAAACTCAGACACAGATAAAGAAACTATCAATGCCTTCTTGCGCAATACGTCTTTATTTAGCGACTTACAGCACCAAATTGATTACACGGCGTCCACTGAAATTGTGTCAACAGACTTAGTAGGTGCGAGAGCCCCTGCAATCGTTGATTCTCAAGCAACGATAGTGGCTAAAAATAGAGCGACCTTATACGTTTGGTACGATAACGAGTTTGGTTACAGTTGCCAAGTAATGCATGTTGTAACAGATATGGCAGGGCTTTCGGTACCTACTTTACCAAAGGCATAACTGGCTGAGTTAATTTCCTCAAAGCTCAATACTTTGATAGTGTTGAGCTTTTTTAATGCATGTATTGAATCATACAACTAAAGCATATTTTTGACCGTTTGAACCTCTAGACTCCATACTTTAATTCACTCAAGTACAAAGCATTTAAGTTTTGTATCACTAAATTGTTTGCTACTATATAACGACAAGAACAATAAACAAAGTAGCCTACAAACACTACCATGCATATCAATAGCCTATTCGACAGTGGCAACATTCAAGTTATCTCGATAGAGAGCCCTCAGAATGTTCAGTTATCCATAAAAAAAGACCATCAATCTGATTATTATCAGTGGTTTCACTTTAAGCTTCATTGTCAGCCGTTTACGGATTATAAGTTGCATATAAACGACTTAGCGTCCTCTGCTTATCCCGACGGTTGGCGCGATTATCAAGCAGTTGCTTCGTATGACAGAGAAACTTGGTTTAGAGTCGACACCGAGTTCACAGGTGAGAAGGTTATAATTGATTTTACGCCTGAATACGATAGTGTGTATTTTGCCTACTTTGCTCCTTACAGTTATGAACGTCACTTAAGTTTAATTGCAAACTGTCAGTTGAGTATTTTGTGTCGACACGAGCTTTTAGGTTTGACGCTTGACGGCAGAGAAATGAATTTGCTTACTATTGGCAGTGAACACGACGATAAGGACAGGCAAAAAAATAAGGTATGGATAACGGCCAGACAGCACCCTGGGGAAACCATGGCAGAATGGCTGGTGGAGGGTCTGCTTGAGCGATTGTTAAATGAAGATGATGGCGTAGCACGGGCACTATTGGATAATAACGTTTTTTATATTGTGCCTAACATGAACCCTGATGGCAGTTATCGAGGACATTTACGAACCAATGCAAAGGGCGTAAATTTAAATAGAGAATGGGCCTCGCCAAGTTTAGAAAATAGTCCTGAGGTGTTTTATGTGCTTGAAAAAATGAAGCAAACCTCAGTCGATTTATATTTTGACATTCATGGAGACGAGGCGTTGCCTTATAATTTTGTGGCAGGCAGTGAAGGCAACCCAAACTATAACAAAGACATTGAAACGCTCGAAAATAAATTTAAGCAAGCCTTGTTAAATGCGACCCCAGAGTTTCAAGATAAATACGGTTATGATAAAGACGAGCCAGGCAAAAGCAATTTGACAGTGGCCAGTAATGCGGTTTGTTATGAATTCGATTGTTTAGCATACACACTTGAAATGCCGTTTAAAGACAATGCTAATATGCCTGATCCAAGCTTTGGTTGGTCGCCCGAACGCGCTAAACAACTTGGCCGAGATGTATTGGTTGCAATTTGGGACGTGACCAAATAGCAAGAAAAAGATAACAACAAAGACAACAATAAAAGGACAGTATCTTGGACGCTTTACACGATTTTTTTAAGCTTTTAGACAGTTTTTTGGGTTCTGCCGCTTGGTTTCCATATGTTCTGTTAGGAACAGGCGCATTTTTCACTATTTATTTGAAATTTCCACAAATTAGGTATTTTAAACACGCATGGAAAGTGGTCACAGGAAAATTCGATAAAGCCGATGCACAAGGCGATACCACGCATTTTCAAGCATTAACTACGGCATTATCTGGCACGGTTGGTACTGGGAATATAGGAGGAGTAGCCTTCGCGATTTTCTTAGGCGGGCCGGCGGCCTTGTTTTGGATGTGGGCGACTGCATTTTTTGGTATGACCACTAAATTTGTTGAGGTAACGCTTTCGCATAAATACAGAGATAAAACGCCCGATGGCACAATGGCAGGTGGACCCATGTATTACATGGACAAGCGCCTTAACATGAAGTGGTTAGCAGTGGCGTTTGCAGTTGCTACGGTCATAAGTTCGTTTGGGACTGGAAACTTACCCCAAAGCAATGCTATTGCCAGTGCAATGGAAGCGTCATTTGGATTTGAGCCTTGGATAGTAGGCGCTATTTTAGCGATCATGCTTGGACTAGTGATTCTCGGCGGCATCACTAGAATTGCGGCAGTGACATCCAGAATAGTGCCATTTATGGCGGTAGTGTATTTAGTGGGGGCATTTGCAGTTATTTTTGCCAATCTCGAAAATATAGGGCCTGCATTCGCCTCTGTCATTGCTGATGCATTTACTGGGTCGGCCGCCGCCGGTGGTTTCTTGGGAGCGACATTTGCTTATGCGTTCAACCGAGGCGTTAACCGCGGGTTATTCTCAAATGAGGCAGGTCAGGGTTCAGCTCCGATTGCGCACGCCTCTGCAAAAACGGATGAGCCAGTGTCAGAAGGCATGGTATCCATTTTGGAACCATTCATTGATACCATTATTATTTGTACCATTACAGGTTTGGTTATCCTGTCCTCAGGTGTTTGGAGCCAAAAGCATGTTAATGTATTCGACCGTTCTGATATGTATTTTGTCGCAGGTGATTACTCGCAAGATAACGTTGACGACAGTAATAATATGTTCATGTATTTGAATAAATTAGATGGCAGCAACGTAGAGCCGTTTAATGGCGACATCAAAGTGGTGGCAGGCACTGCAGTTACTGGCGGATACACGCTCATCAATGCTCGCTCGTTTGCTGAAGATGTGAATTATTTTGTTGGTTCTGTCGAAGACCCTTTTACAGGTACTCTAACAATTGAAAATGGGAATATTCAGCGCGATAACATAGTGGTTCAAGGTAAGTCACTGATTCATTCTGTTGATCTTACCACCAAGGCGTTTACTCAGGGTTTTCTGGGCAGTTACGGTCAATATATTGTCTCAATCGGCTTATTGTTGTTTGCTTTTTCGACGGCCATTGCTTGGTCTTACTATGGTGATAGAGCCATGACTTATTTGCTAGGGCCTTCGTCTGTTATGCCTTACAGAGTGGTTTATGTGTTCGGGTTTTTATGGGCAGCAGTGTCGGATACAACGCTTATTTGGACATTGTCAGCGGTAGCGATTGTGGTAATGACATTGCCAAACTTATTTGGAATTTTACTGTTGAGAAAAGAAATGAAGGACTCTGTTCAAGAGTACTGGACAAAAGTAAAAGAAAAATAATGGTCTTTCTTACGCGCATAGTAATCTGAATGGTTACTTTACGCTGTACTCATTAATGTAATTAGCGAGCTGAGTGCTCGCTTATTTTTTAAACGTTTAAAAGCCATTTGGCTTTTTTAAGAATAGGAGAACGATTATGGCGATCACAAATTGTCCAGCGTGTAATAAACCTATTTCAGATAAAGCAAAGTCTTGTTCGCATTGTCATTATGATTTTAATGATCAAAGCGCAGAAGATATAAGACGGCAAGTGTCGCTTAAACGCTACAAAAATTTACAAAAACTACAAAATCAGTCAATGGTTGCCATTCTTTTATTCATCATTGGTTGTTATTTTGTTTTTTTAGGCGATTTTCCTAGCTCAAAACAAGGCTTGATGATGTACAATATATCGATTGTAGTCACCAGCGTTGGGTTTATTTGGTACGCGATAAATCGAGTCAGAATTACTCTGGCAAAACGCAAATAATTGTATGGGTAAAAAGATGCAAGTAGAGCAGCTGTTATCGATGATGTCAGATGACATTTACGAGAAGTTTAAACAGGCAATAGAAACTGGTAAATGGTTAGATGGAAATCCACTATCAGACGAACAAAAAGAAGTCGTCATGCAAGCAGTGATGCTTTATCAGGCTAAGGTTGAACAGTCTGACGACCATATGACAGTAGGTAAAAACGGAGAGATTGTTCAAAAGAGTAAAAGTGAATTTAGACAATCTTTGAAACAAGCTTCAACAAATGAAAATAACATAGCGCGGTTTAAACAGGATGATTTTTAGCGATTTATTCCAGTCAGCATACAAAAGTAAAGACCCTCAAAAAAGACTTTCTAGTATCGACAAACTCGATCCCTCTAAAGAGAAAGACAAGGCGGCTCTGCATGAGTTAGCATTTAATGACGAAGACGACAGTGTATCTATAAAGGCACTTAACAAATTAGACTCTTTTATTTTGTGGATGAAGGCTCTAGAAACCATTCAGTCTGCGAAAGTCAAAAAGATAGCGATGACAACTTGTATTTCCCAACTTGAATCAAAAGACAAAGTGTCGGACGATTTATATGCCTCTTTCATAAAAGAAAGTAAAAACAAGCCGCTTTTAGAACAGCTTATATTTTCGAGCCAGCGACTACAAAACAATAATGATTTAATCCTAGATGTTTTGAAAATGTTAGGTAACGAAAATAACATCCGTCGTTTCTTTCAAGAGTTTGCATCAAAAGAACAGCAATTGCTTTTGATCGAGTCTGAAAACGACGCGAAGACGCTCAGCCGATGGTCGAAACTCACGCAACATCAAGAAGCACTCGAGCTGATTAATCGCAAGTTAGAAAAGATTGAGTTAGCCAAGCAAAAACCAATCAAAGTAAAACAAAAAGCGACATTAATTAACTCAAGGTTACTCGCGCTAAAAGATGCCGTGGATTATGAATATTTGCAGGCGCAATTTTCTGACTTGGTGGATGAATTTGAAGCACTGAAGCATGAATTTAAATATTTAGACGATGTGTCTGCTTCATCGTTTAGCGAAAAATATTTATCGTTGAAAACAAGCTTGCAACAAAAGCTCAGTGAATTAGAAGCCGATCATCAACATCATTTGTTGTTGAAGCAAACCACCACTATCCTCAGTGAACTGAATGAAAGATGTAAAGATGTTGAGCAACAAATAAACCTTTTAGTGGCGCATTCTCAAGATTCAGAACAGGCAGGTAACGAATTAAGCATCGATCCTCAAGTTAAGATTTTAGCTAATTCGCTCGAGAGCATTACGAGTGAATTAAATAGTATTGAGGATACACACACCACTGTATCGCATCACAAAGCCATTGATAAACTTATTAAAAATGTGCGTTATCTCCAAGCCAAACTGGATAACATACCGAACATGATCAGCGCTGCTGGAAAACTTAATGAGTTGATTGAGAAACAACAAGCCTTTATCGAGAGAATTACCCACAATATTGAGCAAGTTGACGCAATAGAGACATCTTATTTTCCTGCCATTGAAGAACATTTAGCCATGGACAAACGTTCTTTCAACGAATTAAAAAGTGAATATAACAATTTAATGCCTGTTAACTTGGTTAAACAGCATGCGTCTGGCAACCAAAAGCTTTATAAAATCCAAAGGGAAATTAAACAAGAACTGAAACAAAAAGAACGAAAGGTCGATTCCAAGCTAAAGGTGATTAATAATCTAGTCAATCAAGGTAAATATCGACCTGCAATTTCCATGTTCCACAATTTGGAAGACACTTATAATAAAGTTGCAGATACTGCAAGTGTCAGGTTGCAAAAGAGCTATCAAAATACGTCAGAGGAAATATCAAAACTGAGGGATTGGCAAGCTTACATTGCTCAACCGAGAAAGCCTGAACTTGTCGAACAAGCACAAAGGTTAATGAATACTGCTAGTAATGATTTGTATGAACGTGCTGAACAAATAAAATCACTTAGACAACAGTACAGTTCATTGGGAAATTTGCATACGCCTGAAGATACCGAACTTAATGAAAAGTTTAACCAGTATATAGAGGAGGCTTTTTCTCCGTGCAGAGCGTTTTTTGCTGATTTAGAAAAACAGCGAGCAGAAAATTACAAGAAAGCATTGATGGTAATTGAACAAGTTGAAAACGCCCAAGTTGATTTACCTCATTCCGACTTAATAAAGACGGTCAATCAATTCAAAACCCAATTTAACCAAGTTGGTGACGTTGACAAAAAGCATAAAAACCGCATTAAAAGAGATTTTAATAAAGCGTTAAAACCACTTAACAAAGCAATAAATGACGCTGTAGAAGAAAATGCAAGATTAAAGGAGAAGTTGGTCAATGAGGTTGAATCAATATGCTCTAGTATGGAAGATGACTCCTTTGATATCTTAGATGCCGTGGACCAAGCAAAAGAAATCCAACTGAAATGGAAAAAAATAGGGTTTGCCGGCAAACCAAAAGATAATGAATTGTGGCAAGAGTTTAGGGCATTAAATGACAAGTTATTTAATCGGTATCACGAGTCACAAACGAAAAAACAAACTGAGATTAACGCACAATTAAATCTAATCACTGACCAGACCCAACGTTATAAAAAACAAATAAATGAAGCAGATACTTTATCTTCATTGAGTTTTTATGATGACAGCCGAAAGGATTTAATGGAAAAAGTCGAGCCATTAGACAGCAAAAATACAAAATTAGCGCTTAATCTCATTGGTTCAATGGATGACGAGTACGCTCATGCGGTTAATCGCATTCACCATCAAAAAGAGCAGCAAGAAACAAAAGACTTATTTTTATTTTTGGACAACTATCATACTGAGGTAGATGCCAAAGACGCGTTACTTGAGCCTCTTTCCAGTAAGCATAAATCATGGATTACGTCTTATGATAATAAAGAAGCCGTGTTAGAAGGGCTTGATAGACTGGAACTTGCGCAAGCGGCCACCATCTTATTTGATAAACAGTATAGTGATCTGCCTATCGGGGACGAGTCCAGTCGGAAAAACATCCAATTGAAAATTATGGCCAGCAAGTTAGAAGGCGGTGGGTCAATTTCAACTGAATCAATTTTGGCGGCATGGATAAGTCATGGGCCTATAGATGAGCAAGATAAGACGTCTTTTGAGGTGATGAAAACTTTGTATTTAAAGCAGTAGAAGCCTGTTTGCTACTTTAAATTAAGAGTATAAAATAACCAATGACTAAATTTGATCACTCAAAGAATAAGCATATCTATATAGCCTACACTGGAGGCACAATTGGCATGAAGCCTTCAGAAAATGGCTATGTTCCCGCCAAGGGGTATTTATCTGAGACGCTGGCCAATATGCCAGAGTTTAATCGTCCTGAAATGCCTAATTTTACGCTTCATGAGTACCCGTCTTTGCTGGATTCAAGTGATATGGTACCGAAAGATTGGCAGTCAATTGCAAACGATATTAAGGATAACTATAACCAGTACGATGGGTTTATTATTTTGCATGGTACAGATACCATGGCTTATACAAGTTCAGCTTTGTCGTTTATGCTTGAGAACTTGGCAAAGCCAGTAATCGTGACTGGCTCCCAAATTCCTCTAGCCCAGCTTCGTTCTGATGGGCAAGCTAACTTACTTAATGCGCTTTACATAGCCGCGAATTATCCAATCAATGAAGTGACGTTATTTTTTAACAACCGATTGATGAGAGGGAATCGAGCTCGCAAAGTAAATGCTGATGGTTTTGACGCCTTTGACTCTCCAAATTATCCAATACTGTTAAGCGCGGGGATTAATATTGAAGTCAGCAAAAATGTCACTTTAAACGCCGGTACGATTGAAGATTTAAAAGTCAGTCAAATAAAAAGTCAGCCAATTGGTTTGTTGAGTTTGTATCCCGGAATTAGCGATAAAGTACTTACTAATATTATTCAGCAACCCGTCAATGCCCTTATCCTAATGACATATGGTGTAGGAAACGCCCCACAAAACCCAAAATTGCTCAATCAGATTGAAGATGCAACAAAACAAGAAATATTGGTCATAAATTGTACTCAATGCTTAAGGGGAAGGGTGAATATGTCGGGTTATGCTAATGGTAAATTGGTAGAACAAACAGGAGTGGTCTCTGGGAGAGATATGACACCTGAAGCAGCATTAGCAAAATTACATTATGTTCTAAGTCAAAGTGAACTTTCATTCTCACAGAAATCTCAGTTAATGGCCGTTAACCTTAGAGGAGAAATGACAGATTAACTGGGCCGTCACCGTAGTATTGCTGGATCAAGAAATATATAGAAACAATTGACAGCCATTGAGGCGTTTTACTCTATGCTGCATAGTGGTATGTTACTGTAAGTGAGTGAAATGTTTAACATATCATAAAAAGACTTAATTACATGCTGACCATTACCAATGTCACTAAAATTTATTCGAATAATATCAAAGCCTTGGATGGTGTTAATTTAACTATTTCCAAAGGGCTTTTTGGTTTGTTGGGGCCAAATGGTGCCGGTAAGTCTACATTAATGAGGATGATAGCAACCTTACAACAGCCAGACACGGGTAGCATTGTGTTTGACAAGTTCGATGTCATCAATCAACCAAATGAGATCCGCCAAAGATTGGGGTACTTGCCGCAAGAGTTTGGCGTTTACCCGCGTGTTACAGCATATGAAATGTTAGATCATATCGCCATTTTAAAAGGCATTAAACAATCGTCACTGAGAAAAGAAACAGTAGATGGTTTATTGGCAAATACTAATCTATACGAGTTTAGACACCAAGCTGTGAACTCATTTTCGGGTGGAATGAGGCAACGGTTTGGGATCGCGCAGGCACTCATCGGAAATCCTTCCTTGCTTGTGGTCGATGAGCCAACAGCAGGATTAGATCCCGAAGAACGAAATCGTTTTCACAACCTACTAGTGAGTTTAAGCCGAGATAAAATTATTATTTTATCCACTCATATTGTTGAAGATGTTTCAGAGCTTTGTTCAGATATGGCGATTTTGGGTAACGGTAGGATTTTAGTTCACGGAAACCCAACGGACGTGACTAGACAACTTGAAGGTAAAGTGTTTAGACGAATTATTCTGCCTGACGAAATGGCTGATTATGAAGCTCAATATAATGTGATTTCGCAGAGGCTTTCAGCAGGTAAAACAATAATCCATGTTTTGTCAGACAATCATTTAGATGGATTTGAACAAACAGATGCGAGCCTAAAAGACGCTTATTTTAATGTGCTCCATCAATTTAAAGACAGTCAACCACATGTTTCGACTTAACAGAAGGTAATAAATTACATGTTTCTAAACATGTTAAAGTTTGAATATCATTATTTTTTGCGCCAACCTTCTTTCATTGTGGTAAGCCTTGTAATGTTTTTATTGCCTTTTCTTTCGGTAGCAATAGAACAAGTTCAAATAGGAGCAAACTCTAGTAACATACTATTGAATGGCCCGTTTCCTATTGCGTTAACCATTCTTATTATGAGTTTCTTCGGTATGTTTTTGGTCGTTAATTTTGTGGCCAATACAGCATTGAGAAATCACTCTACCAGAATGAGTGAATTATTATATACCAACCCTATTGACCCAATGCCTTATCAGTTAGGTAGATTGGCAGGAGCCTTTTTGATTGTGCTTACGGCGTCTTCAATGGTTCCTTTAGGGATGTTATTGGGCAGCGTTATGCCATGGCTTGATCCAATGCGCTTAGCACAATTCGACCCTTACTCTTATATCGCGCCTTTTATCATTTTTACTGTGCCTACTTGCTTCATTTTAACCTGTTTTTTTTATACGGCTGCAATACGCTTTAAAAGCATGATGTCAGTCTATCTTTTTGCATTGGCCTTATTTGCCATGTACGCGATTTCATCAGGTGCGTTTGCTCAAAGTCAACATAGAGAGATACTGGCATTGTTTGATCCGTTTGGCTTAAGATCTTTTTTTGAAACCACTCGTTACTGGACCGCCAATCAAAAAAACAACGATATAATCAGCTTAAGCGATGTCGTTTTATATAATCGTTTGTTTTGGGTGATGGTCAGTGGTATTACTATTTTGGTATTTGGTAAAATTTTTGGCCAATTAGCCATTGAGCAATCGACTGATAAAAGCCATCCTATTGATAATAATCACAGAATAACAAAGCAGCATATTGATTCAATAGATTGGGACATTAATGAATTCACCGCAGGTTATGATGTTCATTCAAAATGGTTTCAATTTGTTCATTTACTGGCTTTTGAAGTACGACAGATTTTGTTCAGCCCAGCCTTTATTGTTCTGCTTATTTTTGCAATTGTACTAGTGGTTGCCAAATTGTTAGCTCCTTCGGCTATTTACGGGACCAATGTTTATCCTCTGACCATGTTCATGGTAGAACTTATTAACAACGCATTTTCGCTATCTTTGCTCATCATTATAACGTTTTACTCCGCTGAGTTAGTATTTAAAGAAAGAACAACTCGTATGGGAGATATCATTGACAGCACGCCAGTCACTAACTTGGCGTTTTACTGCGCAAAATTTATATCGCTTTGTACTGTCATTTTATCGATGCTGTTTGTCGCATCTTTGACCACAATTATTTTCCAATTAGTAAGCGATGTGCACGCCATAGACATTAGTCAATATTTCAAAAGTCTTACGTATTTTGTGGCTCTGCCCTTTATGCTGTTGGCTGTAGTTGCTTTTTTAATTCAAACATTAAGCCCAAATAAATATATCGGGATGCTGTTTTTTGTCGGCTTTTTATTTATTCCAGTAGCCTTTGCCAATCTAGGCATAAATCATAATATGGTCAGCTACGCTTCTTCTCCACAACTGATATATTCGGATATAAACGAATATGGTTGGTTTTTGACGACTCAATACAATTATATGTCCTATTGGGTATCGCTGGCGATAGGTTTGTCGGCGGTCAGCTTTGCAATGTGGCAACGAGGGCCTGATAGTAATGTCCTTAAACGCTTACAGCAACTGCCTTACCAACTAGGTAAGACAGGGCAAGTACTGATAATGCTATCGTTAATCTGCTTTGTAAGTTTTGGTACTGTTATTTATTATAACACGACTCAAATCAATGATTTTTACACCGAATCGGAATTAAATGAAATTGCGATTAAGTACGAAAAACAGTTTGCTCAATTTGAGCGTATGCCCATTGTCAGTGCTACCGATGTTGACCTAAATGTGGCGATATTTCCTTCAATACGAAAAATGGAAGTTATCGCTAAAATAAACTATGTCAATAATTCAGAAAGCGCCATTGAACGTGTGTTGGTGAATTTCCCACTTTATAGTAGCGTAAGGTTCGTTGGGGCTAGA
This sequence comes from Glaciecola sp., assembly GCA_965660815.1. GTDB lineage: Bacteria > Pseudomonadota > Gammaproteobacteria > Enterobacterales > Alteromonadaceae > Glaciecola. Next base: position 19,375 of record CBFIBG010000079.1, read on the forward strand.
GTAGAGGGTTATAACCCTGAATTAAGAACTGCGTGGTTGACGTTTGATAAGCCACTGCAGCCATCAAAGACGATTGAATTGATACAATATATTACTCGTCAGCATCTTGGTTTCAAAGATCGCAATGAAGACACATCGCTTATTCAAAATGGAACTTTTATTAATAATTACGAATTACTGGCGTATATCGGGGTGAAAAGGACTAATTACATTAGCGATATTCACCTACGAAGAAGAAACGGGCTTGGTAAGCTTCATCGCGCAAACTCTATAGACGACGAATCATTTTATTCACAGAGCTTTTTGGGAGGCAATGCGACAAAGATAAATTTTTCAGCAACCATATCCACCAGCGATGACCAAACTGCTATAGCGCCTGGTAAATTAATGCGATATTGGAAAGAATCAAACCGAAACTATTTCTTGTATCAGTCCCAAAAACCTATAGTTAATTTTTTTAACATTATGTCAGCCGACTTGAAGGTGAAATCTCGTCGTCATAATGGCGTAGATATTAATATTTACTATCATAAAAGTCATAAATACAATATAGACAACATGATGAAGGCGTCTAGACATTCATTAGATTATTTTCAGTCATTATTTACGCCGTATCCGTTTGAGCAACTAAACATAATTGAGTTTCCAGGATACCGCCGTTTTGCACAATCGTTTGCCAATACCATTCCTTATTCGGAGCGTTTAGGCTTTGTTACTGACCAAACTGACCCTACCAATATAGACACGGTTTATTATATAACCGCACATGAAGTAGCTCACCAGTGGTTTGGGCACCAATTAGATGCCGCCAATGTTGAAGGCTCAAATGTGTTAATTGAAGGCTTGTCGCAATATGCAGCATTGCAACTGATGCAGCACACTTATGGTGAAAAGAAAATTCGGCGTTTTTTAAAGTACGAGCTTGATAGATATTTGACAGGTAGGGCTAACGAAGATTTAAACGAGTCTCCTTTAATGTTTGAGGAGGGGCAAAATTATATTTATTACCATAAATCTTCTATTGTATTTATGGCCATTGCACAAAGGATAGGAGAAGAACGCCTAAATAATGCGATCCGCCATCTTCTTAGGCAGTTTTCTTCACAGTCGCCTAGATTAGCGACATCAAAAGACTTGCTTACCCATATTAAGCAAGAAGCTTCTGAAGCTGATCACTCCTTTATCGATAAGTTATTTAAGCAAATTACTTTGCATAATATTCAATTAAACTCAGTAACAGTAGATTCCAATTTGAACGAGCTGAAAATAGAGGTTTACGTTGAAGAACTGGAGTCCGATGAAGTCGGCAATGAGATAAAACAGCAATTTGATGACGCAATAGAAATCGTATTATTTAAAGGTAACCCAGACGATTTTTCGGTTCCATTAGAAATCATTCACCGAGCAAGTTATCCAATGAAGTCGGGTGAAAATATTATTTCAATAGATTATTCGAACATTGCAGCAGGCAATCTGTTGGATACTGAATTCGATAAAAACGCGACCGATGTGTATATTGGAGTCGATCCTTTTATACGTTTTATTGACATCGATAGTAACGATAACGTTCAAAGGCTGAAATAATGTACTGAAATGCGCTCTTCAACCATGTCTTACACTCATAAAAATAAGGCTATATCGATTAGTTATAAATAGATGAATGTGTATTCATACGTTTTCTCGTAATGAATATGACGCGCTGTTTTACTTTTTTACTCTTAGCTCTTAGGAAAATTAAGCCTTAATGTTCAATAACTATAGGTAGTCTATAAATTTTATTGAGATTCAGGTCTAGCGCGTATGAGTAATGAAGTCCAAGAAACCAATCAGCTAAATGAATTGGTGATGCAAGATACGAGTTCAAATGCATTGACTGAGGTGGCGCTTGGGCTTTCCATGGCCTTTTTTGCGCTCTTGGTTCTTGCTCTTGTTTCAATGGTTATGCCTAAACAGGTTGGAAAAACGTCTCAAATTAACGATTATGCGGTTGTCGATGCAAAGGCTACTGCAGACCAAGACGTTGAGCAAACCACTAATGAAGCTCTTTTTCTGTTTTATTTTCACGGACAAATGGTCGATGAAAATATGTCTTTACGAGAGGTGGACGCTATACCAAGTGGTCAGTCAGTTGTATTGGCACTGGATCCTTCAACAAGCTTTGAAGAACTCATAAAAGTGCAGCAAAAACTATCTCACGTGGACTTGCAACTAACCAAGCTTTCAGACTCGTGGATAAGGTCGCTTAGCAATCACTTTGGGAGATTTTGATGAGTTCGATTTATCTGCGTCCTATTTCTAAGCGACGATTGTTCATAATAAAAACAATGTGGTTTGCAGGATTTTTGATTGTATTGTTAGCAACTTTTAAATGGTTAAAAACGACGTTTAATCTTAATGACCAAGGTGCTAACACTTTTATAGCTTTACCTTTATCCGCTGCGGTCCATGAAAGACCAGCAGATATAAATCGACTTAAAAAGGTTGATTTCTCCGCACAAAGACAAGGTAGGCCATTTTTTTTCGAGCCATCTACAATTATAAATGCGGAAGAAAAAACAGAGGCTCTAAGGAAAATAAGGCTTCACAATATTTTGCGGAGACAGACACAAGTGCGCGTCAATCCCATTGAGTTTCAGCAAAATAATGATAACGATAATGGGCAATTCAATCGTCAAACAGATAAGTCAAATAATTCATATGAAATCAGTCAAAATTTTACGAATCAAGAGCATAACAATAACTTGATAAATTCAAATCGATTTCAATTAGATTCAGACTCAGCGAAAATAAATCAAGCCAGCAATTTAGACATTATTCAGTATAGAGTTAATCAGTGGGAAAAAGCATTCAAAGACAGATAGCAAAAAAATCCTGTCAAGTCGCTTCAAATACGCTCGATAACTTCATTTTGAATAAAAAATGCACAATTGTCTTGAGTTTTGTAAATTTGCCATATATTGTACATAAACAAAAAAAATAAAATCAGATAAAGGCAAAAGCCATGTTGAACAAAATAAAGACGATTCCGTTGTGCATATCGTGCGGCATTGCATTATCAGTAGCCCAAGTGTCAGTATCACATTCCGCCATTGTAGGGGTTGTGACCGAATCCTTTGCGACTGCTGATTTTGAGCGGGTCGATAATGAGGGCAATCCAATTCAACTAGACTTTAAAGGGCCAATCATTTCTGAAGAATTTGGCAGTTATGGATTTGGTTCTGCAGTAAGTTTTGATTCAGACTCCAATATGGGTGATGGGGTCATTGAGTTTCAAAACGGCAACGCGTCGTATGGGGATTCAGTCCTTTCAACGTCTAGAACGGTAGTTGATATCTTTTACACTAACACCACCGATCAAGAGATATTGCCAACACTTAACTCACAAATTATGGCGGGCGGTTTCGGTTTGTACACAACGAGTTGCCTAGCCACTGATCTTCGAGTATGCGAAATAGGTCAAGACGATTCTTACGATTTGCTTGGAGCTGGGCTTGGCGTATCGACTGGTGAACTCGTAGCAAGCGCCGAAATCGATTTTCAAGTCATGGCAGGTGATCATGTGTTACTTGAATTGTCTGGAGGTATATCACTTATTAAGGGAGAAACAGGTCAATCCAATACTTTTGTGACGGATTTTTCTAACATTGAAAACTTCCTCAACAATTTTAGAGATTCTTCTGACCTTGATAGCCTTAAGGATAAAACCTACGATTGGGACGCTACCGACATTACATTATCGTTTCCCGATATTTTAGCACTAGCGCCAAATGAAGTAGGCAATTTAACGTACATCACGGAGGTGACCACGTTTTCTGATTCTTTCTGCGTATTAGAAGAAGCCAATGTAGCAAATAATGATTGTACTATTTCCTATGCATCTTTTGGGGACCCCGTAGGTAGGGGAGGCGGCTCTAATACCCGTATCGCTGGAATAGACTTTGGTTTTTTTGAATTTCAATTTCCCACTTTTGAAGATGGCATCATAGAATTTAGAGTCGACCCTAGTATTGATATTGTAAATGATGTCCCGGTGATTCAAGTCTCTGCATTGTTCGCTGTTGCACTTGGTGGTCTGCTATTTAGACGTCGACGATAGTGTTAGACGGCAAATCGGTTGAAGTAGTCGGTTTAGGTGCACAAGGTGAAATATCGAGCGTTTATTAGTTACAGTCATTCTGATAAGGCAGTGGCTACATGGCTGCATAGAAAACTCGAAAATTACAGATTACCTAAAAAATTATTGGACACCGGGTCTGAAGGGAACCCTATACCTCGAAGGTTAAATCCAGTTTTCAGAGATCAAGATGAATTACCGGCTAGTGGTAGCTTAGGCAATGAATTAAGAGAGGCTTTGTCTAACTCCCTTTACCAAGTTGTTATTTGTTCGCCTGCGTCTGCAAAATCAAAGTGGGTGAATGAAGAAATACGCTTGTTTAAGTCAATACATGGCGGTGGCAGAGTACTTGCTCTAATAGTTGACGGAACACCTCATGCCAGTTTAAGCGATGATAAAAGTGTTCATCTACAAGAGTGCTTTCCAAGTGCTTTACTTCATGAGGTCGATGAAGATGGCAATGAAATCGACGCCACTGTTGAACCGATCGCCGCTGATATTCGCAAAGACAAAGATGGACGACGCTTAGCGTTCTTAAAAATAGCCGCTGGTTTAGCGAATGTTAAGTTAGACGATCTTGTTCAACGGGACTCTGTTCGACGGTTGCGAGTCCTTGCCTCAATAAGTTTTGCGTCAGTAGCCTCTGCTATATTTGCTATTGGCCTTGCTCTTTATGCTAATGAGCAAAGAATGCTAGCGAATGAGCAAAGAATTGTCGCTGAAAGAGAGTCTGCCACCGCAAACGCGGTGTCAAATTTCTTAGTGAGCATATTCACTAACGCGAAATCATACAATACCAACCCAGAAGACATAACAGCGCGTTCAATTTTGGATAATGGTGCCAATAAGCTATCAGAACAATTAGTCAATCAGCGTGATGTAAAAGGCCGTTTAGGGACCACGATTGCACTTGCTTATAATAATTTAGGCTTTGTTGATCAAGCTATCGCGGTTTTAGATAGTATAGAAAAAGGCGCGGATTTTAATACCGTAGTGGCGCATTATATAAAAGCAGAATCTTTATTAGCGAAAGGAGAATTATCAGCAGCATTATCACAGGCCGATAATGCGTTTAATATTCTCACTGATTTAGACGGTGATTCAATTAAAAGTTTGGAAATCACCGCAGACATTTATGCGGTCAAAGCTAGGGTGTTTTACAAGCAGGCTGATTTTGACCAATCACGTAGAGCTTTCGATAGAGCAATTGAGAGCTTATCAAAGGCTGACGATATTCCAGATGAAAAATTAGCGGCCATCTTACAAAATAGAGCCTTGCTCTTATCGGATATGTGGGAGTTAGATCAAGCACTAAGCGATTTAGATAGAGCCAAGACGTTAGTGCTTAGAAGCGTAGGTGAGCAGGATATTTTAGTTGGGCAAATTTCCTTGGCGCAGGCACAAGTTAACTATTTTGCTGGGAATTTGTCCGATGCAACACAGCAGATAAATACCGCCATTATGATCATGCAACGTATTTACGATGATTCAAATCCTGCATTAGCTGATGCGCTGTCCATGAAAGGCCAAATACTCTATGGAATAGGTGAATTTACTCAAGCGCAGTCTGCACTCAAACAAGCGGTGAAAAACTATACCCAGGCATTCAAGGGAAGGCATTATTTAAGTGGTATCGCCGAAGTATACCTTGGACTCATTGCCGGTGATTTAGAATTATACGAAACGGCCTCGTTACACTTTGACGAAGCTGAATTACACTATAATGAGAGCTATGGTCAAATCCATGCTAACCACGGGGATTTATTGGTAAACAGAGCAACTGTTTTAGCAAAATCTGGAGAGATTTCACTGGCGAATCAGTATTGCAGTGAAGGTATGGTCATCCTCAACGATACCCTTGGCGAAGACGCTTCTTTTACTCAGCAGTTGCAGCAGGTTTGCAATGATATCAAACTCCCAAATAATTAAATAATAGAGTTTCATATTTGTTCACCCATTTCTATGACAATTTCCCATGCACCCTGTACACTTTTTCGTGCCCCAACGCAATAACTGTGAAAAACTGCCATTTGCGCACGTTTTTTGCTTCATTTTTAAAGACAATAATATTTTTGCTCAATATGCGGCATTATAGCGATACAGTAGAGTTGACGGCGGAAAATTGTCATTGCTCACTTAACGTTTATATTAAATGGCCCATTGATGTCAAATTCAAGTCAAGTAATGCGGTGAGCATTTGGATTTTCTATTTAGCCATTCATAAATAGGTTTAGATATTTTGAATTTTTATTTTGTACTTCTTACCAATGTGTTCACTTTTAGCCGGTTATGCAATTGATTAAATGACCAATAATAATGCTATCGACTTATTAAATCGCCTCGAACAGGGGATGAAGATTGAAGAATTTGAAATTATTGAGCGCATAGCGCACACGGCCCACTCTTTTGTCTTTACTGTCAATGCTGAAAATTCAAAGATTCCCTTAGTGCTAAAATTGTATGCCGGTGATCTTGACTTTACAGCAGGCAAAGACCAATTTTCAAAAGAAGCGCGCATTCTAGAAATTTTGCCACAGCACCCTAATCTGGTTTATTTATTACGCACTGGTGAGTTTGAACAACGTCCATTTTTAATCATGCAACAGTGTTCTCAAAACCTAGCGGAATTGGTGTCAAAAAGTCAGCAAACGCTGCGCAGCGACCTGTGTTTTTCGATAATAAAAGACATACTGCACGGTTTGGACTGTCTTCATTCTAATGGTGTTCTGCATCTTGATATCAAGCCACAAAACATATTGCTAAATGAACAATGTAAGGCGGTTATCAGTGATTTCGGCAGTGCTTGTATTTTGCCATCAGGTCGATTACATCAGGTGATTAAACATGATTTTGCTGAGAGCAAGATAAGCGGCTTGACCGTTGAGTATACTAGTCCTGATCTAATCGCACTTGCGCAGCAACAAAAAAACATCCTTGACTTATTTGTAAAAAAACCAAATAAAGCGCATTGCCTGCAATGGGATTTATATTCGGTCGGAGCAGTCTTTTACAGATTATTAATGGGTAAACCTCCAGCAGACGTAATTGAAAAAAGCAGTCGTCTAGACGCATATACGTTGATTAAAAAAGAATTAGGCGGGTTAGTATCAAACCCAACAATCCACCTAATCTGCGACCTTCTAGGTCTAACAGAAAAACGTGAATTTTCATCAGCAAGAGAATGCTTGGCCGCACTTGATGATTGTATGAATAAGCCCGAGGATTATCCGACAGTATGCGTTGATGATGTATTTCAGACACAACCGCTCTCGAAGCTAGAAATTCAAATAGACCAAACGCTAAGAGAATATGGACATATCCCGGCTAGTCAAATCGACTATCTCAATTCGTTACAAAGCATTGAGACCAAGTCAGCTTCACAAAAAAGTAGTAATAAGGCATCATTTCCATCAACAGGCGATAATATCAATCACGCTCTTACTGTATTAGTACAAGAGAGAAAAGATTATCTTTGTCAGCAAGAAGGCTTAGATGTCTGGTTCAATTGGGCTGAACATCTTGTGCATTTGCACGCCGATAAGAGCATTCATAACGCCCATTTGAAGTCTTCACACATTAAAAAAATCAGGTTATCTCGGCAACATTATGAAGGTCTATTAGAGCAGGGACACGCATCTTTGAACACTCATATACATCGAGCCGATAATCTACTTAATCAGTATTTTTACCACCAATCAAAACTGGTTAGATTTACATTTTTAAATATCGTGGCTCTATCTGTTTTCATCATTGTTCTGGTGGCACTTGCGCTCATCTATCAGCCTTTTAGCAAGAGTGATTCAGTTGAAACAGCAACGCACAAACCTGAACAAGGCTTAACATCTTTTACTCAACAACCAAGAGTTCCTTTATTTGATTCAAAAAGGCTTGAGGAAAGAACTGCAAACAAGTCACAAAGAAAAGAAAGTGTGAATTACAAAGGCATAAATAATGACCTCAATGGTGCAATAAAAGATGTGATTGAGGATCCTTTTAATGATAAACAGGTTGAATTGATAGAATGGCAGAAAATTGATGAACTTACTGATGTGTTGATAATGAAACACGAGGTATCTCAGCAGCTATACCAATTTTGTATTGACGAAGGTGCTTGTCGTCCTTCCACTTCTAAGAAGCAATTTTCAACCTTAAATAAGGCAGCAAATGCTACGGATAGAGACAGATTTCAGCCCAAGTTGCCCAAGGTGAATGTAACTTGGTATGACGTAACAGAACACTTTATTCCATGGCTCAGTGCATATTTGGGTAAAAATCTTAGTTTACCTTCACTGACTCAATGGCAAATCATTGCTTCTAGCAATGTTAACCAAAACATTTCAAAAGTATCTCACTGTCAAGATTGCAAAAACTCATCTAAATATCAGTTTGTCAATTCATTGATCCCCGTCGATGCCATTTCGCATGATGCACATGGATTAATTCACTTTTATGGGAATGCTCAAGAATGGCTGCAAGACTGTTGGAGGAATGATTTTAAGCAGCTCGACTCGCATAATTTGCTAAATACCATAGAGCGATGCGACCAAGCGGTAGTGGCAGGAGGTTCATATCTAAATCATCAAATACAGTTAACCCCCTTGCAATTTGATAGGCTGTTAAAAACGGCTTCAAGTTCGAATGTCAGTTTTCGTTTAATTTGGAAGCTAGAGTAAATATGGTCATGACTTGTACCTACGATTTCTTTTAGTCAACATGATTTAAATGTATGATTACACTATATTGTTTTATATTCTTAATCTGGTTAATTCTCAATGCTCCCTAGGCTAGTCTACCTAATCTTTGCAATTAACATTTGGTTTGCGACCTGCATATTGTCAGTGGTGGCAGCAAAAACCTCAGACTCCAACTATTCTAAACCTACTGGTCCTCAAAATTGGCAAGTATTGTTAATACCCAAGTTACAGGGTATTCGCCCCTCTGAGGTCACACAGGTTAACCAGCTTATAAGAGCGCCGGCTTCGACTAGCTTATTAGACGCGATCGACAGCGGATTAACCCAAAAGTTTCGGGAGAACAATGTTGAAGTTATCTCAAACTCTCGTTTTTTTTCCGATTGTACTCTAGCGTACTGTGGTAACGATAATATTCAAGCAACCCTAGAGTCGATCAAGGAACAATCATCTGATATTGGGCTTGTGGTATTTTACACAGTTACTCCAACCGATGCCTTTTACAATCGCCTTGCGACATTAGATGGCATAAATGACCAAGCTGCTCAACAGCCTTTACATTTAGAAATTAATGTCATTGACCCAATTACCTTCAAAATCGTGATGTCTGAACATTTGCGTCTAATTGAAACGATATCTTATCAGTCACTTTTTAGACTAGCGCAAGACATGGGCACGATTGTTTTGCACAATATTGAAGAGTTAACGCCCAAGCGACAATATTCCATTCATCTTAATAATTTTGTTTTCGAAGAACTCAACGGTTTTTCAACATACATAATTGGTGATCCCAACAATCACTACTTAAAATTAAAGACTTCGTCACAAAAAAACACGATGTTTGGACAGTTTTTTCCAGTACAAATTACTCAATATGAGCTGCTGAGCACGATGTCACAAGAGTCGATTGCAGACTTTATAGAACGGTTTTTTTATCAGCGTGGATTGGGCATTGATATTGATATTGAGACTAGGCGGCCAAGTAATGGTGAAATAATATTAGACATTACTCGAAGCGGTAATCCTTACACGCCTTCGATGCTAAGCTCACTTCTCATGATATTACTCTGTTTTAGTGTCATCATTTGGTTCATTAGAAGAAATGTATTGAATGCTAAGCTTGAATATTATTCGGAACATAGAAATGCGACAAAATGGTTAAAAACCCATCAAGACGCAAAGTTTGGTCTCTATTTTTTAGCAAAAAGATGGGCCTCTCCAGCTATCTATTGGTCAAGAGTAGCTGAAGAATCAAATGAGCTCTGCAATCAAGCTAAGCTTTATTTTGATGCAGGAGACATAACCACTGCCAAGCTATTTTTATCTAAATCAATGCACATGGATAAAGGTAACGCAGCAGCCTTACGACTAACAGACAAAATAAAAGAATTTGAGGTGAGTGGAGATAAATTATCGAAAGATGAGCAGTGGATAAGAAATAAACTTGCAAAAGCATTGAGTAATCACAAGCAAAGAAAGCCGCTCAAAGCATTAAAACAACTTTATCAGGCTGATGAGTTAGCGTCTGAAAATAAGAAGCTAAATAAACAGTCTAGAGCAATTAATAAACTCATAAAAAGAATAAAAAAATCCGCGGCCAAACCGATAGAAGCTTTTGTGCTTAATAGCGTAGGTGATACAGGTGGGATTGTGGTATTCAACACAAAAAAGGTGTATTTGGGGAGGTTACCCAAGACCGTAGATTTAACTTGGATCAGCATGCGAGATGGCATATTTCCGATCAATCATACGTTTGTGTCTAGAGTGGGGAAACATGGTGAAATAGTCCGCGAAGAGGGTATCTTTTACTATAAAGATCTGGACAGTAAAAATGGTAGTTTCATCAACCGGAAAAAATGTAAGCCCAATCAAAGAGTACGATTAACTAATACCGACCTGTTGCAATTAGGCAGTAAGCATCCTGCCAAGTCTGTCGGTTTAGATATTGTTATCCCAAAAGATTTTAGTTACATGCAATTGTCTTTTAATGAGTTTGCCAATGATCTTCTGGCCAAAGACGAGTTGGATAAACTTTGGCCAGATAATCTTATAGCCCAGTGCAACGATATGGTGTACTTAAACCAAAGCGTTGTTTTACTCATTCATAAAAAAAGTGGCGCATTAAAGGTAGTTGGGATGAACGAGCTGTCCGTTAGTGTTGACGAAGACCAGATGTGTATTCCAGTTGCGCAAATTAGTCTTGAACCGGCTCCAATGTTAAAGCCGGTCAATCAAGACATCAATCTGTTAATAGATAACATTATGGTTCTAGGTGAAATGCCTATTTTGGTGCCCTGTGAACTTAAAATAGAGGAATTTATTGTTAAGTTTAATTCATATGAAGTAACCGCCAACCCTTTTAATCAACAAGAATTGCTTGAATAAGCAATATCTGTATTCAGTTATTTAATATTAATGGACAATGAAGAACTAAGTCATACAAAACAGAAAAGTCATACTCCGATATTAGGCGTGACTGAACAACTCAGGCAAGAGTTTCAGTTGTTACATGACACATGCTTGAGCAATGGTTTAGCAAAATTTTCTAAGACTTCGGTAGACGCTTTGGCTGCCAATTTGGTCTGTAGAAAATACGCTAATCTGTGTTTCGAGTTCGCTCACTATGCATGGATGGTATTGCATTCTAAAGGATTGCCAAAGGCAACAAAGCAGCAACTTTTATTTTTTTTCTGGTGTGAAGATGGGCATCACAAAGTCGGCAGTCAAGCTTACTTTGATCACTGCGCGCAAGAATTTTTTAGGGCTAAAAATGAAACTACTGGCTTACATTTTAATGCTGCTTCGCATGACGAAAAGCAAAAACACGGGTGTATTACCGTCACGTCAAATATGCGTTTGAATGTAGAAACTGAATTTGTGGCCATGCACATTAATCAATATTCGTTCTCGATTCGCTATACCCGAGCCAATTTATTGGCCTGCTTCATTGAGTGGTTAATATTGGTCATTCCCAATTTGTTATCGAATCTAGCTCAGAGACTTGTAGGCAATGGTGCATCCGCAATAAAAGAAACCGCTAATTATCTGCAAAAACAAATATACGGTTATTTAGGTGAGCACCTAAGTCCTGTTAAATTGCAAAAAAAGTATCAATTAATGGCAAGTTTTTATGGGCCCGAAGCGCTTAATTGCGATCGTATACTGGATTTTTGGCGGCAGTACAAAATGCACGAAGGATTCTCTAAGTATTCAAGCGTTGTTGATGATAGCTTGGCATATCAGTGTGCTTTAAACACTGACGCGTTATATCAATCTCAAAACAGGGCTGAATCAATAGAGGGGTCGTCACATTACAACATGCCTGAAAATTCGTCTATTTATGATACTTTGCTCACTGAGCAAGCCATAATTGATATCGAAACGCTTCAAAAGGCACCAAAAGTATTAAATAAAACTCAGC
>CBFIBG010000080.1:0-56080 GCA_965660815.1 Glaciecola sp.
CGGAGTGGTAGTTCAGTTGGTTAGAATACCGGCCTGTCACGCCGGGGGTCGCGGGTTCGAGTCCCGTCCACTCCGCCATCATCGATTTGCTTATTTGCTGTAATGCGGAGTGGTAGTTCAGTTGGTTAGAATACCGGCCTGTCACGCCGGGGGTCGCGGGTTCGAGTCCCGTCCACTCCGCCACACAGTAAGTTAAGCACTTAGCATAATACCATGTGGAGTGGTAGTTCAGTTGGTTAGAATACCGGCCTGTCACGCCGGGGGTCGCGGGTTCGAGTCCCGTCCACTCCGCCATCAATTCCAAAGACTTCAACACTTTTCTTTATCACCTCTTCCAGCATCAACATTCTCTAACATCTCAGTTTTTGCAAAATTTTATATGAACTGTCTTTGGTTATGGGTAATATATTGATTAAATAATAAGACAACATTTTTATGGCTTCTCCAATTTTAATTGCTCAAGATATTTATAAAACATATGTAGATGCCCAGCAGTCGGTTGAGATCCTGCATGGAATTAATTTGTCGGTCGAGTCAGGCCAAACCATCGCCATTGTGGGGGCATCAGGATCAGGCAAAAGCACGCTTTTGCACATATTAAGTACTTTGGACAGCCCAACATCTGGAACTGTGCTATATAAAAACAAGTCACTTTTTTCCTTTAATGCAAAACAACAGGCCAATTTTAGAAATACTGAGCTTGGCTTTGTTTATCAGTTTCATCATCTATTACCCGAGTTTTCCGCAGTAGAGAATGTTGCAATGCCTAGTCTTATTGGTGGCATGCAAAAGTCTCAGGCTTACCCGTTAGCTCAATCTCTGCTAGAGAGGGTAGGCTTGTCTCATCGATTTAAGCATAAACCTCAGCAGTTATCGGGAGGGGAGCGTCAGAGAGTCGCCATCGCTAGAGCATTAGTAAATAAACCGAATATCATAATGGCAGACGAACCCACTGGAAACTTGGACAAAGAATCTAGTGAAGAGATACTCGCTTTATTAAAAGATATCAATCAAAAAGAGCACACTAGCTTAGTCATTGTTACGCATGATCACGAACTTGCGAAACATATGGACGTTACACTGACATTAGTCAATGGACAGTTTACTGAGTCATGATCCGTTTTAGTTTCCAAATCGCTCAGCGTTTTAAACAGCCAAAGACAGAAGATTCTTATATCAAGTTTGTATCGTCGGTCTCAACGATTGGTGTCGGGTTGGGCAGTGCTGTGTTAATTTTGCTACTTTCTGTAATGAACGGGTTTGAATATGAATTGAGAAATACTTTGTTAAAAGTAGTGCCTCATGGCGAAATTTTTAGCATAGGCACGACAGGGCTAAATCCTGCCCCTAATTTTGAAAGTCGAATAGAGCTCGACCCTCGGGTTCAACATGTGTTTACCATCAATAAGGCTACCGGTCTGTTGCAGTTTGGCAAAGACATGAAGGCGGTGTCTATAATCGGTGCAAATGATGCATATTTTGAAGCAAAATTTAGCCAGTTTACGACCTTTAGTCAAACAGTTGCTCAGCAAGAGAACCTTAGCGGCAAAAGTTTTGTTGAAGCGTTTGGACAGGTAAAAGATGGGATTATTCTTGGGGAAAAATTACTTGAAGTAAACCGCATTGAAATGGGCGACAGGCTTCAAATACTGCTGCCTTCGAATACGAGCGATTTGAGTTTTAAAGCGCCTAAATCGGCATGGGTAACTGTAATCGGCTCTATATCCGTAGGCGGCGAATTAGATAATCAACTTGCCATTGTTGACCAATCCTATTTGGCCGAATTACTCGGTTTTGAAAATCAATACACTCATTTAGAAATACAATTATTCGATCCGTTTCTAGCGAACAGAGTGATAAGAGAATATGGCTACCAATTTGAGCAAGCGGCCTATATTTCTGACTGGACAAGGACAAAAGGGCACTTGTACCAAGACATTCAATTAATCAGGATGGTTGTATATATAGTGCTCGCACTTGTTATATCTGTTGCATGTTTCAATATTGTTTCAGCACTTGTTATGTCAGTAGAAGAAAAAAGTAAAGAGATTGCAATACTGAAAACCATAGGCGCAACCAGCACCAGCATCGCGCTTATTTTTGTCTTTAAAGGACTTTATCATGGTTTAAAAGGCGCACTAATAGGCACACTGATAGGTGTATTGCTGGCCTTGTATTTGAGTGAAATCATTTATGCTCTTGAATGGGTGACTGGTTCAGAATTTATATCTGGAGATATATATTTTACTAAGAGTATTCCATCAAAACTCAATTGGATAGACGTTTTGCTAACGTCTTCTATGGTGGTAGTAATTGCAGTGATTGCCACGCTCTATCCAGCGCGGCAAGCTGCTAAGTTAGCCCCCGCTACCAATTTGCACTAACCGGTTATACTAGGCTTCTTTATTGTTAAAGACAGTCTCGTCTAGTTCTTTTTCAGACTTGGCCACTATGCAAGCAACTGTGCAGTCTCCGGTAACGTTGACAACGGTTCGTGTCATGTCCAATAAGCGGTCTATGCCTATAATCAACGCGATCCCTTCAACAGGTAAGTTAACTTGCTGTAATACCATTGCGAGCATAATCAGCCCCACACCTGGAACACCCGCAGTTCCAATTGAGGCAAGCGTTGCTGTTAGCACGACCATCAATAGTTGAGTCGTGGTCAGATCAACGCCATAAACTTGAGCAATAAATACGGTGGCAACCCCTTGCATAATAGCCGTTCCATCCATATTGATAGTCGCGCCTAAAGGGATCGTAAATGAGGCTACTGAGCGGTTCACGCCTAGTTTGTTGCGGGCAGTTGCCATAGTGACAGGCAGAGTCGCTGAACTGCTAGAAGAACTGAATGCGAAAATAGCAGTATCTTTCATCTTATACAGCAAAGTTAGCGGGTTTAGCCTAGCGAGCGTCGCGAGTAAAGTAGGGTAAGTAATAAGAGCATGTAAAATGAGTAAGACAAACACCAATAAGAAATATTTAAGTATGCTGCCAAAGTCTTTTAGCTCAATGGTGGCAGCCAATTTTGCCATTAAGAAAAATACACCATACGGCGCAAGGTTCATAATAATTAATACTATTTTCATGATCACTTCATTGAGCGATTCAAAAGCGCTTTGAATTTTCTTGCCGTGTTCGCCTGCTTTGGTGATGGCTACTCCAAATAAAAGCGCAAAGACAATGATTTGCAGCATGTTCCCTTCCGCCATTGAGGCAATTGGATTAGACGGAAACATATCAATAATGACCTGAGCTAAAGGTGGGGCTTGTTTGACCTCATAGGTTTCCTGAGTAGTCATCTCAAATTCAGAACCCGGCTGTATCAATAGTGCCATGACCAAGGCAAATGTCACTGCTATACAGGTTGTGAAGACATATAGTAAAACCGATTTGCCACCAAGGCGACCAAGTTTGGACGGGTCACTTAAACTGCTTACGCCGCACACTAGAGACACAAACACCAATGGAACAACTAGCATTTTTAGCGAGTTGACGAAAATTTTACCGCCAATTTCAAAAATGCCCTGAACAAAAAAGCCTTGGAATGAAAAATCTATACCAAAAAACGAAAAGGCAAAGTCGCCAGATTCATCATAAGAAAATTGTATTAATGCGCCTATAACGATTCCGGCAAGCATGCCGATAAAGATGCGTAAGGTTAAGTTGGATTTAGTATCTGGTTGTGACATGCAAAGACCCATTGTTTTTTGTTATTAGTCTAAATACCTAAGATTAACAAGTATAACGCAAAATCTAAATCCTTTTATAAACTCTGCTAATCACCGTTGAGTGAAACGCCCAAAATTCGTACAAGATGAGAAATTGCATGAAAACCGCTAAGTTGATAATTATATACATCACCGCACTTTTTTTGATCACTGCATGTGGAGGTGGAAGCGAACCGCTAACCCGCGATGAGCCAGACCCCTCTCCGGATCCAGCTCAAACTCAACAGCTATCTTTGAGAATGTCATTGGTAGACAGTCAAGATATAGAAAGTACTGTGCTAGCAGAAGGAATGCCAATTAACGTTAATGTCCTCGTAACCAATGACAATGGCGACCCTGTATCTGGACAAGTAGTAACCTTTACTTTAAGCCAACCCGGTCTGGCGGATTTCAATAATGACACTCAAACCTCCTTGTCAAATCAAAGCGGAGTGGCGACCATAAGACTGACCGTTGGGTCTCTAAGCGGAAGTGGCACCGTTACGGCAAGTGTTGAAGATGCAACACCAGTTGTTGCTGGATTTCAGAGTTTGGGTACCCAGCAGGCGATTCCTACCACGCTAGAATTGTTTGCCAATGCAGTGCAATTAGCGTCTAGTGGTGGGGATGATATTGAGCTCATTGCTGTTGTAAAAAATGACCAAAACGTATTATTACCCGGCGTTGAAGTATCATTTTCGGTTGACCAAAATGCGTCGTTAGCCGATATAGATCCACAAACGGGAAGCGACGGCACAGCAAGGGCGTTATTAAGTACGAGAAACAATAAAGAAAATAGAACGATTACGGTTACTGCCACATCTGGGTCATTATCTGAAACGCTCGAAATCGATGTTGTCGGCACTGAAGTGAATATTAATGGTCCTAGTTCGGTCATTTTAAATGACAGTGCACCTATTACCATTGTGGTTTCAGATTCAGATGGAAATGGTATTTCAGGACAACAGGTCGATTTATCCGTTGATAGAGGTAGCTTAAGCTTTACAAGAAATGGCGTGACTACTACGAGTGTAGAAGGTCAATTAAGTGCGACGACAAGCGAAAATGGACAGGTAACTGTCGATTTTGACGCGACCGTAAGCGGTACAACAAACATTGTCGCAAGATCATTAAATGCAAGCACTGATTTTGACATTTCGGTACAAGAAGACGACTTCAGTTTCGTTAATGTCCCCACATCTGGTCTTGATCTTAACCAAGGATACCAGTTAACCATTCAATGGAACAAAAACGCCAATCCGTTCGCTGGAGGAAGAATCACTGTTTCCACCTCCAGAGGTAATATTATTGGTGAAAATACGGTAACAACGGACGCTCAAGGTCGAGCTAACGTGGTTATTTCTTCGGAGTTTGCAGGACAAGCGTCCATTTCAGCCATTGGAATAGACAGCGATGACAATCAAGTTACAGCGCGAACAAATGTGGAATTTGTCGCCACCGAAGTCGATAATATCATCGTTGATGCTACACCTGACCTTATTGGTCCAGAGGGTCAAACGTCCACTATCACTGCGATGATTAGAGATGCTCGTGGTAACTTAGTTAAAGATAAAGAAGTAACGTTTAGACTCACTAGTGATTCTTCTGGTGGCAGTATCTCGCCAAATTCTGCCATTACTGACAGTAATGGTATTGCCTCTACCGTTTATACATCAAACGGCGTAAGTGGGGACAGCGGAGTTACGATAGAGGCAACCAGCGATGGTGTAACAGAAAGTACCGATCTTACGGTGGGCGATAGAGCATTTGATATTAGTTTGGGTACTGGTAATACCATAGAAATTCCCGATACCTCTACATATATGAAAGAGTTTGCGGTTATCGTTACGGACTCGTCTGGTCGTCCTATTTCAGATGCGGCTCTTACGGCATCGATAACTCCTACATCGCAAGGAGCTTATCGAAAGGGATTTTGGGAATGGGATGAAACGAACAGCCTTTACTTTGCAACTGTCACAACGCCTGACGGTGGTTGTGCGAGCGAAGACTTGAACAGAGATGGTCGTTTGCAGGGGTTAGTTGTCGATGAACAAGGCAATGAAGATTATCGTGAAGACAGAAACAGAGACGGTGAGTTAACTCCAGGTAACGTCGCGTCAATTAGTTTCAAAGACAACATTAGTAGAACGGATGAATTTGGTCTTGCAACGATTCAAGTAAGATATCCGAAACAGTATGCGGTATGGACAACGGTGAATATAAAAGTATTTGGTCAGTCTTCTGGTACAGAATCTGTTCAATCCCAGGTATATACCCTTGGTATTGCTACATCTGATCTATCGCCTATTACGAATAAGCCACCGAATAGTCCATTTGGAGTGGGTGTATTTTGTGACGATACTCTGTAGTTAAAGGAAACTTAAAACGCAATCAAGGTACTGCCAACACCCACTGGTTTTACCTCTTGTGCTTTACAAAACGGTTAAAGGGCTAAAAGCGCTAAGATTATGAAGTACTTAGCGCTTTTATTTTATTTGGAGCATGGTGGTTTTACTGAACAGCCTATGCCTTCTGGAACGAATAGACATTACCTAAGTGAAGGATTTGAGTTAACTCATCCAGCGCCGCTCTTGACTCTATCAAAAGCTCTGGGTCTGCTAAGTCGTCTGCGTTTAACGTGTCTCTGTAATGCTTATCCACCCATAAAGTCAAAGTTTGATATAGTGTTTCGTTCATAACACAATTGGGATTTACCGCCTTTTGTTGAGCGTCGTTTAACACCACTCTCAATCGTAAACATGCAGGGCCGCCGCCATTTTGCATACTTTGCTTAACGTCAAAAAAATGCACTTTTGTGATTGGATTGTCTTCAACCACAAGCCTGTCTAAATAGCGCTTTACAGATGCATTTTGTTCACATTCTAATGGTGCAATTATCACCATATTACCGTTGGGCAAGTTGATCAGTTGAGTATTAAACAAATAGCTTTTGACCGCATCGTTTACTGAAACCTCTTCACTTGCAACTTCGATAAAATGAAAGTCGTCCTGATCATAGGCTTGATAAATGTCCGATTTCACTTGTTGAGTATTTAAAAAGGCCTGTTGGTGATAAAACAAAACGTTTTTGTTTCCTACTGCAATAACATCATTATGGAAAACCCCTTGATCTATCACGTCTGGGTTTTGTTGAGCGTAGACGGTTTTGGCATAATTTAAATTATGCAAACGTGCAATTGCTTGGCTAGCTTCAAAGGTCTGTCGAGCTGGGAACTTCTTTGGCGCGGCCTTTGAGTTATCAAAGGCATATTTACCAAATACAAAAAATTCAACACCTTGTTCGCCGTATTCTGCACAAAAACGAGTATGGTTGGCTGCCCCCTCATCACCAAAGTGGTCGTTCTCTGGTAAATGCTGGTGATGCGCAAACTGGTCGCCATCACTGAACATTGCCTTTAAAATATTACCTGTTACTTCAGGCTCAATCGAGCGATGGAATTTATTGGTCAAATTAGCGGGAGTAAAATGCAATTTATTGTCGGCACAATCTGCACTTGGCGATACAGTGGCAGAATTCGCCGTCCACATGCTAGAAGCCGAACAGCAGTTAAGAAGAATTTGAGGAGCCTGTTTTGATGCCTTGTAGAGCACCTCGGAATCATTACCAGTAAACCCTAGGCGTCTAAGTGTATATATATCTGGACGCTCCTGTGGCGCAAGTACCCCTTGAACCATGCCCAAGTCAGACAAGGCCTTCATTTTTTGTAAACCTTGCAATGCGGCTTGCTTTGGACTACTTATTACTTTTGCATTTGATTTTGAGGCAACGTTGCCATACGACAAACCAGCGTAGTTATGGGTTGGACCTACTAATCCATCAAAATTCGCTTCAATTGCTGACATAGCCAGTCGCCTCCTAATAAAAGTGTCTAATATAAAATACAATATTATTGTTCGTTGTTGCGCGGATTATACTCACTTAAATATTATTGCCAATGATTTTCTAGGAAAAACGTATAAAAAACAATAGCTTCTAAATTAAGTTGAAGATATTTATACAGCTGAGCTTGTTTTCTATTCACTTTGCAGATATATCTTAAAAAAGGAAAACGCGGTAAGCACGCAACTTAATCGCTCAGTGAAACGTGTCAATTATCTAAATTTAAAAGGTTTTTATTCATAAATGGGAAAATCACTAGTAATAGTAGAATCTCCAGCCAAAGCTAAAACGATAAATAAATATTTAGGCAAAGATTTTATTGTCAAATCCAGTGTCGGTCACGTAAGAGACTTACCGACTAAGTCGCTTGGTCTCGTTGAGCCTAAAAAGCCAGCAAAAGAACTCAATACTTACAGTGACAATGAAAAGTCACAATACTTAAAAGAGTACGAGTATAGAAAGCTGGTTGACCGAATGGGCGTGGACCCTCAACAGAATTGGCATGCGCATTATCAAATATTGCAAGGCAAAGAAAAGGTCGTCAATGAACTAAAGAAATTGGCAAAGCAAGCCGACACTATCTATCTTGCAACCGACCTTGACCGCGAGGGAGAAGCCATCGCGTGGCACTTGCAAGAGTTGCTTAACGCAAAAGGCAAAGAATTTCAGCGTGTAGTATTCAACGAAATCACAAAATCTGCTGTTCAAGAAGCCTTTTCACACCCAAGCAATGTGAATATTAATAGAGTAAACGCTCAACAAGCTCGTCGCTTTCTAGATAGAGTGGTTGGCTTTATGTTGTCGCCTTTATTGTGGAAAAAAGTGGCAAGAGGGTTATCTGCAGGAAGAGTACAATCGGTCGCTGTGCGTCTTGTAGTAGAAAGAGAAAGAGAGATAAAATCATTCGTTCCCGAAGAGTTTTGGGACATTCACGCAGACCTTACCACAGAGGGTAGCAAGCAAAGCAATGAACTTAGAATGCTGGTCACAAAAAAAGACGACCAAGCATTTAAACCTGTTAACGAAGAGCAAGCGAATAAAGCGGTTTCAGACCTTGAAAACGCCGAATTTAAAGTTGCAAGTACGGAGTCTAAGCCAACTCAAAGCAAACCATCTGCACCGTTTATTACTTCTACATTGCAGCAAGCTGCAAGCACTCGCCTTGGTTTCGGCGTTAAAAAAACCATGACAATGGCGCAAAGATTATACGAGGCGGGACATATAACTTACATGAGAACCGATTCAACTAATTTGTCTAGCGAAGCAGTTGAAGCTTGTCGGCATTTTATTGAAAATGAGTTTGGTTCTAACTACTTGCCCGCAAAGCCTATTCGCTATGGCAGTAAAGAAGGCGCACAAGAAGCACACGAAGCGATAAGACCGTCGAATGTGAATGTTAAGGGTGCAAGCTTAAGTGATATGGAAAGAGACGCTCAGAGACTCTATGAGCTTATTTGGCGACAATTTTTAGCATGTCAAATGACTAATGCAAAATATAACGCCACAAATATCAAAGTTCACGCCAATGGATACGAATTAATTACCAAAGGACGCGTCTTGGTGTTTGATGGCTGGACGAAAGT
This sequence comes from Glaciecola sp., assembly GCA_965660815.1. Lineage (GTDB taxonomy): Bacteria > Pseudomonadota > Gammaproteobacteria > Enterobacterales > Alteromonadaceae > Glaciecola. The sequence continues at coordinate 9,195 of CBFIBG010000080.1, forward strand.
GCTTAATCAAATTAAAAAGAAAAACGATGCGGTGGCAGAGTTGCCCAATCTTAAAGTAGGACAGCCCCTTACTTGCAAAGCTTTGGATCCAAAACAGCATTTCACTAAGCCCGTCGCCAGATTTAATGAGGCCTCGTTGGTTAAAGAGTTGGAGAAGCGAGGAATAGGGCGGCCATCAACTTATGCAAGTATCATCTCTACTATACAGGATAGAGGCTACGTCAAGCTTGAGAATAAACGATTTTATGCAGAGAAAATGGGTGAGATTGTCAACGACAGGCTTGTCGATAATTTTGCCGATTTAATTAATTACGATTTCACTGCGAATATGGAGCAAAGTCTTGATGATATTGCTCAAGGCGATCTTTCTTGGAAAGAAGTGTTAGACCGATTTTATGCGGAATTTTCACAGAAATTGTCAACCGCGGAAAAAGATGTCGATGACGGGGGCATGTTGCCTAATCAGGCTGTGCCAGTTGATATTGAATGCACCACCTGTCAGCGTCATATGAATTTACGGACAGCCTCTACCGGCGTATTTTTGGGATGTTCAGGTTACTCATTGCCTCCGAAAGAGCGCTGTACAACGACCATGAATTTAATTCCTGGCGAGGAAGTCGTAAAAGTAGACGATGAGGAAGAACTCGAAACAGAAGCATTGAGATCCAAGAAACGATGCCCTGTCTGTGAAACGGCGATGGACAGTTACTTGGTAGATGAAAATCGCAAGTTACATATATGTGGTAATGCGCCAGCCTGTATGGGGTATGAAATTGAAAAAGGAACTTTTAAGCTTAAAGGATACGACGGCCCAGTTATTGAGTGTGATAAATGCCATAGCGATATGGAGTTGAAAAACGGGCGTTTTGGAAAATATTTTGGTTGCACGAATGAGCAATGTAAAAATACCCGTAAGCTACTAAAAAATGGGGAGGTCGCGCCACCTAAGGAAGATCCAGTATTTTTACCAGAGTTGCCTTGCCAGAATTCTGATGCCCATTTTGTGTTAAGGGATGGCGCTTCTGGCATTTTCTTAGCAGCGTCTAATTTCCCTAAATCACGTGAAACTAGAGCGCCACTCGTGTCCGAGTTGGCAAGATTTAGAGATCGTATTTCTCCTAAGTTTTATTATTTGGCAGATGCGCCTCAAAAAGATCCTGATAATAATCCGACAATTGTGAGATATAGCAGAAAGACTAAGCAACAATATGTCATGTCAGAAAATGCAGATAAAAAAGCAACAGGTTGGTCTGCTTGGTATCAAAATGGCAAGTGGGTCGCGGATGACAAACGCAAAAAGCCTGCGGCTAAGAAGTCTGGCACGACAAAAAAAACCAGAGCGACAAAAAAAACAGGCACAACGACGAAATCCAGCACAAAGAAATAAAATGCTAAATAACCTTACATGCCAACGATTATTTAGCCCTTTTGTAATGATCTAGCGCATATTTCAAAACGCTTAACATAAAAAAAGGCCCTTATATTCTAAGGGCCTTTTGAATTTCTAACCATTAACGGTTTATTCAGTTTCGCTTATTTGCTCAGGCTTTGTGGCGGGAGCACTTGAAGTTTCAGACGCTTTGGACATGGTCGCCATCTTCTGTGAACTCACATATTTTGACCTTTTCGCATCATCCATCGCTTGAGTGGCGATTTCCAAATCTTGAATATCAAGCTGGAGAGGGTTTGCCGTTGGAGCAGAAGTAAATTTCATTGGCTGGTACACCATCACTTCTTCAGCATCTTCTTTCAACGAAGCAGACGTCTCGAGTTCTGAAGCTTTTTCTCTGACTTGCGCACTGGCATCGTCTGCTTTTTCGTCTATTTCATTGCTTGTTTCAACATCATTTGCTTTAGCAGATGCGTCATTATTTTGAGATCCACTATCAGTCGCTGGCAGTTCTTCTTCGGAAGCAGTAGCCACTTTTGACTCTGTCTCATTGTTACTGTGCTCATCATCAACGTCTATCTTTTCATTTTCAGTTAACAATAATTCGTCTTGCACTGGTTCCGATTCTTCTGACTGCTTGACATCAGCATCGTTGGCATCTTCCACTGGTTTCTCAACAGCCTCGACTTTCTCACTGGCAGTTGCTTCAGTATTGATGGCATCCTTAGTATTGTCCGTTGCCTGCTCATTACCTACTCCAGTTTGCTCTTCTGGAGATGTTTGCAAATCTTTTTGCTTAGACAGTTCTGCATCAAACATCAACTCTACCTGTTTTGCTTCGCTTGATTCAGTTGTTTTGCGTTTTTGACCAGAAGATCGGACATGCCTAGCGCTGCGTCTTCCCCTGCCTTTAGCCTTAGCAGATTGGTCTGAGGGTTCTGCTTCTTTGTCGCGATTGCTTTGATCATCTTCACTGGCCGACTTTAACGATTGCTCAGAAGGCTTTTGGGCTGAATCCGCATCGGTTGCCTCTACTTTATCCTGCCCGGTAAGCGGCGAGCCAGTATCTGTTCTACCTTTTACGTCTTGTTCTTGTAGGGTAGCAGACTCTATTTTCTTAGGATCCAATGTGGCTGAAGCAACTTCAGATCGCTTCGGTTCAACAGGTGTTGACGAGTCAATACTTGTTTTATTTTCAGTTGATGCTGACTCATTACTCGCGACTACTGGGCTGATATTTTCGTCATCAGTTACTCTGACACTTGGTCTATCTGGCCGTCTCTCACGTCTTTCTTGAGGCTTTTTGCGAGCTTGTCTAGGCGGCTTTTCACGTTTCTCAGCTTTATTATTGCTGGTGTTACTTGCTTGATGCGCTTTTGGCTGCTTGGTCTCTTGAGCATTTTTGTCGTTGGGAGATTGCACATCGCGTTCGGCAACATTTTTTGATGGCTGTTTTTTATTGGACGGTCGTCTGTCATCATTACGATGACGCTTATTTTGACGATTTCTGTTTCTATCGTCGCGTTGGCCATTTCGATTTTGTCTACGCTTATTTTGATGCGGCTGTTTTTTGTGTTGTGTCTTTTCTTCTTCAACCGGTGTTTCGGGAGTAGCAAATAATCCGCTTATGAATTTACCAATTTTGGTCAACAACCCTGGAGTTGTTTTTTCAGTGACAGGTGCGAGGGCAGGAGGTGCTTGGTTTGGCGCTTTCATACCTTGCAACATTGGCTCTTCGCGCTTAACCGTTTTATTCGCTGCGGTTTCTGTTGTTGAATCTTGGTCTGAAATAAGTTCAACCGCATGACTCATATCATTAGAAACGTCGCCTGACTTGCGTCGCAAGATTTGGAATTTTGGTGTGTCTAAGTTCGGATTTGGGATAAGCACCAAATTGACTTTGTGGCGTTTTTCTAAGGTCTGAATGCTGCTGCGTTTTTCATTTAAAAGATACGTAGCAACCGCCACTGGAAGTTGTGCTTCTATTTGACCAGTATTATCTTTAATACACTCTTCTTCGATGATCCTTAACACCGATAATGCTAAAGATTCAACGCCCCGGATAGTTCCGTGGCCATCACATCGCGGACAAACATGATGTGCTGATTCGCCTAAAGATGGGCGAAGTCGTTGGCGGGACATTTCGAGCAGACCAAAGCGGGAAATTTTGCTGAGTTGAATTCGAGCACGGTCCGACCGAACAGCGTCTTTCATGCGGTTTTCTACTTCGCGTTGATGTTTCACTGGTGTCATATCAATAAAATCGATTACCACCAATCCGCCAAGGTCTCTCAATCTAAGCTGCCTAGCAATTTCGTCAGCGGCCTCTAAATTCGTATTATAGGCGGTTTCTTCGATATCACCGCCCTTAGTTGCTCTTGCGCTGTTTATATCGATAGAGGTAAGTGCTTCAGTTGGATCGATTACAATAGAGCCACCTGAAGGCAGTCTTACTTCTCTTTGAAATGCAGATTCTATTTGAGATTCTATTTGATAATGCGAAAATAGAGGGACTTCGCCAGTATATTGTTTTACACGGCTAACAAAGTCCGGCCTCACCAGTTCTATGTGTTGCAATGCTTTGGAGTAAATTTCTTTGTCGTCTATTAATATTTCGCCAACATCACGGCGTAAATAGTCACGAATTGCTCTGACAATTACATTACTTTCTTGATGTATCAAAAATGGCGCAGGTTTGCTATTGGCAGCATTTGTTATTGCTTCCCAATGGTGCACCAGTACACCTAGGTCCCATTTCAACTCTTCAGGTGATTTGCCAACGCCAGCGGTTCTTACTATTAAACCCATACCGTCTGGTAACTCGAGCTCGCTCAGGGCTGCTTTGAGTTCAGTCCTTTCGTCGCCTTCTATTCTTCTTGAAATACCACCTGCTCTAGGGTTGTTGGGCATTAACACTAAGTAGCTGCCGGCAAGCGATATAAAAGTGGTCAACGCGGCGCCTTTCTGGCCGCGCTCTTCTTTATCGATTTGAACAATGACTTCAGTACCTTCAGAGATGACTTCTTTAATACTTGGGCGGCCATCGTATCGATAGTTCTTGGGAAAGTAAGTTTTAGCAATTTCTTTGAGGGGTAAGAATCCGTGCCGGTCAGCACCGTAGTCAACAAATGCAGCTTCTAGGCTGGGTTCGACGCGAGTAATTGTTCCTTTGTAAATATTCGCTTTTTTTTGTTCATGCCCCGGACTTTCAATATCGAGGTCGTATAATTTTTGGCCATCTACTAGTGCCACGCGAAGTTCTTCTTGTTGCGTGGCGTTAATTAGCATTCTTTTCATATTTGTACACTCTGCATATAGCAGACGTTCAATGTAACTATGGCGACAGCGCTCTGGCTGTCTTTGAAGGTAAACAACAACTGCATGAGGTTTTGAGCTAGAACGACCATTGTCGTATCGCAGTATTTGTAAAACTGATTGAAACTTACCTTAGCCATGTAGTCGGCCGTGTCTATCAACCAAGCTTTATTTATTTGAAACTATTAAACTGCCACTGTAACGTCTGTTAATGTGCTCGAAAGTCCCTAATGTTACTGCGCTTATTCAAGTGGAGTTGTTTAATTTAATTGCTGTAAAACACTGGGTGTTTTAGGTAAAAAAACTATACAACTAAAGTTACTTTTTATGCCTACTTTCAGTCGTTTCGAGTCGATAAACTCATGTAATCGTTATTGTGAAAATCTTAAAGCCTGCGAGGAACTTCCAACGCAAGCGTTACGTTCTTTTTAACATTTCTCAAAATTATGTATTGTTGTTTGTCTTCTTTCTTTAATCTTTTAAGTTATCACCTAATGTTTTTTCATCAAGTGTTGCCACATTTAGCATTTAGGTCTGCAAATTACCAAAAAGCGATTTTATTGACGTTGGTCATTAAAATCACCATAAATTCATTTAAATTGTTAATCTATTTGTTTTTACATATTCAATCGAGACACCGACACATTCAGTGCCACAGCATTTAAGATGAATGATGCTTCTTATCAATCGTCAAATCTTTTATAATGATACACTTCGAAAAAGCATCGCAAAAACAAACTCAGTGTTAAGCATTACATTTAAAGCAAGCTTCACGCCAGTTTAGGAAATTTTAAATTCGAAAAGTACTGACAAGGCTAGTATAACGCTTTAACGCCTGATAGTTTATCGGATTATAGATGCCAAGCATGAGCACTTCTTTTGCTTCATACTCGCCGTCATAACCAACGTGATACTATCACAAGTTTGCTAAAGCGCATACTCGTTTATGACTAAATTGTTACATTAATCAAATAATAAGGGCAACTAAATATGGCAGAACGGTTTGACAAGGTACAGATAATGTCAATAGAAAATGACCAAGATGCCCAAAGAATAGACAATTTCCTCATACGAATTTTAAAAGGGGTTCCAAAAAGCAAGATTTATAAAATTTTGCGGAAAGGAGAAGTTAGAGTAAATAAAAAACGAGTAAAACCTACCTATAAAATACAAGTTAATGATCAAGTAAGGATTCCGCCTATTAGACTCGAGGAGTCAGATAATTATGTGCCAGATAAAAATAAAATAGAGTTTTTAGAAAAAGCCGTTATCTATGAAGATGACCGCTTACTTATTGTTAATAAACCATCTGGAATTGCTGTACATGGCGGCAGCGGTCTAAATTATGGTTTGATAGAAGGTTTACGTAGCTTACGCCCCAACGCGCCATTCTTAGAACTGGTTCACAGGTTGGACAGGGATACGTCTGGTTGTATATTAATCGCTAAAAAGCGCTCCGCACTGCGGCATTTGCATGAACAGCTAAGAAATAATCTAATGCATAAGCACTACCACGCCTTGGTAAAAGGCACGTGGCCGAAAAGACAACAAAAGGTAAAAGTAAGTTTACGTAAAAATCAATTACAAAGTGGCGAGAGAATGGTATTTGCGGACGACTCCGGCAAAGAGAGTGAAACTCGATTTAAGGTGCTTGAGAATTATTCATTTGCAACACTAGTGGAAGCTAAACCCATTACTGGAAGAACCCACCAAATTCGAGTCCACTGTCAATTCGTCAATAATAATATCGCCAATGACAGTAAGTATGGTGATTTAGAATTTGACAAGAAAATCAAATCTCTTGGATGCAAACGGTTGTTTTTACACGCGCAAAAAATCTCATTTATTCACCCTAAAACAGAAGAACAGGTCAGTTTTGAGGCTCCGTACGATAAGTCTCTCACCCATTTACTTGATCAACTTAGATAAATAATATACGTCATGTTAAATAAGTAAATCCGGTGACTTTGAACATTCTTTCGTTTTTTTAAACTTTCTGTGACAGGGATCGACTCAATGGCAATATTTTGAAGAGCAGTGAATAGCGTTATTAGAAATATACATGAGCCTTAGGTTTTAACCACAAAGTCTAGGGATCGCAGAGGCCAACAAATCACAAAAGTGTCACATATTAATCGTAAAAATCATTCCGTGATATTATATAGTAGTGGGTTTTCAAGACTGTGTATCAATTAATTACTAAAGGTGTTGCTAATAAATGAGTAATTTTTTACAAAATGCAAGTTTACAAGATGTCACCCATATAATTTTTGACTGGGATGGCACATTAATGGACTCTGCGGCTAAAATAGTGTCTTGTATGCAGCAAGCAGCTGTTCTTTCAGATTTACCTGTACCAACAAAAGAACAAGTAGAACACATCATTGGAATAAGCCTAGTGCCAGCAATACAACAACTGTTTAGTATCTCACTAGAGAAAGCAACGCAAGTCAGTTTGCATTATAAAGAAGTGTTTTTAAAAAAAGACACGACGCCCTGCACTCTATTTGACAATGCTCATCCCACCTTAGAATACTTGTCGTCCCGCTATGTATTAGGTGTTGCGACAGGGAAAGCTCGCAGAGGGCTTAACAGAGCCTTTGCAAGCAGCAGCAGTGAGCATTATTTTCAAGCCAGTATATGCGCTGATGAAGCTCAATCCAAACCATCACCAGACATGCTCATTAAACTGTTACAACGATGGGACATCAAACCCAATAATGCAATTATGATTGGCGATACAAAATACGATATGCAAATGGCAGAAGCTATTGGCATGCCCCGAATTGGCGTTAATTATGGCGTTCATGCGGAAGAATTGCTGATCCCGCACGCCCCCGATTTTATAATAAATTCGGTGTCTGATTTACAGACTATCTTCAAATAATTGACCTGTCGCAATTGGATGTAAATTAAGTATTACAGTACAAATTTTATAAGTGGTGACGTAAATAACCAATAACATACAATTTTAGTGTTACATTGGATAAAAAAAAGGATGGCTATGCTTATTTTACGGCTTAACAAAACTGGAATGCCCCAAACTTGGATCAGTATAGAGGAAGCAGCAAAGTGTTATGTGCAGGAAAAAGTGCTGTTTGAACTTGGTGAACACAAGAAAGTCCTACGAGGAGGCGTGAATAATTTCGGTCAACAAAGCATTTTAGAGCTATCTTCCATCATCGCATGTGATGGTAAAATTACGCAAGACAGCGGGCGAATTTCATTGACTAATCAGTACCTTTTTCGGCGCGATAATTACACTTGTCTCTATTGTGGTGACGTTTTCCATTCAAGCAAACTAACCCGAGACCATATTATTCCGCGCTCCAGAGGGGGGAAAAACACTTGGACAAATTCTGCCACCGCTTGCAGGCGATGCAATCACGCCAAAGGAGCTAAAACCCCTGAAGAAGCGGGTTTAAAGCTCATAGCCGTGCCCTTTGTTCCTAATGTATATGAGCGGTTTTATCTCATGAATAGAAAAATTCTTGCAGACCAAACAGAGTTTCTAAGCGCTCATTTTTCTAAGTCACAGTCATGGCTCTGCTGATTATTTATCGAATCAAGGTTGAGTGTTATCTGGTAATTGGTTTGTTTCCACATTTGCGCGACAAAATAAAATAGTGAAATCATAAATACGGAGAACCACCATTCATATGCATTTTCCCAATTGTCCCAGCCCTCCCAGACTAGTCCGATCAGAGCACTGGCGATAGCGGTAGTCACTAATAATATACACACTATGGTAATGTTGTTTTGATGTTTAACAATGCCTAAAGATTGTGTATCTATGGAGTTTATCCACTTCAATAAAAACAAGTGACCGAAAGAGGTAAACGCAAAATAAAAAACGACGCCAATTCGCCTAGCCAGAGCATAGGCGTCTCCCACTGCTCCTAATGTAACGGTATAAACTATCAACGCTGCTGCGGCTATTATCCCCATTGTAGTGACTAATACCGGACCTCGTCTACACAGGGTTAACCTTTTTACCCAATAATGCAGTAACAACCAATAAATAGCCATAAACACGGCGGTAGGAATAAGTAAGGCCTTAAATACAAAAAACTCGGGATATTGCCGTCCAGTTGCGCTGATCGAATGACAATGAGACCAATAAGGAAGACACAGCTGTAAATTGTCTGACGCCACTGACACTAGCCAAGTAATATGAACAGATATAAATGGTAGAAAACACGCAATTAGTGCAAGTCTATAGGGTATCACTCGAACGACGTCCTTCTATGTACAACGGTAATATAACTATTAACTTCTCAATACCGAAACAACGGTATAAATCAAAAATAACGCTAAACCAAACAGTGCTGCGTATATCAGTATGTTTACATTGATGTTTAATTTCTTTGGTTGTGGTTTGTTACTTTTCATTTTGTTTAGATTCATCAGTTTTAAAATATTACGGACAAACATACAAATTGGCTTAATATGTCGGCATTGTTTAAAGCACTATTGTCCATTTTTATCTGTTACGTATTGCTAATGCATGATAATTCCTCATGGGTTTATACCGCTTCTGCTGACAACAAAAATGCCTGAACAATTTCTCATTTGGTGTTACCCTGTCAGGCTTAAAATAATTTGCATTTATTGAGGTATTAATGTCAGAAAACTCGACAGTTAATTCAGGCAATTTGTCTAACAAAGATAAACAAGATATCCATACTCATTACGCCACTTTACTATCCCAAGTCGAATCTTTAATTAGTTCTGAAAGTGACCTGATAGCCAATCTTGCTAACGTGAGCGCGCTTATATTTAATAACCTTGAAAATATAAACTGGGCCGGTTTTTATTTGCTAAAAGAAAATGAATTAGTGCTGGGGCCTTTTCAAGGAAATATCGCTTGCGTACGCATACCATTAGGAAAAGGGGTCTGCGGTACCGCAGCATCCAAAAAATGTGTTCAGCGAGTAGGCAACGTGCATGAATTTTCAGGACACATTGCATGTGATGCGGCCTCAAACTCAGAAATTGTGGTTCCTATATTTACCCAAGGTCAGCTTATTGGGGTGTTGGATATAGATAGTCCAATTTATGACAGATTTGGTGATCTAGAGCAGCAGTTTTTTGAACAGGTCGTAGCAGTAATCGAAGCCAGATATCGTTAGTATGAAAGAGTTAGTTGATATTCACACAGTCTTATCCACGCCAGCAGATATGGAAGATATGCACGACGATCCAGTGCTTTCCAGTGAGAAGTTAAATGACATGTTGCACATAGTTTATATGCAATTAGACGAAAACTTGAGTGTTCAACACACTGAAATAATACTTGGGTATGTGTGGGAATACTGGCATCAAGACATTCATCTAGCAGAATTGGACGATGACGATATGATTGAATGGGCAGATTACGTCGTCAATAACTCCGACGCTATTATACAAGAGGCTTCGGAATAGCAATTGACCTGTATAAATAGTATTAATCATGACTAATTTAGAGTATTCTTAGCGTACATTACTTCTGTAAAGCTTCATTTTACTTGCTAATTTAGCATACAGCGAAAGTAACCCGCACAATTAATTTAAAAGTACATCAAAATCAATGGAACAAACTAAAATTACAAATCAAAAAGAAACGCTCGCTTTTCTTAGCGAACAATATCCAAATTGCTTTTTCGTCGAAGGAAAAGTAAAACCGTTAAAGATTGGTATTTTTCAAGATTTAGCAAAAGAGCTACAAAGCAATGAGGATGTTTCAAACAGAGTTTTAAGACAATGCCTGAGGCACTACACTAGCAGTTGGCGATACTTAGAATCGGTAAAAGAAGGAGTGGCACGCGTAGACTTATCAGGGGCTGAAGGAGACTTGGTTGAAAAAGAACATGCCGAGCACGCTGCAACACAGTTAAAAGAGAGCAAACAAAAAGCAAAACAGCGTCGGGCAGAAAAAGCAAAGGCTGTCAATCGACCTGCTGGGGAAGAAAAGTCAAACGTTAAGCGAGCACAAATCCCGCGAAACAAATCGCCTCATAAAACGTCTGAGCATAGCAAAACCAGAAGCTCTAAAGACAAAGGTGGAAACAATAATAAACGCCACCAATCAAAGCAAAGTTCCTTTGAACTAAATTCTGTTTTAACATCGAATGAACTTATCGTAGGTTCAAAAGCCTTAGTAAAGTTAGGCAGTGCACCAGTAATGGTAACAATCGCCGATATCGATAAAGACGGAGTATTTGTTCAACTAGAATCCGGTATGTCAGTTAAAGTTAAATCTTCTCAGTTGTATCAAGTGGACAAGCCTTCGAACAATTAACATTGAAATGGGTTGTATATATGCAAATATTTAGGTTAGGTGAAGTAATAGCGAGTTTTTTTCGAAAGAAACTATATTTACCATTAAATAGCGCAATGAGCGGCATTGTAAACCGCTATAACAGCATGGATAATACCATGTTATCAATGGGGGGCAATAAACGTGGTTTGACTCTTGTTGTTGCGTCTTTCTTAACGCTAACTTCTTCTAGCCTTGTTTATGCAAACAGCGAAAGTAGCGCTACGCACGATAATACTGCAGCCGAAGTATTCGTCGTGCCACAACTTGAACAAGAAAAGCAACATTCCATTGCTGCCAAAAGAGTCTCTGACCTATTCGTTAGGTCACATTATAAAAAATTTAAAATAAACGACGAGCTTTCTGAACAAATATTTGAGCGTTATCTCGACCTACTTGACTCTAATAAACATTTTTTTGTTAAAAACGATATAGATGTATTCAGTAAAAACGCAAAAAAGTTTGATGACGCCATTCGTCTAGGCGATCTAGACATTGCTTATGACATTTATATGGCCAATCTTGAGCGCAGAAAAGAGCGGTTTAATTACGCGCTTTCGTTACTCGAAACAACGTTTGATTTTGAGCAAAAGGGCGATAGATTTTATTACGATAGAGAGGACGCTAATTGGGCGGAAAGCTCTAATCAACTTGATGAAATTTGGCGTCAAAGGGTTAAGTACGACGCACTTAACTTGAAACTAGCAGATAAAACTTGGGAAGAAACGAAAGAGATATTGCAAAAACGCTATACCCGTGCCATTCGTCGACTTACTCAAACTAATAGCGAAGATGTATTCCAGACCGTTATGAACGCATTTTCACGTTCAGTTGAAGCCCATACAAGCTATTTATCGCCGCGCAATACTGAAAGGTTTCAAATGGACATGAACTTATCTCTAGAAGGTATCGGCGCAGTGCTTCGCAGCGAAGACGACCACACGGTCATTATGAGTCTTGTACCCGGTGGACCAGCAGATAATTCAGGTCAAATTAAGCCACAGGACAAAATCATTGGCGTTGCACAAGAAGACGAAGAAGCCTTTACTGATGTTGTTGGCTGGAGACTTGACGAAGTTGTTGATTTGATAAAAGGACCTAAAGGTTCAGTTGTGCGTCTTCAGGTTCAAAAAGGTGGAACGGACAGCAAGAAAATATCCGAAATCGACATCACCCGAGACAAAGTCAAATTGGAAGATCGTCAAGCAAAAGCGGAAGTCTTCGTAGCACCTGATGGTCCCAATGCAGGCAAAAAACTGGGAGTCATCGAAATTCCATCGTTTTATCACAAACTTCATGCCGACGTAATTAAATTACTTGAAGAACTCAAAGCAGAGGAAGTCGAGGGTATAATAGTTGATTTGAGGGGCAATGGAGGGGGTAGTCTTCCAGAAGCAATCGAGTTAAGCGGTTTATTCATAGACAAAGGCCCCGTAGTTCAAGTGCGTTATGAAAGTGGTCGCATAGAAGTAGAAAGGAATAGAGACGGGATAGTATATTATGATGGTCCCCTTACCGTTATGGTAGACCGGTTCAGTGCCTCAGCTAGCGAGATTTTTGCAGCCGCTATGCAAGATTTTGGTCGAGCTATTATCATTGGTGAACAAACGTTTGGTAAAGGTACTGTTCAACAACACCGAGGACTAGGAAGGGTATACGATTTTTATGAGAATAAACTTGGTGCAGTGCAGTTCACCACAGCAAAATTTTATCGAATTAATGGTGGAAGCACACAGCATGTGGGTGTTAAGCCTGACATTCTTTATCCATCCGCTATCGACCCAGAAGAGTGGGGAGAAAGCAGCGAAAAAACCGCTCTACCTTGGGATAGCATTCAACGGGCTAATTACAGCACGATTGCTGATCACAGTTCATCACTAGATGTTTTAACCGCTAAACATAACGCACGAGCGATAAAAGACCCTGAGTTTCAATATATTTACACTGATATTAAAGAGTACCAAAAGAACAAAGACAAAAAGTTTATATCTTTGGTTGAATCTGAACGTTTACAAGAAAAGCAGGAGGCCGAATCTAAACGCCTAGCAAGAGTAAATGAACGACTGCAAAGATTAGGGTTTGAAACTGTAGAAACATTAGACTCAGATTTACCTGAAGAGCTTGAAGAAATAGATCCATTTCTTAGCGAGGCCGCCAATATTACGTTTGATATGATTCAAATTGGGACTTATGCACTTAATACTAAGCGCTAATTAGTCTGTTATGAAGGAATTGCATCATTTATTGCGTTTGGATTAGCGAAATAATCTGGTTTTAAAATAAAAAAGGCGTCCACATGGGCGCCTTTTTTGTTATTCTAACTACTGAATAATAAAAATAAGAATGAGGGTGTTATGAGTGCGAGAGGGCAGTTCTCGTCCCGCATTGGGTTTATATTGGCCGCGGCGGGTTCGGCGGTAGGCTTGGGTAATATTTGGGGTTTTCCTACAAAAGTAGCCGAAAATGGCGGCGCAGCCTTTGTCGTAATGTATTTAATTATGGCGTTTTTATTGGCGTATCCAGTCTTGATGGCTGAGCTAATTATTGGCAGAGCCAAGCAAACCAACATGATACAAGCCCTGCGACAGATATCGGGTAATGCGTTTGGTACAATCGTTGGTAGCATTGGTGCCATCACGGTTATTCTTATCTTATCCTTTTATGCTATTGTCGCTGGTTGGATGATATCCTACTTTATAGATGCGACCAGCAGCGTACTAAGTATCGAAATCAGTTGGTTGACTGCAGATTCAAGTACTCGTTCTATGTTCTTTATGTTGGCTTTCCTTATTATGACGTGCTTGGTTGTTATTGGCGGGGTCAGTAACGGTATAGAGAGGTGGTCAGTTCGCTTAATGCCGACGCTATTATTTCTTATTATTGCACTTATCATTTACGTCAGTACTCAAGAAGGTGCCATAGATGGCTGGAAGGCATTTTTAGTGCCCGATGTCGACAGAGTACTTGACCCAGATTTAATGATTGACGCCATGGGCCAGGCGTTTTTCTCCATGTCTTTAGGCGTGGGCACCATGTTAGTATATGGCTCTTACATTCAAAAACATGAAAATTTGCCTAAATTAGGTACATCAGTTGCATTGGTGGACATTGGCGTAGCAGTTTTAGCAGGTATGCTTATTATTCCAGCCATGTACGTAGCGCTCAATAATGGCGTGGCTATTTTTGAGGATGGACAGCTCATTTCTGGCCCAACCTTAATTTTTCAGGTACTTCCGTCGCTGTTTTCTTCAATGGGATACGTTGGTAGTTTTGTGGCCTTTTCGTTTTTTGCACTCATGGTAATCGCTGCCTTAACATCATCCATATCAATGTTAGAAGTGCCAGTGGCATATTTGGTAGACAGCAAAGGCATGAGGCGTAAAAGAGCTACAATAATAGTGACAGCTTTGGTATTTGTGTTAAGTAGTATTATCGTATTTAACTTTGGTGCATTATTCTCTTTAGTGATCACTTTAACCACTGAATATAGCCAGCCTTTATTGGGCCTTGCTTTGTGTATTTTTGCTGGTTGGGTGTATAAACGCAATGAAATTTTAGCCGAGTTAAAGCAAGGTAATGAAACAATCGAACATGGTTTCTTTTGGAAAGTATGGCCTTTTTACGTCAAGTTCATTTGCCCTGCCGCGATTGCCTTTATGTTCTATCGATCTGTCATTTAAGGAAGTCTTATGTCTGAACCTAACATTAAACAGCCAAGCTTGATTGACGCGCTGATACCGATAGTTTTATTAATTTTTATGATGTTTAGCGCAGTGATTATTTTTGGCGCAGATTCGTCGTATGGCCCAAATCAAATCGCTTTGCTTATTGGTATGTTTTTAGCGGCCATAATAGGGATTAAAAACGGACACAGTTGGCATGATATTGAACAAGGTATGATACAGGGAATTTCAATGTCCTTAGGAGCGTGTATGATACTGCTTGCTGTCGGATCGCTTATTGGCACTTGGATGCTCTCTGGCACAGTCCCCACTCTTATTTACTATGGCTTAAACTTGTTAAGCCCCAGCATTTTTTATGCGGCAGCTTGTATCATATGCGCAGTAGTGGCGATGAGTATTGGCAGCAGTTGGACTACCGCCGCAACTGTGGGCGTAGCCCTTGTTGGAATGGCAACAAGCATGGAGTTGTCATTAGCAATTACTGCAGGCGCAATAATTTCTGGGGCTTATTTTGGTGATAAACTATCGCCTCTTTCTGAAACCACTAATCTAGCGCCAGCCGTCGCGGGTACTAATCTTTTTGAACACATCAAATACATGATGTGGACCACAGTGCCTAGTTTTATTATCGCTTTGCTGCTGTTCATTATACTTGGCTTCAATACCGCAGAAAGTGTATCGTCAGAGCGGATCGCACAGATGCAGGATATATTGCAACAAGAGTTCAATATTGCATGGTATACACTAATCCCTTTCTTTGTATTGATTGCGCTTGCTGTGCGCAAAATGCCAGCATTTCCCGCGATTGCAATAGGGGCGATTTTAGGCGGACTCATCGCGGTAATCTTTCAAAGTGAACTGGTTACTAGCATGAGCAGTTCACCGCACTCTGATCTTGTAAAAAGTTTAACTGTGGTATGGACTGCGCTTTTCGATGGCGTGTCATTTAGCACCAGCGATGATGGTTTAAACAACCTACTGAGCAGAGGTGGCATGTCGAGTATGTTAAATACTATCTGGCTTATTATTTGTGCTATGTCATTCGGCGCCGTTCTAGAAAAAGTCGGCTTACTTCACGCTATAGTATCCACGTGTCTTAAAGGGGCTAAAAGTGCTGGTGACATGGTGAGTCGAACGATATTAACTTGTATCGGTACTAATATTATTACCGCTGACCAATACCTATCAATCGTTATGCCAGGGCGTATGTATAAAGAAGAATTTAAGAAACGCAACTTACACCAACTAAACCTTTCTCGAAGTTTAGAAGACGGCGGAACCATTACTTCACCTTTAATTCCTTGGAACACTTGCGGTGCTTATATGCATGGGGTTCTAGGCGTACATCCATTTACGTATATATTTTATGCCTTTTTCAATGTGATCAATCCTATACTCGCAATCATATATGCTTATGTAGGCATTAAAATTCTTCGCCTTGAGCCACCAAAAGTAGCTATCAAATAAAGAGTTTTTTATATTTATGACAAAAAAATTAAGCCAAAAAAGAGCCGATTATAAGAGTCCTAGCCATACCATACATGAGGTCGATTTAACGTTTGACCTAGATAAAGAGGCTACCCAAGTAGTCAATAGTATGCGTATTGAGCGCCTTGATAAATCCACACGTTTCATTGACCTAGACGGAGAAAATTTAACGTTATTATCAGTAAGTATAAATGGTCAATCATTAAAAGAAGGCGATGATTACGAAGTGTTTGACACTTATTTGCGAGTATTTTCTGATCTAGATAATTTTCAACTTACTGTCGAAAACACTAATAGCCCAGCGAAAAATACCAGTCTTGAGGGATTGTATTTTTCTAATAGCGCTTATTGCACACAATGCGAGGCCCAAGGCTTTAGAAAAATAACATATTACTTGGATAGACCAGACGTTCTCGCCATATATACGGTTACTATCAATAGTACAAATAAAGATTTGACTTATCTACTAAGCAATGGAAACCCTGTTTCTGACACCGGGTTTGTAGACGGTAAACGAAGTGTTGTATGGAAAGATCCGCACCCAAAACCCAGTTATCTATTTGCGCTAGTAGCAGGGCATTTTGATAAGCTAGAAGACACCTTTACGACTAAGTCTAACAAAGATGTTAGTTTGCAATTATATGTAGATGAAGGCCGTTTAGAGCAAGGCTATCATGCGCTGGCATCATTAAAAAAGGCCATGCAGTGGGACGAACAAAAATACGGGCTTGAATATGACTTAGACATATATATGATTGTTGCTGTCGACTTTTTCAACATGGGAGCGATGGAAAACAAGGGGCTCAATGTCTTTAACAGTAAATATGTTCTGGCCAATGAAAATACCGCTACCGATGAAGATTATTTTAATATTGAGGCGGTAATCGCTCACGAGTATTTCCACAATTGGACGGGCAATAGGGTGACTTGTCGAGACTGGTTTCAGTTGAGTCTAAAAGAAGGTTTGACTGTATTTAGAGATCAGCAATTTTCAGCAGATATGTATTCTCCCTTAATTACGCGGATCAATCAGGTCAAAGTTATGCGAGAACATCAATTCGCAGAAGATTCTTCTCCTATGAGCCATCCAATCCGACCTGATGAAGTAATTGAAATGAATAACTTCTATACAGTCACCGTTTACGACAAAGGCGCGGAAGTTATTAGAATGCTAAACACCTTGCTCACAGAGTCGGGGTTTAGGCAAGGCATGGACCTCTATTTCGAGAGACATGATGGACAAGCAGTTACGTGTGATGATTTCGTCAATGCCATGCAAGACGCAAATAATGTCGACTTGACTCATTTTAAGCTATGGTATAGCCAATCGGGAACGCCCATAGTGTCAGTGAAAAAAAACACCTCTAACACGAATGGCAAAAAACAAGTTTGTTTCGAGTTTTCTCAAACCACTAAGGCTACTTCAGATCAAAAGCACAAAGATGCTTTGTACATCCCAATAAAAATGGAATGTTTTGACAGTGACGGCAATAAATTGGAAACGGGATTAACAAACGACACTTATGTACTGGATAAATCTTCTGATAGCTTGATAATAGAGGGTGACTCTGATATTACGCCTTCGCTACTTCAAAACTTCTCAGCCCCTGTAAAAGTGGAATACGATTTTAGCTTCGATGACTTGCTTGTCATACTGCAAAACGCATCAAGCGACTATGCAAAATGGGAAGCATCTCAATCTGCTTATCTATCATTAATTAAGTTTTTATATCAAAGTAATGCCTCTGATACTTCTAAACTGCAGAGCAACATTACACAATTAGCGAAAATCGTTAGTGATCTCGAAGTCAATAATGAAGTGATGGCTCAACTTATAACGCTTCCAAGTACAGAGTCGTTAATGCTGAATTTTGAACATTGTGATGTTATAAAGCTTGATAACGCTCGAAAGTTGCTGCAACGGGCTATTGCGACAGCGCTGGTTGATTTTTGTGTTGCTACGTATAACAAGCTCAATACATTATTAGCGAATTCGGATTATGCCTACGAAAAAGCCCAAGTGAATCAAAGACAGCTTAAAAATGTGTGTTTAAAAACATTAAGCTATTCAGAGAATGAAGACATAGGGGATGTGATTGCCCATCAGTTTGACAACTCTACTAATATGACAGATAGGCTAGCGTCTCTTAAGTCCGCCAGTGTATATTCAGAGAACTTGTTCAATAAGCTTATGTTAGAATTTGAAGCTAAGTTTTCAGAAGATGCCGTGGTAATGGACAAATGGTTTTCAATGCACGCCACCAAATCCAGCGATGATATTCTATCTCAGCTTGATCTGCTTCAAGGCCATAAGCAATATTCTATTACCAATCCAAATAAGGTGAGATCGTTAATAGGGAGCTTTGCATTTTATAATACTCAAGGCTTTCACCAAGAAAGCGGAGCAGGGTATAAATATTTAGCCGACTACATCATCAAATTAGATAAATTAAACCCACAGGTATCCGCTAGACTCATAACCCCTTTAATTCAATTTGGGCGTTATAATCAAGCGATACAAAATCGAATGAAGAGCCAGCTTAATCGCATCTTTACCACGAAAGGGCTGAGCAATGATGTATTTGAAAAAGTCAGCAAAGCTTTGAGTAGTTAACTAATGTTTTAAATATAGATGCGATGACTACTCATTACTTCAGTGTCAACTTAAGCTATTCGGAATGTGAAGATTTGTACCGGCAGCATATTAAATATCTGCTGGTCACCGACTTAAATGGAAAAAGAATTCAACTTCCTAAACACAATATGAAGAAGTTTATAACGCCTCAAGGTTTACATGGTCAATTTGTATTAAAGATTGACCAAAACCACAAATTGATAAGTATCAATCTAGTCAAATAACAATCAATTCAAAAAAAATTAACATTTGATGTTGAAAAATCAGTCAAACTGTTCATGCTTATAAGTGAAAAATACATATTTTTTAGAAAGTTAGCCTAACTGGTACGATTAGTTCTTGCGATTGACAACAAATGATGTAATGATTTTGTTAATTAAAACTGCGGTTATTATTTTTTTGTAAATAACAATTAGATTTTAGTCGTGTCATATCGTGTATTTTAAGAAGGTAGACCCATGACATATAAGCGTAGCGCATTTAAAAAAACCTCTATAGCAGTAGGTGTTGCGTCATTTATAGCCGCAACCTCTAGCAGTGTGAATGCCGCTGACTGGAATTTTGGTGATTTAGAAGTGACGTTGGATTCAAACTTTACTCTTGCCACCAGCATTCGTGTTGAAGACCGAGATTTAGATTTAATTGGACATAGTAACTTGCCGCAATTTGATTGGACAGGATATAACGCAGCCACTAATCCGATTTATACAAGTGCAGATGTTTGGGCGTTATCGGATGGCGCATATTCCAGTAATGGTGACTTGGGTAATCTAAGCTTTGATCCTGGCAAGGCATTCTCTACTCAGTTTATCGGTTTGCACGAATTAAACCTGCGCTACGATGATTTTGGCTTTTTTGCGAGAGGCTTTTATTTTTACGATTTCGCATTGATGGATTCGGACCGAGACTGGGCAAATCCAATTACAGGAGTGACTGTCGACCCATGCCGTGATCCAGAAGCACGCGATGAATTATGTCGAGATGCCCGAATGCTTGATTTCTTTTTATACACAGATTTTTGGGTGGGAGATGTACCCGTTACTGTAAGATTGGGGGATCAAGTGGTCAGTTGGGGTGAAAGTACTTTCATCCAGCACGGTATTAATACGACAAACCCTGTCGATGTTACTAGGGCGAGAGCGCCCGGTGCAGAGCTGAAAGAAGTGTTTATTCCTGTAGGCATGCTTTATGCCTCCGCAGGCTTAACTGACACAATCAGTTTAGAAGGTTATATTCAATATGAGTATGAGCGTTCATTACTGCCAGTTGCAGGCTCTTACTTCGCAACCAACGACTTTGCTGGAGAAGGCGGTTCGTTTAATAATATCCAATTAGGATTTACAGGTAACCCTGATATCGATGCCAACACTCTTATTAGTCAACTTAATGCTATTGGCGATGGCTTGCGTGCTCAAGCCCTTACTCCCACTCAGGCAACCAGTGCTTATTTAGCATATCCAACCAAAGTTGCGGTAAGAGCAATGAGCGATGGTGCTCACGATGAAGCGAGCGATTCTGGTCAATACGGTGTGAAGTTGACGTGGTTTGCCTCCGAGCTAAACGAAACTGAGTTTGGCTTTTATCATATTAATTACCATTCTCAGCGACCACTCGTTTCTGGAAATACATCCAACTTCTCTCAAGCTGGCCTTGCCGCAGACATCAACATGATAGCGACAACTACCATCACGCGTGAAAACCTACACATGTTAGATGCCTTTACCGAAACGCGATTTGCTTATCCAGAAGATATAAAACTTTATGGTGTTAGTTTCAACACTACTGTGGGGACTACTGCACTAGCAGGCGAGTTCGCATATCGTCAAGATGAACCATTGCAAATAGATGATGTCGAATTACTGTATACGGCAATGCCTGAACAGTTAGCAACCCAGTTGGGCCGTACTGACTTGTTGGGTATTTCTCAATTAAACAATATTGGAAGGAACGTAGGGCCTGGAGAGACAGCTGAGGGGTTTTTATTGTCAGACACTTGGCAGGCTCAAATGACAGCATCTCACGTGTTCGGGCCAGCATTTGGTACCGATAACCTTATATTGTTAGGTGAAGCGGGTTACGTGAAAGTCCAAGATTTTCCAGATCCTAGCGTTATACGATTAAATGCTCCAGGCACTGGGCGAACGCCATCATTAGAGCCAATCAATGGCAATCCTAGAACTGGATTGCACACTGCGCTTTCAGATGGCCCAGAAACAAATCCGTTTTCAACATCTGGGGCTTGGGGTTATAGATTATTGGCAGTAGCTGACTTTAACAACGTATTTGCAGGTGTAAATTTACGCACTCGAGCGGCATTTGCGCACGATGTAAATGGCACAACTCCAGACCCTCTGTTCTTATTCTTGGAAGACAGAAAGTCAGCAAATATTACATTTACATTCGACTACCTAAGTAAATGGTCATTCTCTGCGTCTTACAACGCGTTTTGGGGTGGTGTCGGCACAACTAACCAGTTGGCAGACCGTGATTTCGCTTCTTTCAATATTAAATATGCTATTTAAGGACGTTAACATGATAAAGAAAATTGGTTTTGTTGCTGCGTGTGTAGCACTCGCAGTTAGCAGTCAACAGGTTTTAGCCAATGTATCAGCAGAAGAAGCGGCTGAATTGGGTAAAAGTTTAACGCCATTAGGCGCTGAAAAAGCGGGCAATGCTGATGGAAGCATCCCTGCTTGGACAGGTGGTATAACCGAACCACCTGCAGGGTTTAATCAAGGCGACTTCCACATAGATCCATTTCCAGATGATAAACCCTTATTCACTATCACCGCTCAGAATTACCAAGAGTATGCTGAATTTTTGTCAGACGGCCAAAAGAAGCTATTTGACACTTATCCAGACACATACAAGATGCCTGTATATCAAACCAGAAGGACTGCGTCTAATCCCGAGTTTGTGTATGAGGCGACTAAAGCGAATGCTATTCGTGCAGAGTTATTAGCAGGCGGGAATGGTATCAAGGGAGCCGTCATGGGTATTCCGTTTCCCATACCGCAGAATGGTCTTGAAGCAATATGGAATCATACACTTAGATATAGAGGCGAGGCTGTTCAGCGAAACGGTGGACAGGCCGCAGTGACCGCAGGCGGCGATTACAACGTAATAGGGTTTGATGAACAGTTGATGATCAAATACGCTGAGCCGGGAGTTACACCCGAACAGTTGACCGAAAACAACATATTGTTTAAATTCAAACAAGCCGTTACTACCCCAGCTCGCTTGGCTGGTACTGCTTTGTTGGTGCACGAGACAGTGGACCAAATTAAAGAGCCTCGTCAGGCTTGGACATATAATACTGGGCAACGCCGAGTGAGAAGAGCCCCCAATATTGCATACGATGCACCCGGCACTCAGGCCGACGGTTTGCGCACCACAGACGATTTCGATATGTTTAACGGGTCGCCAAATCGCTATGATTGGGAGTTGAAAGGCAAGCAAGAGTTATATGTAGCATATAATAATTATGCCATTCATAGCGATGAAGTATCGTACGACCAGATCCTTATGGCGGGCCATGTTAACCCTGACTTAACACGTTTTGAAAAACATCGTGTATGGGTGGTAGAAGCCACCTTAAAGGATGAATTTAGGCATGTATATGCTAAAAGAGTTTTTTATATTGATGAAGACTCTTGGCAAATTCAAGTTGCCGATATGTATGATAATCGTGGAGATTTATACCGAGTGGGTATTGCACACGGTGTGAATTATTACGATGTTCCAACGCATTGGTCTACACTTGATGTCTATCATGATTTAAACTCTCGTCGCTACCTGGCAATTGGCCTTGATAATGAAGAGAAAATGTACGACTTTACTGTCGATATGGACGACAGAGAATTTACGCCTCAAGCGCTAAGACGTCAAGGTATTCGTTAATCTAGGGTTGATCTGAAAAACGGTTGGCCTGTCCAACCGTTTTTTTTAGTTAAGTGAGAATTTGTGAAAAGAGCATTAAATATCTTCAATATTAAATGTACGACTGTTTTATTTAGTGCATGCATGAGTGCCTTTGTATATGCCGACAATAATACCACTCAAGTAGAGTCTTCTTTTTTAGCGCCGCTTGTTACCGAATCTCTATTGCTAGACACAGCCAAAGGTGATTACACGTTGATAGCAGGAGCAAGAGGCCACATTCTAAGGTCTGAATCAGCTACACCAAGCAATGAAGCAGAAAGCTTCACTCAAGTTATTGCCCCTACAAAAGCGACATTGACCAGCGTATTTATTTTAGGAAAAAACGCATGGGCAGTAGGCCACGATGCGACTATTATTCGTTCGAACGACGCTGGTCACTCGTGGGAGTTAGTGCAGAGCTTTCCTGAGTTAGATCGTCCTTTATTAGATATTTACTTTTTTAACCCAAACGAAGGCATTGCTGTGGGAGCCTATGGCCTGTTTTACCGTTCGCTAGACGGTGGTAAAACATGGACAAAAGAGACTCATCCAAGCGTATTATCTTTAGATGATCTTGATTATTTAGAAAGTATAAAAGATGACGAAGCCTTTTATATAGAAGAGTTGTCTTTTATATCACCTCATTTCAATAAATTACACTATCACGATGGCAAGTTATATTTAGCTGGCGAAGCAGGTTTAGTTGCTGTCAGTGACGATAAAGGTAGAAATTGGCAAAGACTTGAGCTTGACTATTTTGGCTCGTTTTTTGCGATAAGTGTGCTGCCTAACAATGTGCCCATTGCTGCCGGATTACGTGGAAATATGTACATTCAACGTGATGATGATTGGGAGAAAGTTAATACCTGTGTTACGACAAGTTTAAACAGCATAAAAGCGTTCAATTCCCAAGTATTTATATTTGGAAACAATGGCGTCGTTTTAGATTTAGACCTGTCGCAACTTGAAGAGCAAACACTTAAAGACCCAGATAACGATGGCTGTAGACAAAGTAAAGCAATAAGTCAGATTAACACCAACTTCTCCGATCCCATTGCTGATGGGATAATGATCAATGACACGCTGCTTACGGTAACAACAAGCGGTATTAGAACAGTGGTAACCAATTAATATGACGGGTTTTATTGACTTTATCGAAAAGATTGTATTTAGGCACAGAGCCTTTGTTCTTGCTCTATTTGCCGGGGCCACTTTATTTTTATTTTACCAAGCGTCACTCCTTAAGTTAGACGCTGGCTTTACAAAAAATATCCCTTTAAATCACGAATACATGAAAACCTACATGAAGCATAAAGAGAACTTCGGTGGGGCAAATAATGTGCTGGTGTCGGTGTGTCAGCGTGAAGGCGATATATTTAATAAGAACTTTTTTGACACTCTTAAAAATGTTCACGATCAATTGTTTTTTATTAACGGTGTGGATCGTTCATTAGTTGTGTCGTTGTTTGCACCTAGCACTAGGTTTACTGAAATCGTGGAAGGTGGATTTTCGGGCGGGCCCGTTATTCCCGCAGACTTTGATTCTTCTAACCCATCTGCTTTAGAGGTGGTAAGAAAAAATATTGATAAAGCAGGTATTGTTGGTCGGCAGGTATCAAGTGATTTTACCTGTGCAATGGTAACTGCACAGTTGTTAGACATTGACCCTGACACCGGCAAACCTCTTGATACTTTAGCCATAGCTGGCGAACTCGAGAGTCAGCTCAGAGGCGAGTACGAGACGGATGAAATAAGCATACACATAATCGGCTTTGCTAAAATGATTGGAGATGTAGCAAATGGTGCAAAAGACGTTGTGCTCTTCTTTGCCATTGCTATCGCAATTACAGCTGTTATGGTTTATTTCTTTTGTCGCTCTGCCACCCTAACGCTTTTGCCAATTGCCTGTTCCATAATCGCAGTGGTATGGCAGCTAGGTTTGCTCACTTTATTTGGCTTTGGCCTTGATCCCATGTCAATTTTGGTACCGTTTTTGGTGTTTGCTATTGGCGTAAGTCATGGTGTGCAAATGATAAACTCAGTGGGGAAAAAAGCAGCTTCTGGTACCAGCGTCAAAATCGCTTCTCAACATGCGTTTAGAACGTTATTGATACCTGGTGGTATCGCGTTGCTGTCCGACACCATAGGGTTTATGACGTTATTAGTCATTGATATTGGCATAATTAAAGAGCTGGCAATTACGGCTAGTATGGGTGTCGCGGTAATTATATTGACTAATTTGCTGCTATTGCCAGTGTTGATGTCATACGTAAAACTTTCAGACGCTAACAAGCAAAAGTATTTAAAGGAGCAAAATACGCACAAGTTTTGGTTGACCGTTGCTAAGTGCGCTACCGCAAAACCCGCCGCTGCAATTGTGGCAGTAACCATTGTGTTGTTTGCTTGGGGTAATTATCAGTCGCAAAACCTTAAGATAGGCGACTTACATGCGGGAGCGCCCTCATTGCATGAATACTCGAGATACAATCAAGACGTGTTTCTGATCACAGATAAATATGAAATTACCGTCGACTATATCTCGGTCATTATTGAAGCTACGCCGGAGGCTTGTACTGAGCACAGCATCATGACCGATATTGATGAGTTCCAATGGAAAATGGTAAACGTTCCAGGCGTACAATCTGCAATTTCACTTGCTTCGGTAGCTAAACAGGTTAACGCTGGATATAACGAAGGCAATCCTAAGTGGCAAGTATTGCCTCGTAATCAGTCCACCCTAGTTCAAGCAGTAGGGCGTGTGCCGACATCATCTGGTTTACTAAATGGCGATTGCTCGGTTATGCCCGTGATCCTGTTTATGGAAGACCATAAGGCTGAGACCATAAATGTGGTAGTGGATGCAATCAAAGAGATCAGACAAGAATACGAATCTGAAGGATTACAAATAAAGCTAGCATCGGGTCCAGTGGGAGTAATGGCTGCAACAAACGAAGCTGTTGAGGCCTCTCAAGATCCAATGCTGTACTACGTATTTGGAGCGGTTATCGTTCTTTGTTTATTGAGTTTCCGTTCAGTAAAAGCAACCTTGTCTGTCGTGCTGCCATTATATGTGGTGTCAGTATTGGCACAAGCGCTGATGACCTTTCTGCAGATTGGTCTGACAGTGTCTACACTTCCTGTAATTGCGCTAGGTGTGGGCATTGGCGTTGACTACGGGATTTATATTCTATCAACTATGAACGAACGTATTAGGCAAGGTGCAGATGTACATACAGCATATTTAGATGCATTAAAAGAGCGTGGTAGCGCAGTCTTGTTTACAGGCATTACCCTTGCCATTGGTGTAAGCACGTGGGTATTTTCAAGTCTCAAATTCCAAATGGACATGGGAATATTATTAACATTTATGTTTTTAGTGAATATGTTAGGTGCAATAATCGTGTTGCCGGCTTTGGCAAGATTGCTGTGGTATAAAACGGCGATAAAATGATGGGCACTAGCAATACTCTGTAACATATATCCATTTGTAATATATATGCTTGTTTGCGACCCTTCAATCTCAGTCTGATTGCAGTATGAGATCTTTGAGCAACTTGCGTAGTGTTTTCTACACAAAGCAGATTATTCAATTAGGGTTATTAAGGTAGTTTATTACTAGGATATGATGGATGAGAATTTTACTAAGAGTTTTGCTCGGTTTAGTATTGTTAGTTTTAGCCATAGCATCATATAGCTATGGCTTTGATAACGGTATGTTCGTTTTCATTATTATGGGATTTAGTTTAGAAATGGCTTTTTGGTTTAATATATTCCCTCTTAAAAAACGAGCATGAGAAAAATTGAATTTCGAAACGGCTAAAACGATAAAAATCAACGGCTGCTCAAAAAACACACAACAAAACACTTCTAATATTATGACCTAGCATTTTTTTTTGCTTATTTATGTGCCAAAAATGGCGATCCCTCTTTTTTTATGCAAATCGACTAAATTTACATGCAATTTGTAAAATTTACGTTAACTTTAACTAGTAAACCTTTAATATTTTTAGGAAAATGTCGTTAAATAAATGCATTTACAACTAATTTCGACTTATTAACGCGGGATAAAAGAACATGACGGTCAATCACCATCAACATTCTGTTTTGCTCGAGCAAGTATTTTCGCTCATCAATGAAAAAGTAGATCCATCACAGGCTGACAAAGTCATTCAGTTCGGTAATTTGCTGTTACGAACGATGTCTTTTGATGACTTAGACGGGCGCAGTGATAGTGACTTGTACGGTGCAATTTTGAGTCTATGGAAACTTCTTCAACAAAAAAAATCTAGTGGTCCGTGCATTAAGGTATTCAATCCTGAAATTGCTAAACACGGTTGGCAATCTTCTCACACTATAATTCAAATTATTGTCGATGATATGCCATTTCTAGTAGATTCGGTTCGAATGGCAATTAATAGAAATAACATCACTTCACACCTAATATTGCACACTCCTATGCATTTTATCCGCAACAAAAATGGAGAGGTAATCGAATTTGTCGAAAAAGGTCAACGAAACATCGAACATAATTCAGAGACGGTTTTTTTAATTGAAATTGACCGGATTTCGGATGCAAAAGACCTGAAGAAGTTAGTTCAAGAATTAAAATCGGTGGTGAGCGAGGTCTCTCTCTCTGTGCAAGATTGGCAACCCATGCGTGATAAGTTAACCGAGATCACTAAGAATTTTGATAAGTCTAATAGTAAAGCGTCTTCTAATGTGAAAGCACAAGGAAAAACCTTCCTAAATTGGTTAAATGATCACAATTTCACGTTAATGGGTTATCGTTATTATAATGTGCAGGCAATTGAAGGCGACCACCAATGGTGCCCAGTCGATGACAGCTCTCTTGGATTAATGAAAAACAGCATCAGTACGCGGGTTAGACTGTTGTCCAATGTACCCGCTAATGCACGCGAAGAGGCATTGAGTTCTAATCCACTTTTGCTCACCAAAACTAATAGTAAATCTAGAGTACATCGTCCAGCCTATATGGATTATATAGGCGTGAAGGAATTTGATGAAAAAGGTAATGTGTGTGGCGAACATAGGTTTTTAGGATTGTATTCAGCTTCTTTTTATAACAGTAGCGCCACCGACTTGCCAATGCTAAAAGAAAAAATAGAAAGAATGTGCGAGTTATCTGGCTTTGAACCTAACACTCACGCTTATAAAGCGTTTGTGAATATCGTGGAGACTTATCCCAGAGACGAATTAATCCAAACACCTGATGAAGAGTTAGCTCAAACTATTTTGGGTATATTTCAAATGCAAGAGCGAGGTATGGTTAAACTTTTTGTTCGAAAAGATGCATTTGGACGTTTCTTCTCTTGCATGGTGTACGTACCTAGAGAGCGCTACAATACTCAGTTGCGACGCGACACTCAGGCCTTACTCAAACGCTCATTCAATGCAAATGGAGAAGTTGAGTTTACCACGTACTTCTCAGAGTCAGTTTACGCGAGAACACATTACATCGCTCGAGTGGATGACAACAATATGGAAATCGACGTGAACGAAATAGAAAAAAACATCATAGAGCTAAGTAAAACTTGGCAAGATAAACTGAATACAAAAATAGTCAACTACTATGGTGAAGAGATTGGAAAAGACATCGTTACCAAGTACGACAGTGCTTTTTCGCGAAGCTACGCGGAACACAATTTACCCAGTGCAGCTATTGTCGATATTCAACGCATAGAGAAGCTTGACGATGATAACAAGCTGGATATTTTGTTTTATCAGCCACAAGAGCAATCCTCAACGAGCAACATTGTTAAACTGAAGCTCTATCACCGACATGAGCCCATACATTTGTCAGATGTGCTCCCAATGCTTGAAAATTTTGGCTTGAGGGTAGTCGATGAAAGTCCGTTTAAAGTCACGACTGCCTCTGATGATGTCAGTTGGGTCATGGACTTTACCATGTTGTATAAGGCCCACAGCAATTTTGATATGGAAAAAGCGCAGGAGTTATTTCAACGAGCATTTTCTGATACATGGGCGCTAGAGCTTGAAGACGATGGCTTTAATCGGTTGATTTTAAACGCTGGAATAACCGGCAGAAAAGTCACCATTGTGCGCGCTTACGCCAAATATATGAAGCAATTAGGTTCAAGTTTTAGTATTGATTACATTGCCAACACGCTGGCTTACTATCCTGATATTGCAAAGTTGATCATAGATCTATTCCATCAAAAGTTTTGCCCCACATTGAAACGCAATAAGAGTAAAGTGGAATCTATTGAGGCTAACATTTTAGAGAAGTTAGATAATGTCTCAAACCTTGATGATGATAGAATTTTTAGGCGTTATCTCGATTTAGTCAATGCCACATTAAGAACAAATTTTTACCAAAAAAATCAGCTAGGTAATTATAAGTCTTACATTTCGTTTAAGATGTTGCCCAGTCTTATACCGGACATGCCGCTACCTTTACCGAAGTTTGAAATCTTTGTTTACTCACCAAGAGTAGAAGGGGTGCATTTAAGGGGGGGCAAGGTCGCTCGCGGCGGTCTTCGTTGGTCCGATAGAATGGAAGATTTTAGAACAGAGATATTAGGCTTAGTTAAAGCACAGCAAGTAAAAAATACTGTCATCGTGCCAGTAGGCGCAAAAGGCGGTTTCGTGTGTAAACGTATGCCTGAAAATGCAGACCGCAAGCAAGTACAGGCTGAAGGCCAAGCCTGCTATAAGATATTTATTAGAAGCTTGCTTGATATCACCGACAATATAGTGGACGGTAAAGTTATTCACCCTAAAAACGTCATAAGATTAGATGAGGACGACCCATATTTAGTGGTAGCTGCTGACAAGGGTACGGCTACTTTTTCTGATATCGCGAATGGCATTTCAGAAGAATTTGGTTTTTGGCTCGGGGATGCTTTCGCATCAGGTGGTAGCGTTGGCTATGATCATAAGAAAATGGGCATAACTGCCAGAGGAGCATGGGAATCGGTTAAGCGTCACTTTAGAGAAATCGGCATAGATTGCCAAACTACGCCGTTCACTTGTGTAGGCATTGGCGATATGTCTGGTGACGTATTTGGGAACGGAATGCTACTGTCTGAACAGACTAAAATAATATGTGCATTTAATCATTTGCATATATTCTTCGACCCAGATCCCGACCCACTTTCAAGTTATAAAGAGCGAAAACGTCTGTTTGATGATCCTAGTTTATCTTGGGATGATTACGATAAAACGCTTATTTCAAAAGGCGGTGGCGTATTCAAACGAAGTGAAAAATCGATCAGATTGTCAGCTGAAATGAAGAAATGGTTGAACACTCGACAGGTATCTATGACGCCGTCTGAGCTCATTCATAATGTGCTTAAAATGAAAGTAGATCTTATTTGGAACGGTGGGATTGGAACCTACGTCAAGAGTAAAAAAGAATCTCACAGCGAAGTAGGTGACAGAGCTAATGATTCTTTGCGAGTAAATGGCGCAGATATTCAAGCGAAAATTGTGGGAGAGGGCGGAAACTTGGGCTTGACTCAGTTGGGTCGGATTGAATATGCCGCAAATGGGGGAAGAGTTAATACAGACTTTATTGACAACGTAGGTGGAGTGGATTGTTCTGATAATGAAGTCAATATCAAAATTTTGCTCAATACGATTGTAAATAATGGCGATCTTACTGTTAAACAGCGTAACCAACTGTTATATGACATGACCGACGATGTGAGTGAGATCGTGATTCAAGACTGCTACCGACAAACACAGTCAATCTCTATTACACAAATGATGGGGGTCAAACAACTCAAAGAACAGTTACGATTCATCCATCAACTCGAGCGAGAAGGTGCATTAAACAGAGAACTCGAATTTATCCCTTCAGATGATGAAATTTCCGAGCGAGTAGTCACTGGACAAGGCCTTACCCGACCTGAGCTTTCAGTGTTGATAGCATATGGGAAAATGGTGTTAAAAGAAGAGTTTAACACCCCAGATATCACTCAAAATGAATATTATAAACGCTATTTGGTAAACGCCTTTCCCCCAGTACTGCGCGAAAAATTCAGCAAGGAGATGCAGGCTCATCCGCTAAGAAGTGAAATTATTGCGACTAAAGTCACCAATGAGATCATTAATGACATGGGATTTAATTTTGTGCATCGTCTGAAAGAAGAGACGGGAGCAAGCGTCGCTGAAATCTGCAAGTCGTATTCGATCGTTAAAGCAGTCTTCAACATGGGTGAGCTGTGGGAGTCCGTTGAACAGTTAGACAATAAAATTCCTTCAGACTTGCAGTTAGAAGTGTTAGATACGATGCGACGAATATTGCGCAGAACGGTCCGTTGGTTCATCAGACACGGTGAGAAAACCTTATCCATCAAAGAGGCAATCGCTAAATATACAGCGCCATTTAAAACCATTAGCGACAATTTGACTAACTATCTTGTTGAAAGCGAAGTAAAAGAAGTTGAACAGCGAACAAATTACTTGAAAGATAATGGTGTGCCTGAGGCAACAGCCAGTCGAGTTGCTTCATTGAGTAACTTATTCTCATGCTTAGATTTAGCTCAAATAGCTGAATTAGAAAATCGACCAGTAGATACAGTAGCTAGGCTTTATTATCAGTTAGGCAATAGGTTTGAATTGCATTGGTTCTTAACTCAAATCAATCAGCAAAGTGTGGCGAATCACTGGCAGGCGCTCGCAAGGGCTTCTTACAGAGAAGAATTAGATTGGCAGCAAAGATCCATCACCATTGTTCTTTTACAATCGGATAATAAGAATCAAGATGCTGATGAGCTTCTAGCTTCGTGGATTGAAAACAATCAGGTTAAACTGACTCGTTGGCAGCATATGATGACTGAGTTTAAAACATCCGATAATCACGAATTTGCAAAATTTTCTGTCGCTCTTCGTGAATTGATGCTGTTAAGTCTAAGCGCAAACCATTAAACTATAGGCCTTAGAAGCGAGAGTGTTATAGGTCTAGCGAATAACCTGTTTTGGTTAAACGGTTTATTGGTTAGGCCTTTTATTTATATTTTTCGCAGTAAAATTAAAGGCTTAAGTGTGTATTCGATTGTTCAAAAATCATTGTTAATGTGTGATCCAGAATGGAGCCACGACGCTTCCATTTCGTTTTTAAAAAAGTCTCAACACAATTTTCTCAAAAGTACTTATTCACAAACACTAGACGCAAAGCCAACAGACTGTATGGGTTTAACGTTTAAAAACCCTATAGGGCTCGCGGCAGGCTTGGATAAAAATGCAGAGTGCATTGATGCCTTTGCGGCTATGGGCTTTGGTTTTGTGGAAGTTGGCACTACCACTCCCAGACCACAATCCGGAAACCCTAAACCTCGTTTGTTTCGATTGCCAGAACATCGAGCCATTATTAATAGAATGGGGTTTAATAACAAAGGCGTAGACTATTTAGTTGAGCAAGTAAAAGCGAGCCAGTACAAGGGAACATTGGGAATTAATATTGGCAAAAACAAAGATACACCTGAAGAAAACGCACTGGATGATTATCTTATTTGCATGCAAAAGGTGTATGAACATGCCTCATACATAACCATTAATATTTCATCTCCCAACACCCCGGGGTTAAGAAATCTGCAATATGGTGACAGTTTAAAAGCATTATTAAATGGATTGAAAGACAGTCAAATCAAGCTTCATCAAGCCACTGGGAAATACGTGCCTCTCGCGGTCAAAATCGCGCCCGATAATGACGAGAACACAATTTATGAAATAGCTCAAGCATTATTACAGACTGAGATGGATGCGGTAATTGCAACTAATACCACTCTTGATCGGAAAGAAGTAAAAAATCACAAGCACGCCAACGAAGCTGGCGGTTTAAGCGGTGCGGTGTTAACCAATACAAGCCTACAGGTTACGAAAACTCTAAGCCAAGCCCTTGAAGGTAAGCTTCCTATTATAGGAGTAGGGGGCATAAGTTGTGCTGAAGACGCAAAACTCAGATATGAGGCTGGGGCGAGTTTATTGCAAGTCTATACCTCATTTATTTACTCCGGGCCAAAGCTGATAAAAGAACTCGTAAATGCATAAATTTATTGTTACTGCTGCCAAAGGGCTAGATGAACTAGTCAAACAGGAAATCGCAAGTCTGTTAAGCATCACCGATATTGATACTTTTGCTAAAGTACAACCTGGACAAGTGAGTTTTGAGGCAACGTTAAAAGATGCGTACAAAATCTGTATGGGATCAAGACTGGCAAATAGAGTGTTACTGGTACTAACAGAAGGTAAAGCAATTAGCGCTGACGCCCTTTATGATACTGCTGCTCAACTAGACTGGCCACAGGTTTTTAACGCAAACCAGAGCTTTTCAGTTGTTTTTAACGGGACCAGCAAAGCGTTGAATAACAGTCAATTTGGAGCGCTTAAAATTAAAGACGCCATTGTTGATAGCTTTGTTGAAGATGGCCAAAAACGACCAAATGTTGAGAGACAACTGCCTGACATTCAATTTCACGCTCGACTAAAAAGAGAGAATGTATCGATTTGCCTGGACTTGTCTTATAAGAGCTTGCATCAACGTGGTTATAGACTCGAAACAGGCGACGCTCCGTTAAAAGAGCAACTGGCCGCGGCGATTTTATTTAGAAGCCAATACCACAATAACCTACAAAAGCCTCTATTAGATCCAATGTGTGGCTCAGGAACTATTGCCATTGAAGCGGCTTTAATGGCCGCCAATATTCCTCCGAATATCAATCGTGAACATTGGGGGTTTGAAGCTTGGCATGGACACAATCAAGCGGCTTTTGACGATGCCAGAGGAGAGTTGTTCAGTCATCAAACTGAGCCAAAGGCAAAAATTTATGCCTTTGACATCAGTACTAAAATGCTCGACATTGCCAAACAAAATGCCATTAAAGCGGGTGTGGCCGAATATATAGAGTTTAAGCAATGCGACGCGCTCAGTGCCAAAGTAGACCAAACCAGTGGTACGATTGTTAGTAACCCACCATATGGTGAAAGGCTTGACGATTACGTGGCTTTACTGCCTTTTTATAGTCAATTTGGGTTGCACTTGAAACAAAGCTTTATGGGGTGGTATGCCGCTTTTCTGTGTTCCAACGACCAATTGCTAAAAGCTCTTAAACTCAGAACTCACAAAAAATTTAAGTTTTTTAATGGTAAATTAGAAACTCAACTGGCGTGTTATCAATTAGATGAATCAAATTGCACTATATTCGATAACAAGCCCAGTGACGATGAGTTCAGTAATCGACTTAAAAAAAACCTTAAAAAGTTACAATCTTGGATTAAAAAAAGTAACACAAACGCATACAGGGTATATGACGCTGACTTACCCAATTATAATTTTGCGATAGACCGCTATGCGGAATATGTGATTGTTCAAGAATATGCACCACCAAAACAAATTCCTGAAGCAAAGGCGCAAGAAAGATTAGCACAGGCGTTACTGCATATTCCACAAGTGATGAATGTCGATAAACGCAATATTGTCCTAAAAGTCAGACAAAAACAGGAGGGACTCAAACAGTATGAAAAAGTCGATAGTCAAAGTAAACGTATTCAAGTACATGAAAATGGCGCTAAATTTTATATCAATCCTCATGATTACTTAGATGTAGGGTTATTTTTAGATCACAGATTAACACGACAGCATTTTGCAAAAGCAAGTGCGGATAAGCATGTTTTAAATCTGTTTTGTTACACTGGCAGTGTATCTGTGCATGCTGCTCTTGCAGGTGCTAAATCGATCACTTCTGTTGATATGTCAAAGACCTACCTTAATTGGGCTAAAGACAATTTTGCATTGAATAATCTAACGGGCAAATATGAGTTTATTCAAGGTGATTGTTTACAGTATTTCAATAAAACTAAAGCAAACCAACAATACGACTGTATTTTCTTAGATCCTCCCTCTTTTTCTAATTCTAAACGTATGGAACATGACTGGGACGTGCAACGAGATTATTTATCATTAATTAGTCAGGCCAAACGCCATCTCAGTCAGGGAGGTTCAATTTATTTCAGTAATAATTTGAGGTCTTTCAAAATTGATATCGAATCGCTTGAGCGGATAGGCTTTGCAGTTAAAGATATTTCATCAAAAACCATTGATGAAGACTTCAAACGAAATTCGAAAATACATCAATGTTGGGTACTATCATTATGAAAATCATTTTTTACACAGGGCCTCAATGCGGATTATGCGATTTGGCAGATGAGTTATTGGCTCAGTTACCACAGGATAATATTGACATAGAAAAAGTTAATATTAGACAGTCGTCAGATCTTTATCACTTGTATGGCGCACGCATACCTGTGCTGAAAATAGAAACGCAGAACGGGCCCAAGGAGTTAGGTTGGCCATTTGATCTTAAGCAGTTGGAAAGCTTCTTAGCATGAGTCTTATTCAATTAAAACAAGCCAGTATTTTATTTGGTCATCCGCCTCTAATTGATAATGCAGAATTTGTGTTACAGCAATCAGAGCGTGTTTGTGTTGTGGGCCGAAACGGCAGTGGAAAATCGACTTTATTGCAAGTGCTCAACGCAGATATCAAACTAGATGAGGGCCAGCGCATCGTTCCTAGTCACGTTAACATTGCTAGGCTTGCCCAAGACCCACCGAGCAACAATAATGTCACTGTTTTTGACTATGTAGCAGAGGGTTTAGAAGAAGATTCAATTACTATAAAAGCATACCATGCCCAAATTAACTTGGTGGCCAATGACAGTAGTGAAAAAGCGCTGACTGAGCTACAAAGGTTACAAGAGAAACTCGATGCCAACAATGGTTGGCAATTAGAACAACGTATTTCAAATGTGCTTACTCAACTGTCTTTAAATGGCAATGTGCAGCTGAGTGAATTATCCGGCGGTTGGAGACGAAAAGCGGCTCTTGCAAGGGCTTTAGTCTCACAACCAGACGTATTACTACTGGATGAGCCTACTAACCACCTTGACATTGATATGGTGAAATGGCTCGAAAAAGCACTACTGAATTACCAAGGAGCGATAGTCTTCATAAGCCACGATAGAGCGTTTATTCGAAGCATGGCAACTAGAATTGTAGACATTGACAGGGGAGCTGTCACTTCTTACCCAGGCAATTACGAAAAATATCTAGAGCAAAAAGCCCATGACCTAGAGGTGCAGGAAGCTCAGCAAAAAGAGTTTGATAAAAAATTAGCTGCCGAAGAAGTGTGGATCCGTCAAGGCATTAAAGCTCGTCGAACGAGAAATGAAGGTAGGGTTAGGGCGCTTAAAACATTACGTGAGGAATACAAAGCCCGCCGTAATAAGCAAGGAAGCGCAAAAGTCACGACTTCACAGGGCGGTCAATCAGGAAAGCGAGTATTTGAGCTAACCAATGTGAGTTATCAATACGATGACAAAGTGATCATAAAGAACCTGGATCTATTGATATCGAGGGGCGATAAATTAGCCTTAATCGGACCTAATGGGTGCGGAAAAACCACCTTAATAAAACTTCTATTAGGTCAACTGTCACCAAAACAAGGTGAGGTATATTCAGGTGTAAACTTGGATATTGCATACTTCGACCAACACAGAACCAAGTTAGATTTAGACAAACCTTTGATTGATGTCATTGCAGATGGCAAACGAGAGGTGATGATCAATGGTTCTGAAAAACACGTGATCAGCTATTTACAAGATTACTTATTTTCACCGGAAAGAGTCAACGCGCCAGTATCGACTTTATCCGGTGGTGAAAAAAACAGGCTAATGCTGGCTAAACTAATGCTCAAGCCTAGCAATTTGCTGATATTAGATGAACCAACCAACGATCTGGATGTCGAAACGCTCGAATTACTTGAGTCGGTGTTGGTAAATTATGCAGGCACATTGCTATTGGTCAGCCACGACAGAGAGTTTATCAATAACGTCGTCACTGGCTCTTTATTTTTTGAGGGCAATGGAAAAATAAGTCAGTTTGTAGGTGGCTATGACGATGTGCAGCAGTGGTATAATGACAACACCCAAGCACCTAATTTAGAGAAAATAAAGTCGCCGAAACCTTCAAAAGAAAAGGGTATGGGTACTAAGTCTAAGACAAAAAAGTTATCATATAAAGAGCAAAGAGAATTAGAAGAACTTCCCAAGACGTTAGAAGAATTAGAATCGGAGATTGAGAAAATTCAGCAAACAGTAAGTGAGCCCGAATTTTTTAGTCAAGATGTCACTGTTACTCAGCCCATTATTGATGAGCTAAAAACATTGGAAGAATCATTAGAACTCGCGTTTATTCGCTGGGAAGAATTAGAAACATTAAAGAACAATCTTTAGTACAGGAAATTTCATGAAATTGAATCGCATAACAAATTTGTTAATGCTTAGCTGTTTATCTGCGGGGGCACAGGCGGCCTCTTATGAAGTAGTAGAGTTACCGACACAAGATCTTTCAATTAACCAGTTTTCAGAATCAATCGACAACACTGGCCTGATGCTAGTTACAGCAAGTCGCCCGTTCAATCCTCCCATTGATTTTTCCCTAATCGACTTATCATTGTTTAATCTTTCTGACCCCGATGCAGCACAGCAGGGTAACTTAAACACAAACGACTACACTATTTTAACCAACTACATTTACAGTGAATCGCTACGCACTGGTCCTACAACGAACATGTTTGACCAAAAATTAGCAACTGATATTGCGTTTAGTTCCGATGTAACAGAAGCCAATTATGTATCTGGATTTGATACTTTTTCAGAGCAACTTGACAGCTTTAGTTTTGCTCAGGAAATGCAAATAGGGGATTCTGTTAATGGCACTCATATTGTCGGAGCAATGGAAGGTCCTTACCAATTGGTGTCTTATACCAATGAAAATCAAGAAGACGTAACTTATAATATTAGCCCATTTGCGCGTCGTGCTTTTGTTCAAGTTGGGGAAAATGTGACGGAGTTATTGCCTGAAATTACCTTAGCAGGAGGATACAGCAGAGCTTACAGCATCAATCAAGGGCTTATGGTGGCAGGTGTTACTGGCACTGCGTACACTGAAAGTCTTCAAACCGCAATTGATACGTGTTTTGACGATGAACAGCGTATCGACGAACCAGTAGAAGCCTGTCTGTATAGAGTGCATAACTTGGCAAACAACGGGTTTGTTTCAAACACTCAAAGAAGGGCAGCGGTATGGCAAGTTGATGCTAACGGAGAATTAATTGACAAAGTGGTATACGACCTTGCGTTTGAACCTACTGAAGAAGACACCGGTACTTACATTAGTCAAGCGACTGATATTAACGATGCTGGAGTGGCCGTTGGCTCAAGTAGTGTCCCTATCAGCACGGTCTTTACCGACGCAGCGACTATTTTCGAAAATGGTGAAGTTACACGCATAATTGAAGGGGATGACTTTTTACCGAACCTAGCAACAGGTATCAATAATAATGACATTATCGTCGGATATAGAGGCGAGCGTATAAATGGTATCACCCGAACAAAAATGTTTGTATTTAATCGAACGACTGATGATCTAGTATTCCCTGCCGGTTTTTTCGTAAGTTCATCTACTATCCCCCGTGCAATTAATAATAATAACTTAGTGGTTGGTGAAGCTGAGGTAGAATCCACCCCTGGAACCAGAAGAAGAAATGGCTTCCTATATGACATAGATGCCAATATTTTTACCAACTTGAATGACTTACTCCCGTGTGATAGCCCGTATAGTATTGTGGGTGCAAACGATATAAACGACAACGACGAAATAATTGCAGATGCGGTGCTACAACGCCCCGCCAGAGGAGTGGATGGAGATATTCTACTGAATGCAGATTCTGAACAAGTGTTAATCGATACTGTCGTTGCTGTGAAACTTTCACCAACAGGTCAAGAGCCATCCGACTGCGGTCTAACGGACCAAGAAATCAGTGAATTTGAAAGGCAAGGGGCAAGCCTATCTTTTATGGCGCAGTTAGGCTTATTAGGGTTGGTTATTATACGCTTGTTTAAAAATACCAAACGGATTTAATGCATTCGATATTTTTTTAGGATATTTATCCTACTCGCCTGAAAGCCATTACTACAGTGGCTTTCATACTTTTTAGATTAAAAAAATATCAAAATTGTCATTTTTAGTCGATTTTTTTACATTAAAAACCTTTCATATTTATCAGTAAGTTAACAAATGTTCACGATATTTTTACATTTTTCTTATTGAACTCTAAAGTGTTGAGGTGTAAAAAGTAAGAGTAGCGGTTAGTTGTACCTAAATTAAAGTAACGAATTAGTGACATAACTAAATTGCATTAGCGTATCAGCTAAACATGAATTTTGTGCGATTTAAGCGCTACTCTCAACTACTTAAAGAGAGGCTATTAATGAAAAGACAAAAAAGAGATAAACTTTCCAGAGCTCATGCCAAAGGTTATCAAGCTGGCATTACGGGTCGTTCTAAAGAAAATTGTCCATTTCAAACATCAGACGCAAGGTCTTATTGGCTAGGCGGTTGGCGCGAAGCCACGGGTGACAGGCAACTAGGTTTAAATAGCAGATAGGGAACAAATTTTGGCAAACCCCCGCAAGGTACTTCATTTGTCGGGGGTTTTCTTTTGGAATATTAAAACGCAGAGGTATCTTGAAATAGCCCAACTTTGAGGTCTTTGGCTGTATAAATCACTCTCCCATCCACAGCAACGGAACCGTCAGCCATTCCCATGAATAACTTGCGCTTGATGACGCGTTTAAAGTCAATTCTGTAAGTCACTTTTTTAGCTGTAGGTAAAATTTGTCCAGTAAACTTAACTTCACCGACCCCAAGAGCTCTGCCTTTGCCTGGGCCACCACACCATCCTAAAAAGAACCCTACAAGTTGCCACATTGCATCAAGGCCTAGACAACCAGGCATAACAGGGTCGCCCGGAAAGTGACAGGAAAAGAACCATAGATTAGGATCGATATCTAATTCTGCTTCTATGTAACCTTTATCGAACTCGCCGCCTTCATCAGTGATGGTCGTAATTCTATCCATCATGAGCATATTCGGCGCAGGTAATTGGCTATTACCAGGACCAAAGAGTTCTCCTCTGCTACAGGCTAAAAGTTCTTCTCGCGTATAACTATTTTGATCTAAAGTCATTATGTAATTATTCTTCATTAATATAAAAGTGCGTAATTTAGCGAACACTTGTACGCTTAACAACTCTGAACAGTAAAAAATTGCTTAAATCGGCATATTATTTAGAATTATTTCGTTGAAAACGTAAAAATCTTAATTTATTGACTAAGCGTAGATTAAGATATCGGATTTATGATACTGTCTTAAGCAAATATTACGTCACTCGTTTCACAAACAGTCTTGTTTATGTAGTGTTATCAGTATTACTGATGAACCTTAGCTAGGTTTTATCCAATTATGAATAAGATTTACAAGTAAATAACTTGCTCGCAATCAAAATGAAAAATAAAAAATTAATAGCGAACGCTGAAAAACAAAAGAGATTTAGAGAAAAGCAGAAGGCATTAGGCAAAAAAATGGTGAGAGGTTATATCACCAAAGAGGCCTTCGAAAACTACCAAGAAATTGCAGAAAAAACCAATTGGACCGACAGCGATATTATCTCAAATTCGTTACGCATAACCTACGCAGCCTACAAAAATGGTCAAATAAGATTCTTGAACAAATGGCTTCAAGAGTTTGACAGAAAAAACAAACGCAATGTGGATGTCAAAAAAAATAGCGATTAAATGCTATTAACTCATCCGTCTTGCGTTAGGCACAATGTGTTTAGACAGTATCCTTTGCGCCTCAATAGTAACGTCTTGACGTTTTTGAAAACTCCATAGCCTGTCTCTGGCCAGCTTGGCCCGTTCTGTTACGTCAACAATGGGTGCGCAATAGTCCCTATGCAAGTCGAAATCAATCAATTGAGCTTCAATAGGAGGCATTAAATGCACTTGATGAATATACTCACTTGGCACTTTTGATAATTCTGGCAACCATTTTTTAATAAATTCACCATCAGGATCTTTTTCTTCTGATTGTTTGATAGGGTTGTATATGCGAATTGTATTGGTGCCAGTAATTCCGGCCTGCATCTGAAATTGCGGGTAATGAATACCAGGTTCAAAATCCAAAAACTGTCTTCCTAGATGGGTGACTCCGCGTTTCCAATCAATGTTTAAGTGATGACACAAAAAACTGACCAACATCGCACGCATTCTAAAGTTCAAATACCCAGTTTTTGCCACTGCACGCATACTGGCATCAATTATCGGGATACCCGTTCGCCCGTTTTTCCAAGCGTCTTATAAAAACTTGCTTTCAGGACCAGTATCATAGGGAAATTTCCCGTATGCGCGATTGACAGGTCGATACTCGATCATGTGCTCGCTTTCAAACTTCTGAATGAAATGGCAGTGCCAATTTAGGCGCGAGCAAAGAGCCTCTACAGAACGCTTCCAACCCTCTTTGTTCGAGTTTTGTCGAGCTATTTTGTACATTTGCTTGATGCTTATATTTCCCCAAGCAAGATAGGGAGAAAGTCTAGAACATGTTTGCCTTGAACGTTCAGGTTTACCAATATTGCCAAAGTAATGTCGGCCTCTTTCTTTGAAAAAATCGTGCAGAGTATACCATGCAAGCGTTTCTCCACCTTTTTGAAAATGTTTGTCGTGTAATCTCCAAGAATTGGGAAGCTCAGCAATTCGGGTCGTGTGTGGCAATTTCTCTAGGTGTTCGTGACTTAGTTGTAGGTCAGGCAATTTTTCAATGTCAGGATCTTGTGTATCGCTAATAATCCGATTATTCCAGTGCTTTCTCCAATTTATTCGGTTGCGCAAAGGTCTTTTTACCGCATTAGATGCGCTTTCTTGCCAAGTAATGTTGTACCGTCGACAGACTGCTTGTACATTTTTATCTCGCTTATAGCTGTCGAGCAATCCAACTTCTTGATGACTGAAGATATGAGTTAATCCAAGAAAAGCAAGTTGTTCAAACCATTGCTCACTTGATTCTTGTACCAGAACAACACCGCATTTAATGTGAGCAAGTTGTTGATTAATATCCTGTAAAGACTGCACTATAAATCGCCAGTGCCTAATATCCATATGGTCGTTTTTCAGCATAAAGGGTTCGATAAGGTAGGCTAACACTATGGGTTGCCCTAGATTAATGGCATTGCATAGAGGCTCATGGTCGCGTAAACGCAAGTCTCGCTTAAACCAAACAACGCTAAAGTTCTGATACTGTTTCATTTCAACTACAGGCTATGGCAATTATCGTTAATCTCATTATTTCAAATAATGGTCGATAAAACGGTGTTTGGGGTCATAAATGTCAGTTTGTTTTTCCAAATTGAATTGTCGGTGTCCTCTTGGATCTGACCCAACGCCAGCAAGATATTGCCAGTTGCCGTAATTACTAGCAACATCAAAATCAACCAGCATCTGTTCGAAATAACTGGCTCCCCATCTCCAATCAAGGCCAAGTTCATGCACGAAACAGCTTGCCACTAGTTGTCTTCCTCTATTCGACATAAATCCGGTCTGGGCAATTTGCTTCATACACGCATCAACAATCTCGTAGCCTGTGTTACCTTGTATCCAACTTTTAAATTTGTTCTCGTCGTGCTTCGTGTCTGGCGATTTGTTTTGTATCCCTGCAAATTTAAAAAAATCTTTTTTGTGTTTTGCCAACTGCAAATGGAAAAACTCCCTCCACAAAAGTTCAAAAAACAACCAGTAAGTAGAATCATTTTTTACTCGGTTTTGTTCATACTCTTTGAGTTGTTCATATATCTGAGCAGGGCTTATGCATCCGCTCGCTAGGAAGGCAGAGAATCGACTTGAAAAGTCCCATCCATCCAGTCCGTTTCGAGTCTCTTTGTACTGGGCGATATTATCTGTTTGGTAAAAATAATGGTTAAGTCTTTTCAATGCTTCTGACTCACCGCCTGTATAACCATTATCGGTAAAATGAGAGTTGGGGGCATATACTTCAATGTCTTGCGGCATATCCAATACTTCGGGCATACTCAACTTGCTGTCTGCTATGGAATATTTAACGGTTTCCCTTACATTTAGATTTTTTTCGACTTTTCTTCTAAAAGGTGAAAAGACATTAGGCATGTCTTTAATCTCAAAAGGCAGTGAATAAAGCAGATAATTGCTCTGTCCTTCGATGAAACGGACGTCGGGTAACTGGTTTTTTATAAATTCTATTTGTTGCTGTTCGTAAACACCATAATGCAGCTCATAGCTTATTACCTTTGGATTGATTTTTGTTAACACGTTAAGCGCATCTTCATAGCCATCAATTTTAATATATATAGGCCGCAGGTGGAGTGCTATGGCCGTCTCCTGAAACTCTAAAAGAGCCTGCTCTAAAAACTTAAAACGATGTTCGCCTAAATGAACATGGCCAAAAACGTAATCAGATAACCATCGTTTCTCAAAGCAATAAAGGACGTAAACCTCATCACACTCGAAACATAATTTTAATAATGCTTCGTTATCAGCCAGTCTTAGGTCATGACGTAACACATGCACACCGACTGTTTTTTCCTTCTTGCCATTACACGTTTGGTTTTGATTAATCTCAGACATACTTTGCCTTGTTTATTTCCTTGAAATATAGCTCTATACGTTGAGCATTCAACACCGATCTATAAAGGCAGATATAAAGTAGAAAGACCAACAATTTAGCTTTACAACGAAGAGAATACGCAATGGCAACTAACATAATGTGGTTTAGAAAAGACTTGCGAACCAGCGATAATCCCGCATTAGAAAAAGCAGCAAAAGACAGCACTTTATTGCCCATTTATATTTTTGATACGACACTTCCTCAAAAAGCAGAGCTGGGCGGTGCCTCAAAATGGTTTTTACATCACGCTCTTGAATCTCTAAATAAAGAGCTAAATGGTAATTTACAAGTTTATCAGGGCGATCCAAAAGAAATACTGATAACACTTTGCGACAAATTCGATGTCGAAGGGGTATATTGGTCGAGAATGTACGAGCCTCATGCTAGGGAGCGCGATACAGCGATAAAAACCGCTTTAAAAGAGTGCGAAATTAAGGCTGTCAGTGAAAACGGAAGTTTGTTATGGGAGCCCATGAAAATAGCAAAGGGCGATGGAACACCTTACAAAGTGTTTACGCCTTATTATAAAAATGGATGCTTGAAAGCAGATTCCCCCCGATACCCGCTAGATAGTACGTCCACTTATTGTATGCATATTGATGCAAATATATCCCATGCGGTTGACTTGGAGGACATGGAGTTGTTGCCAAAGATTGCGTGGGACACTACTATAAAAAAGCTTTGGAACGTTAGCACACAGGGAGCAAAGGATAGACTAGCTAGATTTATCAAAGATGCGATCACAGACTACAACGATGCTCGCAACATTCCCTCTATAAAAGGCACATCTCAACTGTCCCCCTACCTACATTTTGGCTTGATATCGCCAAACCAAGCTTGGTATGCAGTCCTTGACGCTTTCGATGGCGATATGAGTAAACAGGGCGTATACGTATTTTTGAGCGAATTAGGCTGGCGTGAATTTTCTTACTATTTACTGTATCACTTTAATAATATTCAAGAGCTCAACTTTAATCCCAAATTTAATGATTTCCCATGGCGAACAAGTAAAAAAGACCTAACAGCATGGCAAAAAGGAAAGACGGGGATCCCTATTGTCGACGCGGGGATGCGAGAGCTATACGAGACTGGGTACATGCACAACAGAGTTAGAATGATTGTCGCTTCGTTCCTAGTTAAAAACTTACTAATAGATTGGCGAGAAGGGGAGCGCTGGTTTTGGGATTGTTTGCTTGATGCCGATACCGCCAGCAATTCTGC
Organism: Glaciecola sp.; assembly: GCA_965660815.1. Taxonomy (GTDB): domain Bacteria; phylum Pseudomonadota; class Gammaproteobacteria; order Enterobacterales; family Alteromonadaceae; genus Glaciecola. The sequence continues at coordinate 53,726 of CBFIBG010000080.1, forward strand.
TGGTTGGCAGTGGGTAGCTGGCAGCGGTGCTGACGCTGCGCCCTATTTCAGGATATTCAATCCCGTATTACAAGGTGAAAAGTTTGATAAAGAAGGGAAATATGTCAAAAAATACTGCCCGGAAATTAAAGGCCTCGCCAAAAAATACATTCACAAGCCTTGGGAAGCTAGTGAAGACGACCTAAAACAGGCCCACATCAAATTGGGAGAAGATTACCCACGGCCAATTGTTGACTTGAAAGAGTCTCGAAAAGCAGCGTTAGATGCTTACGATAAAATAAAATAAGGAAAAACCATGGCTGCACTTTGTTTACTACTAGGGGACCAGCTCAATCTGACTATGTCGTCACTGCAAACGCTTAATAAAGAAAGCGACGTTGTGCTAATGGCAGAGATGAACTCTGAGGCAACCTACGTAAAACACCATAAGCAGAAAATAGCGTTTTTATTTAGCGCCATGCGGCATTTTAGCAATGATTTACGGGATGAGGGTTACCAAGTTACTTACATTGATTATTTACATGCCGACAATAAAGGCTCTTTATTCGAACAAGTGAAAGATTGTGTCAATCAAAACGACACTATTGATAAAATTGTAGTAGCCAAACCCGGTGAATACAGACTTGTCGAAGACATTAAAAGTTGGCCAGATATACTTAATATTGAAGTGGAAATCACTGAAGACAATAGATTTATGGCCACAGAACAAGACTTTTCTAGTTGGGCCGAAGGGAAGAAGCAACTAAGGATGGAGTTTTTTTATCGAGAGATGCGAAAAACGTTTGGGTATTTGGTCGAGGATAAAAAACCAGTGGGTGGAAAGTGGAACTTTGATTCGGATAATAGAAAGAAGTTGCCAAAAGACAAAACACCACCATCTCCGACTAAATTCAATCAAGATGAGATTACTAAGACCGTTATTGAGTTAGTGAAAAATGAGTTTCATGATCACTTTGGTGATTTGGACGAATTCCATTATGCAGTTACTCGAGAGCAGGCATTAGCGGTATTGGATGAATTTATTGAGAATCGCTTAGAAAATTTTGGCGACTATCAAGATGCCATGGCTCAAGATGAGCCATGGATGTATCACGCCCATATTTCTTTTTATTTAAACGCAGGGTTATTAAGCGCAAAAGAAGCGTTAGATGCCGCACAAAACGCTTACGATAATGATCTTGCTCCACTTAACGCTATTGAAGGTTTCATACGTCAAATATTAGGCTGGCGAGAATACATTAGAGGGTTTTATTGGCATTTTATGCCCAAACTTAAGTCGGATAATTATCTGAAAGCAAAACGGACGCTTCCAAGCTTTTATTGGACAGGTGATACTGACATGAATTGCCTCAATCAAAGTATTTCACAAACCAAAAAATATTCGTATGCACATCATATCCAGCGACTAATGGTGTTAGGTAATTTTGCTTTATTAGCAGGCCTTGACCCAGAAGAGGTAAATGAATGGTATTTAATCGTATATTCTGACGCCTATGAGTGGGTTGAACTGCCTAATGTGAGTGGCATGATTTTATTTAGTGATGGCGGAAATTTAGCGAGTAAACCATATGCAGCAAGCGGATCTTACATAAATAAAATGTCAAATTATTGCACACACTGCCGATACAGTGTAAAGGAAAAAACAGGTGAGCAAGCCTGTCCATTTAATTACCTTTATTGGGACTTTATTCAACGCCACAAAAGTCGGTTTGAAAATAATCCAAGAATGGCAATGATTTACAAAACAATGAGCCGTATGGACACACAGCAGCTTCAACATATGCAAGAGGATGCAGGCAGTTTTTTTGAAAAGTTAGTCAACAATGAAAAAGTCTAACTTACCTACAAAGACATGCCCAATTTGCAATCTGCCCTTTAATTGGCGCAAGAAGTGGGAAAAAAATTGGGACGAAGTGAAATATTGTTCTGAGCGTTGCAGGAGGAGCAAAGGGAGCAAAAATAATATAAATTAGTTGGTTTTATTTTGTTTTCCGAAATCTTAGCCGATTCTGTAAACAATCCAATATCTTGATTGAGCAATGGCTCGACATATCAATATATTTTTGGTGAAGCATGACAAAAAAACACGAGGGATCACATCCATCATTTGAGATGTTTTACAAAGAAGAACAACTCAAAAGTCCCAAAGATGTTGAGGCGGAAACTGCTGGATCAGACCATTTGTTTCAGTCGGAAACAAACAAACAAATTGTCAGCCACCAAAAGCAGACCAAAGCATTGGAGTTAGCTCTTTGGGCAAGTGGTCAATCTGTGTGGTCGTGGAATGCGTCTTCTGATACTGTCGACCTTCTTTTTTATTCATCAGACCGATTTAAAATAGTTCGACATTCTCTT
>CBFIBG010000081.1:0-1560 GCA_965660815.1 Glaciecola sp.
GGCTTAAGGTAGCTTCGATTTTTATTTCAAACGGGAAACCGTCCTCAAATACAACAAAATCTGTAGTGCTTTGATTGAATTCTTCATAGGTAACGTCAAACGGGGATGCTGGTATACAGTTACCGTTTACTACCCTGCCACTACAATCTGACGATATTGAATATCCTGAAGCTACAGTTAAACATACAGCTAACGCTGCTTTCACATTTCTAAGTACCATAATATAATTTCCTTTTAAATTTTGATTTTACTTTTTGCACAACACTCCCAAGAACCGACAAGCCTACATAAAGCCCGCCGACTCCTAGAAATTCCTTAATATGTCGTCTGTGATGTCTAGTTGGGAAAAACGATCGTGGTCGTTTTTTTGTTTGAAGTGATTTTGTGTTTTGGAATACTATTGTACTGAAGATCCCCGAATTAAACTGTGTCAAAGGGGCTTCTAGCGGTAATATTCGAGTTAAAATTTATCGTATGATCTGATATAGCCAGTAGACCTGATTGATCATATGGCACGTTCCTTATATTTACCCACAAATGTATAGCATTCGGGTCCAACAAAGGTATATTTTCCAGTGGGCTTTTCTGAGGCTCACCAAGAACTGTTATCAATCTTCCTACTTGAAACTCAGACATTTCCTTTATCCCTCTAACAGAAACAGCAAAATATTCCTTTTCGTCAGTTCGCTCTTTGATTGGCCTATTGATTGATGAGTCAGAATAATACTCAACCAAAACCAACGCATTCTCATCTTTTGCATGGACGCTTGCTATTTTTCCGCCCCAGCGGGCTATAGAGTCGGAGTAGACTTGTTCAGCTTTCTTAAAATCAACAAAGTTAGTCAATTCATCTTCGGATTTTACTTGAAGAGCGTCTGGAATAGATTTGCAACCAAACATTATAAGAGAGAATATTGCAATTAAAACAGGCTTGAGATTTTTCATTAATACTTCATCCTTGTCACTATTTATGTAATCTTCAATTAACCGTATAGTAAAAAAAGTAAGTTGCAAGAAATATATTAAGGAAAGTTTTAAATCGAAATAACCGAATTTAGGTATATCGAAAGCGCGTAACTGTATATTAATTATGGAATGGAGTATTCGTATGTCCAAATTCAATGGATATCCTCGCGGTGATTTTACGTTAAGTATACCCATGATTCGAATTTTTCAGTAATTAACAGCTTTAGATTTCCACGGCGGGATTATACTTTTCTCAAACCGAATAATATCTCAGTCCTAAAGTTGTCATCCCAGCCTGCGCGTTTTCGCTTACCTGCAACGCTATCTTTGAGGGGGTGTGCTTTGATGAGGTTTATGAGCATTTTGCGAAACAGAGCCATGTTCTTTGCGTCATCTTCTGCATAAATTAAACTTTCATCCTCTCTAAAGGTGACATCTAACACCCAATGCTGACTCTCGATTTTCCAATGGTTGCGGATAACTTGAGCTAAGCGAGATAAGTCATCGTCAACTGAGCTAATGTAATACCTGACGTGCGATATAACCTTATCGTTTTGATGATGAATACGCGTGACTTCTATCAAGCTGGCAATA
>CBFIBG010000082.1:0-59094 GCA_965660815.1 Glaciecola sp.
GAAACCAATCAAAACTTGGTCTCGTCGTTCTATCATAATCCCTGATATGATTGGATTAAACATTGCAGTTCATAACGGTCGCCAGCACGTACCTGTTCACATTAGTGACGAAATGGTCGGCCACAAGTTGGGCGAATTTGCGCCAACGCGTACTTATCGCGGCCATGTCGCTGATAAGAAAGCCAAACGATAATAGGAGATTAAAATGGAAGCATTAGCTAAACACCGTTTTGCTCGTACGTCGGCTCAAAAGGCACGCTTGGTAGCAGATCAAATTCGCGGGTTACACGTTGAGAAGGCACTTGAAGTGCTTACTTATAGCCCAAAGAAGAGCGCAACGTTGATTAAGAAAGTATTAGAGTCAGCGATTGCCAATGCTGAAAACAATGAAGGTGCAGATATTGACGAGTTGTCGGTAGCTAAAATCTTTGTTGATGAAGGCCCAACTATGAAGCGTATTAAGCCACGTGCCAAAGGCCGTGCTGATCGTATTTTTAAGCGTAGCAGTCACATCACTGTGGTTGTGGCGGATAACTAGGAGTAGATAATGGGACAGAAGGTTCATCCTACCGGTATACGCCTGGGTATCAGCAAGCCATGGACATCAACTTGGTACGCTAATACAGCAGAGTATGCCGACAATTTATACAGTGACCATCAAGTTCGTCAGTATCTTACTAAAGAACTGAAGAATGCATCACTATCTAAAATCGTAATCGAACGCCCAGCTAAAAGCATACGTGTGACTGTTCACACCGCTCGCCCTGGTGTCGTAATCGGTAAAAAAGGTGAAGACGTTGAAAAACTACGAAATCACATCACCAAATTAGCAGGTGTACCTGCTCAGGTGAATATTGCCGAAGTTCGTAAACCTGAACTAGATGCGCAGTTAGTTGGAGATTCAATCTCTAGCCAATTAGAACGCCGTGTTATGTTCCGTCGCGCAATGAAGCGCGCTGTACAAAATGCAATGCGTTTAGGTGCACTTGGTATCAAGGTTGAAGTTAGTGGTCGTTTAGGTGGTGCTGAAATCGCACGTACAGAATGGTATAGAGAAGGTCGTGTACCTTTGCACACATTCCGTGCAGACATCGATTACGCAACATCTGAAGCTTTAACCACCTATGGAATCATTGGTGTTAAAGTTTGGATCTTCAAAGGTGAAGTATTAGGCGGTTTGCAGTCAGTGCAAGAGCAGCCAGCACCAGCACCGAAGAAGAAAGGCCGTAACTCTAAGCGAGAGGGCTAATCATGTTACAACCAAAGCGTACGAAATTTCGTAAAATGCATAAAGGTCGTAACCGTGGACTTGCTGTTGCCGGTGGCAAAGTAAGTTTCGGCACCTATGGCCTAAAAGCTATTGGCCGTGGACGTATGACCGCTCGCCAAATCGAAGCAGCACGTCGAGCCATGACTCGTCATGTAAAACGTCAAGGTAAAATTTGGATCCGTGTGTTCCCTGATAAGCCAATTACTGAGAAACCACTAGAAGTGCGTCAAGGTAAGGGTAAAGGTAACGTTGAATATTGGGTTTGCCAAATTCAGCCGGGTCGTGTTTTATATGAAATGGAAGGTGTGCCAGAGTCTTTAGCACGTGAAGCATTTGCTTTAGCCGCTGCTAAACTTCCTTTTAAAACAACATTTGTAACTCGGACGGTGATGTAATGAACGCGACAGAACTGAGAGCTAAAAGTGTAGACGAACTAAATGAAGAGTTAACTAACCTATTAAAGGAACAGTTTAACCTCCGAATGCAGAACGCTACAGGTCAATTAGAGCAGACAGCTCAATTGAAAACAGTACGTCGTAACATCGCACGTGTTAAAACCATATTGAACCAGAAAGCTGGAGAATAAAATGTCTGAACAAAAAATTCGTACAGTACAAGGTCGTGTGGTCAGTAACAAAATGGATAAAACCATTACTGTTATGATAGAGCGAACTGTTAAACACCCAATCTATGGGAAGTTTATAAAGCGCTCTACAAAGTTACACGCGCACGACGAGAACAATATCTGCAGTGAAGGCGATACAGTGACTATCACTGAATGTCGTCCATTATCTAAGTCAAAGACTTGGATGTTAGTAGATGTTGTAGAAAAAGCACAGCAAATTTAAGTTTTTTCAGAAATATTGAAAAGCACCCTTATGGGTGCTTTTTTTATAAGTGGCTAATGATTTAATTTAACCTCCAAAAATATCTTTAATCTTGTCTTTTGCTTTGTCTTTCAACTCATCCTTTTTCTTGTCAACTTCTTCGCTTATCTTTTTCTTGGCTTCTTCTTCAATTTTGTTTTTACCTTCCTCTTTGGCTTGAGCAATCACGTTATCCAACATAGCTTGAGCAATTGCAGCACCCACTTGGTCGGCTGGGATACCATTTGGCTTGCCGATTGAGCCTGCATTGAAAGTAGGCAAAGTAACCTCGTAGGTTTTTTTCTCTAATTCTATGTCGCCAGTGGGAAGATTCTCAAAGTCTAGCGTTAATTTAGCCGCGTTAATCACAACGCTTTCTACAATTATAAGCGGATTTACGCCCGGCTCTTGTGGTGGAGCTTCTTTTGTTTTTGGTAATGCCTGTTGAATGTTGTCTTTCAACACCATAAGATTGCCCTTGCCAGAAGCATCCAATTCATACAATATTTCAGGACTATTTAGACTGATTTCTTGGATGAGGTAGGGCTCAGAAGTCGCTCCTCCTAAATCCAAAGTAATTGAACCTAGGCTGAACGCATCTGAGTTTGAAAAGCCTTGTGGGTTCTCCACATCTATATCTTCAATGGTTAATCGACCTTCACTTAGCGCCAAATCCACACTAAACACGCTCACTTGTGTACCCAGAAGTTTTGTGCCCTGTGATTCAATTTGTTCTTTGATGATGCTATTAGCATTGCTAAACACTAGCCAAAAACCACCTATAACAATTACCAATATGGTCCCTAGTGCTATTAAAACTTTCTTCATCGCTGTTCCTTCAAGTTAGTTTAAATTTTTGTGTTGTTTACGGGTTAAAGTGTAGCTTATATTGGTCACCTTTTATCTAATGACGAACAATTAACAGATAACCCTTAATTAGAGTTATGATCAATCTAACATTTTTGCAACTTCTATCCCTAATGCAAGACTTGCGGTTAGGCCGGGTGACTCAATTCCAAATAGGTTTATGAGTCCATGAGAATTGGATTTTATCGCTTGTTGAACAATGAAATCTTGGTGCGCAACATGCTGTGTAAATATTTTTGCTCTTATTCCAGAATAGTCAGCGCTCAATCGTTCTTCTTCAACCTCTGGCCAGTAGGACCTTATGGCCTTGTAAAATTTCTTTGCTAGACGTGAGTTAACTTGATAGTCAATATGCTCTATCCACTCAACGTCAGGTCCAAATCTAATCTGACCTGATAAATCTAAAGTAAGGTGGATGCCAAGACCGTCTTTTTCTGGAACAGGATACACTAAATGTTTAAAGTTGTGTTTTCCGTGATAGGCGAAATAGTTGCCTTTAGCATATTTCACGTTAGGAATGGGGAAATGCTTTGATTTTGAAATATTGTTCGCCACTGTTTCGGCATGCAATCCTGCACAATTCACTAGTTGATGACACTTTAGTTCAAATACCTGAGAGTCTTTGAGTGTCACTCGCCAACTAAAAGGCTCTTTTTCTGCGTTAGCGAATTCTGTGTTGTAAACAATAAAACCACCATTATTCTCAATGTCTCCAATCAACGAAAGCATATACTGATGACTGTCTAAAATACCGCTACTCGGTGAAAAAAGTGCGTGCTTGACGTCTAAAGAGGGTTCTTTTTCTCTTATTTCGTCGTAAGACAATATCTGCAGATCTGATACACCGTTGTTTTTCGCTGTGTGAACGATAGATTTTAGCGAAGCCAGTTGCGCATCGTTATTGGCTACAACCAATTTACCAGTATTTGAATGAGGTATATTTCGCTCTTTACAATACTGGTAAAGCAACTTTTTACCAGTGACACATAACCGAGCCTTGAGTGAGTTGGGAGAGTAATAAATTCCCGCATGAATGACTTCACTATTGCGTGAGCTACTTTCAGTGCCAAAAGTAGGTCGCTGTTCTACGACACAGGTCTCGATGCCTCGTAAACAAAGTTCGCGAGCAACGGAAAGGCCAACGACACCTGCGCCGATAACAATACACTGAATTTTCTCTGTCATTGAAATAACAAGGGTTAACAATCATTAGTTTGTGTGATTTTCTTAGCTCATATAATAATGCCATTTTGTCTTTGTGAAAATCACTAATTTAGTATATTGCTAACGCTAAAGCCGTTGTGTTATGACTTACATAAGATCAGCTAAATATTTAAGAAGGTTTGTTTTTTCTAATGCGACGTCTTTTGGGCTTATCTTTTGATGCATTGTGTTTACTTTCAGGTTTCTTGAAGTTTTTCGTCAACAATGGTTCATTAGGGGCAAAACCTGAGATTATCTGTTGCTCAATTTTCATATCAATTAAACGTTCGATGTTTATCAACTGCTTGCTTTCTTCAGCGCAAACTAGCGACATAGCTTTACCCGTTTTACCGGCTCTGCCAGTACGGCCAATTCGATGCACATAATCTTCCGCTACATGGGGCAAATCGTAGTTTATAACAAACGGTAAATCTGAAATATCAATGCCTCTTGCAGCAATATCTGTTGCGACTAATACTTGTATTGATTTGTCTTTAAAGTCAGCTAATGCCCTTGTCCGCACATTTTGACTTTTATTTCCATGAATCGCAGACGCGGTAATTCCTTGTTTGTTTAAGTTCTTTGTTACTCTATTTGCTCCATGCTTTGTACGACAAAACACTAATAATTGAAACCAATTCTCAGTCTTTATTAAGTGAGTAAGTAACGCGGTTTTTTTAGTCTTATCTACCGGATAGACATACTGTTCAATTATTTCAACCGTCGTATTTGGAGGCGTTGCGGATACTTCAACAGGGTTGATTAAAAGTGTTCTAGCAAGCGTTCTAATTTCATCTGAAAATGTGGCAGAAAATAATAAGCTTTGGCGCTTTTTAGGCAGCAGGCTGAGTATTTTCTTAACGTCTTTAATAAACCCCATATCTAACATGCGATCGGCTTCATCTAGCACTAACATTTCAATTTGATTAAACTTAATTGCATTTTGCTGAAACAAGTCTAATAGACGACCTGGTGTCGCAATTAATATATCAGTGCCTTTTCGAAGCTTCATCATTTGCGGGTTAATTTTTACACCGCCAAACACCAAGTTATATTTAAGATCAAGTCCTTGCCCATAAACACTGACGCTTTCTGCTACTTGTGCTGCAAGTTCCCTCGTAGGGGTTAGTACTAGCGCTCGAGTGTGATTACTTTTCGCTTTTTGTTTGTTCTTACTCAATAATTGTAGCATTGGCAATGAGAAAGCGGCCGTTTTACCTGTCCCAGTTTGGGCCGCAGCCATCACGTCTTTGCCCGTCAAAATGGGCGTAATGGCTTTTTCTTGTATCGGTGTAGGCGCGGTATAGCCTTGTTTGTCTAAAATCGCTAGTAAGCTGGGAATTAATTGGAGTGATTCAAAACTCATATAGGGTAGTATTTGATATGCCTTGTTAGTGAATGCAGTAATTACCCAACCATTATTAGCTAAGTAGCCCCTTTGCGCGGATCGCGAGCATACATTAATTCTACGTATGACACAATTATTGACTCAAGCTTTATTCGTTATTGGGGAGTATATTTGATTTTAGTGACAGTTGTGATAATTTCAACGAGGCTTCATGTAAGCGATTAACTGATCATATTTCCAACATTGGCGCAGATATGACATTCATAATAATGTTAAAAAGATAATTGAATCATGCCTACTTTGATAGACCTGCAGACGCCCTCCCTTATTGTCGATAAAAAGATAGTGCAAAATAACGTAAAAAAGTTAGCTGCGCATGCTACAAAGTTAAATGTAGAATTAAGGCCTCACTTAAAGACACCAAAGTCTATTCATATTGCCAAAATATTAGCTGACTATGGCGCCAATAAGTTTTGCGTATCTACTCTAAATGAGGCTGAATATTTCATTGAGCAAATGCAACGTAGCGGAATGTGCTCAGCACCCGATTTATTTTATACTGTCCCAATTGTGGGAGATAAAATAAAAAGGGTAGTCGAACTAGAAGAAAAGCGCGCTAAAGTATACGTACAAATCGATGATGTTGCTGCGCTTGAACAGATAATAAGTAATGCACAGACATCGAGTGCTAGTTCTCCCATCAATATTATCTTAGAGCTCGATGTTGACGGTTATAGAACCGGACTTCAAAAAGAAGCACTGATTTCATTGGCACGTCAAATAGAATCAAGTCCATATACGAAATTTTCTGGGATCATGTCCTATGCAGGTCATTCTTACGATCTGTCAATTTCTCAAACTGCTGAGCTGACAAATGTTCATATCCTTGCATTAAAAGACTTGGTGAACTCGCTTAAAAGTATCGATATAGAATGTGAAATAGTGAGTCTTGGCAGCACCCCAGCAATAAAACACGCACTTGATTTAACCGGTTTAACAGAAGTTAGGTGTGGTATTTATACATTAGAGGATTTAATGCAAGCTGGGATCAATGCGTGTTCACAAAAAGATATAGCATTAAGTGTATTAGCAACAGTTGTTGCAGTGTACCCACAACATAATCGTTTAGTAATTGATGCAGGGGGCCTTGCCTTATCTAAAGATAGAAGTACCCAAGGTCGAAGTTTCGACTGCAAATATGGCTGGGTATGCGATCTGCATAACAAGCGATTGGATGATTTGTGGGTCTATGACGTGAGTCAAGAAATAGGAATGGTGCAGAGCGTCTCAAGTAAAGCCATCGAGAGCTTTAATCTTGCAGTAGGCAGCAAAGTTCGCATATTACCGAATCATGCTGATATGACGGCTGCGGCGTACGAACAGTATCATGTAGTAAATGGCGGAATAGAAATAGTAGACACATGGGCAAGGACGAATAGGTGGGATTAGCCTTGATGTGATGGCGAAATTGGCTACACCTTTGTTGGTTAGCCCTTCGCAATAATTTGCGATAGGGCTGACATGCTAGGTGTTATCCATTATTCAATTGATTGACTCGGCTAAGTAATTTTGCTTTGTACATTAATTGATTACGGTAGAAGAAATTATCATCAATGTGCACGGGATCTTCGGTTGAGAAGTCGCCTCCCCATCGCAAAACTTTATCTTCTCTTACCGACTTTAGAAATGCCTGAATGCTTTGAGGCAAGTTGTTAAAGTTCGACTTTTTCAACTTTTTCGAGTTAAACAAGGTCCCTTCATACATCAGGTTCATATCTATTGCATGTCCAACAAAGTGACAACTTCGTGTGGCCGGAGGGACTATCGCTCCTCTTACTTGTTGATTTATGTTTCTAGTCGATGATGTTACCCAGACTTTAAGATGGCATGTTTTGGCATATTCATTTACACGATTCAACTCTGGTACGAAGTCTTTATCGACTTTTGCTGTATCTCCAATAAACTCGCTTCCATTGAAGACCGTAAGTTCAAACTCTTCTGACGGATGTAGCAGAGTGCTGGCTCCAATTTCTGTGCCTGTTTGAGAATCTTCAATGCTTGAAGAGGGCATATTCTCTAGGTAGTCACCATGCACAAAGCCGACTTCACCAGTGGATGTCCTAACTCGGTAAAAAGTTACCTCATCTACTATGTCTATGAGTTGGTTATGTGATAACACCGAAATTTTTCGACCGTTTGGCTTTTCTCTAAGATTGAGACCTGCTTCTGGTTTTACTCTTGCTCTTTTCACAATAGTTACCCTTTCGGCTCTTGTTCAAAGCTTGCGACCATGCCTTTTATTCGGGAACTATCGCTGCGGGCAGCTCGTATTTTCTGAATTTTCTCAAAGCCTCTAGAGCCAAAATAAAAGCCGTAAATAGTCAGCATCACTGTTTGGAAAAATGGGATCCAATCTTTCACCATCGCCACTTGTTTATCGCTAAAACCCGAATCAAATATGGTGGAAAATGCCAGTAGGCTGACCACTAAAGTCATAAATATTAACGTCATTGGACGAATGTTTTTTGACAACCAACTATCGCTTTTCATGTCCAAGCGAAGCCTTTCGGTCAACTCTTTTTCCATGGTTTCTTCATGAAGAGCGGCTTGCTGATCCATTTTCATCAATATTTCTTGCATCTGGATGCGATAAGCTGTTTTGATTTTTTGTTTTTGAACTTCGGTTAATGCCATTTCTTCATCTGATGTGACAAGATCATCAAGTGCTTTACCTACACTAGAGACTAAATCGACAGAAGTTGAACTGAATATTTTGCTGAGCCATCCCATATTATCGCCTTATCTATGTTTAGTGAGTGTTAATAACATAATACCTGCGCGTTATTTTTATGCAGGTAAGGGATGCAATGTGAAACGACTTTAGTCACCAAAGACTACCGTCCCTTCATTATAATTCTCTATGTATACGAGATTTTCAAGTGCTTTCTTTGATATAAAGACTAAATGTTATTTAAAATGCTAATTTAAAGTGATTTGTGTAGGGTCATTATCTACAATTTTAGTCACTTAACTTTTGCTGCGTGCTAAAATAAAACAAGTCAATTGGCCGTCGAGTTTCTTAAACCACATTATCAATCTGTTGGCAAAGGCCACTCTAGCTGGGTTTAATTTGACTTCTGATAAGCAATGCTTAGCGTTTTAGCGGTCCATACTCGAATGAAATTTAATCAACTATCTATCTAACAAAGCGATGTTAAATGTCAGAACAACACGTCAGACTCAGTAATAGTAAAATAAAGAAGATACTTCATAACTGTGTCCGTTATGCTTATACGCTAATTGTCTGCTTTTTATTGCCACTTATTATTTTTGCTTATAGAAAAAAGCTGAAAGGTGACGCTGAGTTAAAAAACCGTTCATTTTTAGAAAGGTTTGGCATGTTGCCCAGTCACTTACAGCCCGGTGGCATTGTATTACATTGCGTTTCTGTTGGAGAGGTCAACGCAGCAACAGGCTTGGTCAAAGCATTGCAACAATCCTATCCCAGTTTACTCATTACCATAACAACTTCATCGACCACAGGTGCAAGTCATGCTTTAAAACTATTTGGGAAAAGTGTTCAACACTGCTACTTACCATTCGATATACCGCTTTTCATCTCTTTGTTTGTCAGCAGACTGAAACCACAATTAGTGATGATTACTGAAGTAGAAGTTTGGCCTAACTTAATGTCGAAGTGCTTTAATCGAAACATTCCCTTGGTGCTAGTAAATGCAAGGATGACCTGTAAATCGTTGAAAAATTATAAAAAGCTGAAATGGCTATTTAGGCCCACTTTCAGACAATTTAGTCGTATTTGTCCGCAAAGTTCAGAGTCATTTAATAATTTTGTAGAATTTGGCGTGTTTAAAAAGCAATTGGTCATGACCAATAATATGAAATTCGATTTAGAGTTAGATACGTCCGATATCGAGCAGGGGAGCTTGTTACAACAAGAATTAAAAATAGATAATAGACCAATATTGCTGGCAGCGTCTACGCATGAGCCTGAAGAAAAAATGTTGTTGGACGTTTATCTGCAATTGAAAACTAAGATTGATGATTTACTGTTGATAATAGTCCCTCGTCATCCTCAACGTTTCGAGTCTGTCCATCAGATCATCAAAGCAACGGGGGTTGAATTAACCAAAGTCTCTACGCTTAACCAAAAAGCGGTGTTTGACAATAAACTTGAGTGTGTATTAGTCGATACAATGGGCAAGTTAAAAGCTTGTTACAGCATTTGTAATGTGGCCTTTGTGGGAGGGAGTTTCGCAACAAAAGGCGGCCATAACGCGCTAGAAGCAGCTTTATTTGCTAAACCTGTAATAATGGGGCCGAGTGTTTATAACAATCCTGGTATTTGTAATGAGCTCAAAAATCAAAAGGCGTTGCACATAGCGATGTCTAAACAAGAAGTGTTGGAAATAGCACAAAAATGGTTATCTGATAAATCCTTGGCACAGAGGTTGGGTGCTAATGGCAAAGAAGTCATTGCTAATAATTCTGGAGCAATAAGTAAAACAATGAAAGTGTTAGCACCTATGCTGTCGTCATCAGGTAGCGGAAGTTCTGATCAATGACACAAATCTAGGCTAGGCTAATAGTGTCCAAAGCATTAGTTATCAAATTTTGGCAACGATGTCCTGATAAATTAGTCTTGGTTCAATACAATTGATGAGAACTGTGTAGAAGTTTCGTTTAATTATTGGTCTAATGAGATCATTGTTGATATCACCGTGTGAATTCTCTCTTGTCATAGCTAGTTGGTTCTCGTCAAGCGCAGCTATTATACGAATTCTATGAATGAGGTAATCGTATGGATTTGATCTGGTTATTGCTTTGCGCTTTTTTAGTATTTCTAATGCAAGCTGGTTTCCTATGTCTTGAAACAGGCAAAACCCGAAGCAAAAACAGTTTTAATGTTGCTGCAAAAAATATAACAGACTTTATTTTAGCGGCAGGTATTTTTTGGTTATTCGGCTTTGCACTGATGTTCGGTGACAGTTGGAATGGCATAATCGGTTTTTCTGGATTTGTTTACGGAGAAAGCGCGACCTCTGAGCAGATTGTCTTCTTTTTTTTCCAATTGATGTTTTGCGGAACTGCAGCAACACTTATGTCTGGTGCAGTAGCAGAACGAATGTCTTTCAATGGTTATCTAGTCGCCACTGCTATGCTTTGTATGTTTATTTATCCGGTGATTGGACATTGGAGTTGGGCGTCGATTTACAATAATAGTAATCAAGGCTGGCTCGAGGCTCTAGGGTTTAGAGATTTCGCAGGTTCTACGGTCGTACATTCTGTAGGTGGTTGGGTGGCTCTAGCCGCTGTGATTACGGTCGGTCCGAGGTTAGGAAGGTTTAACGCGGATCGTAAACCACCTACTGGAAGTAATTTGACTTTGTCCGTATTAGGTACTTTTCTTATTTGGTTAGGTTGGTTCGGTTTTAATGGTGGCAGCACTTTGGCATTTTCTGAAAACGTTTCAAGCATAGTGCTTAACACCATGATTGCGGCGATGTTCGGAGGCATAGCTTCAACTATATATTTTTATACTGTAAATCGTTATACCGATATCATTAGCACGCTCAACGGAATTCTTGCCGGTCTGGTTGCTATTACTGCTTCTGTAAACTCGGTTTCCCCATTTGAATCAGCTTTAATTGGTGCTATTGGCGGTATGTTAATGCTACTAGGCTGTCATTTATTAGAGAAATGGCGAATTGACGATGTTTTATCTGTAGTTCCTGTTCATCTTTTCGCTGGTATATGGGGCACATTAGCAGTTGCATTATTTTCTGACCTAACGATATTAGATACTAGTTTGACGAGAGTTGAGCAATTAGGCGCACAATTGCTTGGGGTAATCACTATAGGCGTTTATGCCTTTGTAGCTGCATTAATTGGATTAAAACTAATGAGCTACCAAGTCAAACTCAGAGTCTCGCGGCGCAGCGAAATTATTGGAATGAATATTTCTGAGCATAATGCTTATACCGAACTCCACGACTTGCTTAATACAATGAAGAGCCAAGCAAGAAGCGATGGGTTTGAAAAAGCGGTCCCAGTTGAGCCTTTTACAGAAGTGGGTCAAATAGCTCAACGCTACAATAGTGTTATCAGTCGTGTTAAGGATGAGATGTCTAGACGTGACCAAGCCATAAACAATTTTAAAGCCAGTGAACAACGTAAAAGTGCCATTCTCAATGCTTCTATGGATTGTATTATCAGCATAAGCGCACACTCAAATATTATTGAATTTAATCCGGCAGCTTCTCGTATTTTTGGAGTGGATAAACGCATAGTATTAAGTCAAGACTTCATTGATTATTTCGTGCTTCCACAAGATAAGCTAATGTTTCGAACCAGTCTCAGACACCAATTTACAGCGTCAAAAGGTTTGTTGTTAAACCGTCGTAATTCTATACAGCTCCAACGCTATGATGGTCATCAGTTTCCAGCAGAGGTAACGATTACTGAAGCCGAGCTATACAATGCTGGAGAAAGAGAGTTTACCTTGTATATAAGAGATATTACACGACAGCGTAAACTTCAAAATAAGTTGCAACATCTCGCTTATAGAGATCCTCTAACTGATCTATATAATCGTACTTACTTTTTACAAGAGCTCTCCAAGCAACTTGAAGCGGGCATCCAAGATGGAAACAGTGTTGCTGTATTTTTTCTCGACCTTGACCGGTTTAAAAAGATAAATGACACGTTAGGTCATCAAGCGGGTGATCATTTATTGCTAGAGGTGTCAAAACGGTTATTAAGCGTAACCCGTGAAGAGGACATTATAGCGAGGTGGGGCGGGGATGAATTTGTCATACTCGTCACCGGTGAGTTGCATGAGAGTCAGTTGGTTAAGATCGCTATCAAAATCTTAGAAGCTACAAGAGAGCCTGTTTCATTTGGCGGAAGGGAGCTAAAAATACCTACAAGCATAGGCATATCTGTTTCACATAAAAAAATGGAGGCTCAACAATTAATACAACACGCCGACATTGCTATGTATTTTGCTAAAGAAGCAGGTCGCGATACATATCGACTGTTTGAACCAGAAATGGCCACTAGAGCAAACAGGCATTTTGATCAAGAGCAAGCGCTGCGCAGAGCGATTTCCAATAAAAATGAAATGACTATGGTGTACCAACCAAAAGTAAATGTTACCGGTTATATTGTAGGTTTAGAAGCTTTAGTTAGATGGGAGCAAGCAGATGGTTCATTTTATTCACCCGCAGAGTTCATACCGATAGCAGAGGAAACCAATCTGATCATCCCCCTAGATGAGCATATTTTTGAGATGGTGTGTGAGCAAATCACCCAATGGAAGCAAGAAGGCTTTAACGTACCTCCAGTCGCAGTGAATGTGTCAGGTAAAAATCTACTCTCCGGAAATATAGTGTCTTTTGTCACAAGTATGCTTGATAAGTACGAGCTAGAAGGTGAGCAAATAGAGATTGAAGTAACCGAGGGTGTATTAATTTACGACATTGAACGCTGTCGAGAAGTGTTGCAGGCCTTAAACGATCTTAATATAAAAATTGCAATAGATGATTTTGGGACAGGTTATTCGTCACTCAGTTATTTAAAAAGCCTTCCTGTGGATATTTTAAAAATTGACCGGTGCTTTGTGGATGAATGTGCGACTTCAGAAGAAGACGGAAAAATTTGTGAAACCGTTATTTCCTTAGCCGATACATTAGACCTAATTACTGTTGCCGAAGGGGTTGAAACGGCTCAGCAGGTAGCCAGCCTTGACAGTATGGGGTGCAATATATACCAAGGGTTTTACTTCTCTCGGCCATTACCTGGAAATAATATTGGAGAGTTGCTTTCCAGTGGTGGCAAACTGGAGATTTCGTTAATTTAGACGTTACCTTTTATCCTTCGAAATGGATGTTTTATTAAGTGTTGAAGACAATAGATCCGAAAATGCCTTTCGAAATTACTAATGGCACCTTCCTTGGTAATTGGACGAGACCATGCAGTCAGTCCTTCGAACTCTATGATAATTGTTACGGTTTTGAATAAATTTGTGAAATACAAAGCAATAAGCCGACTAAACAAGCCGGCTTATTGAGTTTCATGCAGGTTCAAAAATTGTTTATTCTACTGGAAACCCGCGGTCGCGCATTAGCGCCTCAACCTTCGCATCTCTCCCTCTAAACGCTCTGTAAGCTTCACTTGGTTCCATTGCGTTTCTAACGGCAAATAAATACTTAACAAGTTTCTCGCTTAGTGCCTTATCATAGAAACCACCAGGTGCTTCAGCAAAGGCTTCTGCTGCGTCAGAAGTGAGGACTTCAGCCCACATATAGCCGTAATATGCCGCTGCATAACCTTCGCCGCGAAAAATATGGTTAAAGTGTGGTGACCTATGTCGCATCACGATTTGGTCAGGCATGCCCCATTTAGTTAACTGCGCGCGTTCAAAAGTATCGGGCTCAATGGTACTTGGATCGGTTGTGTGATAGAGCAAGTCCATGATTGCTGAAGCCATATATTCAGTTGTTTTAAACCCTTCATTAAAGGTTGAAGCCTGTTTGATTTTAGCCACTAATTCCGCTGGGATTGGCTCTCCAGTTTTATAGTGAACTAAATAGTTGTTTATTACCTCATCTGTTAATAACCAGCGCTCAAGCAATTGCGATTGAAATTCAGTGTAGTCTCTTACTCCTGAATGTGAACTAGGATACTTTACATCTGCGGCTAAAAAGTGCAGCGCGTGCCCAAATTCATGGAAGTAAGTTTCTGCATCGTCCCATGAAATTAAAGTGGGTTCACCCTCTGCACCTTTGACAAAGTTGGAGTTGTTTGATGATAATACAGAGGTTTCGCCATCAAACGTGGTATAAGAACGGTATGTAGTCGCCCAAGCGCCCGAACGTTTACCTTGTCTAGCAAATGGATCTAGGTACCACAGACCAATGAATTGGCCGGTTGGCTTATCGCTCACTTCCCATACTTTTACGTCTTCATGAAATACGGGAACTTTGCCGTCTTCGACCGCCGTAAATTCGAAATTAAATAATCGGCCGGCTACATAAAACATGGCCTCTCGAAGTTGATCAAGCTGTAAATATTGTTTGACCTCGTCAGAGTCGAGGTCGTATTTAGCCTTCCTTACTTTTTCTGCATAAAAGCGGTAATCCCAAGGCTCAATAGTAATATTTGCTCCTTCGCTGTCAGCAATAGCTTGCATATCAGCGACTTCTTCTTCGACTCTTGCAATGGCTGCTGGCCAGACTTTTTCCATAAGCGCAATTGCGTTTTCAGGCGATTTAGCCATTCTGTCTTCTAAACGCCACTGGGCATAGTTTTCGTAACCCAGTAATTTAACTCTTTCATGCCTTAAAGTGAGGATTTGCTTGATCAGTTCGTTATTATCAGACTCGTCTGCATTATCGCCACGACTGTAGTAAGTTTCCCAAACTTTCTTTCTAAGCTCTCGATCGGTCGAATAGGTTAGAAATGGGTCCATAGAAGAGCGAGTGTTTGTGATTGCATACTTACCTTCTTGGCCTTTTGCAGCAGCTGCATTAGCTGACGCCTTGACAAATGAATTAGGCAAACCATCTAATTGGTCTTCAGTGAGGTAAAGCACATAATTTTCTTCGTCAGCTAATACATTGTTACCAAATTGAGTATGCAGACCGGCAAGTTCTTGATTAATTTCTGCGAATCGTTTTTGGTCTTGAACGTCCAACATTGCACCACTTCTTACAAACCCATGGTAACGATTTTCGACTATGCGTTTTGATTCCATGTCGAGTGATTCCATTTCATCACTTTCATATACCGATTTGATACGCTCAAACAGCGCTTTATTCTGTGAAATTTTGGATTGGTATGCCGATAATAGGGGCGCCATTTTTCTTTGTATTTCTCTAAATTCTGGACTGGATTTATTGGAGCTCCAAATACCGTAATAGGTATACACTCTGCCAAGAGTCTTGCTAGCTCTTTCTAATTCAACGATAGTATTTTCAAAAGTAGCTGGTTCAGGGTTGTTCGCAATTGCATTAATATTATCAAGAGACTCCTGCATACCCTTGTTTAATGCATCTTCTAACAAATTAAGCTCCATCTTGTCGAAAGCTGGAACGCCACCGTAAGGACCGCTAAATGGTGCTAACAACACATTCTGTTCGAGATTCTGTTCACTGGTTGCCTGCGTACTGGCTGTTTGCGCACTTTCATTTGGGGCTTTTGAACAAGCCCCTAAAGCCGCAAGAACGCCGGCTGCGACAAGGCAATAAAAAGTTTTTTTCATTCTGATTCCTTATTTTATTTTTTTGTTTGGCAGAAAAAAAGCGGCAATACATTAGCAAGTATGAGCGAGTAAGCCAATCAATAAATGCTTCATTATTGTTTCCAAATATTAACAGCGAAAAATCACAGACTTGATGATCTAGAATGAAAGGGTTTCAAGAAAGTTTAGTTAAAAACGATAGTTTTGTTCTGGCAGATGATGACTCTATCTTCAATATGGTATCTAAGTCCGCTGGCAAGCGCGTTTATTTCACAACGCTTGCCTTTTCTCACCATGTCTTCACTGCTGTCGCTGTGAGAAATCCGCATCACCTCTTGCTCAATGATAGGACCCTCATCTAATACAGTTGTCACATAGTGACAAGTAGCACCAATGAGCTTGACTCCTCTGTCATAAGCCTGTTGATAAGGTTTAGCTCCTACAAATGAAGGCAAAAAACTGTGATGGATGTTGATTATTCTTCCGCCCCATTGTTGACACATATAATCTGGTATTATTTGCATAAAGCGGGCTAACACTATCAAGTCAATATTGTGTTTATCAAGGATGTCATTGATTTCAGAAAAGGCTTTGGTTTTATCAGTAAAATCTATGTAATAAAACGGTATGTCGTACCATTTTGCGTATTTTTTCATGCTCTTATGATTAGCGATGATGCAGGGTAAGTCACAGTTTAACTCTCCTGTGTGCCATCTGTGCAATACATCGTTTAAGCAATGCTCTTCTTTACTCGCTAGCAACGCGACTTGAGGTTTGTGTTCAGAACTGTTTAGTTGCCAAGTCATGTCGTACTTCTCGGCTAACGAGCTAAATGATTTTTTGAACTCGTCATGATCCAATGCCACAGATTTTGCGTCTATTTCGTGACGCATAAAAAATCGCTCAAGCTTAAGATCAGTATGATGGCTTGCCTCCAAAATACTTGCATTCAATGATGCCAAAAATTGAGACACCGCCGCTACCAAGCCTACTTGGTCAGGGCAATCGATTATTAGTCTGTAGGTTGAACGCAATTAATATACTCCGTTTTTCATATGTATGAGTGTTCAATTGTTGAGTATTGTAGAGATGGTTTGCTCAGACGGAAAGCCATCTGCCACTAATTTGTTGTCGGCTTGAAATTGTCTAATGCCTTCCCTAGTTGCCGGTCCCATAATGCCATCTGCCGCCCCCACATCATAACCAAGGGAGTTCAGTTTGTTTTGTATGTTGGCGATATCGGCTATTCGAAAGTTTTCAAGCTGTGGTAAATTAGCGACTAAACCCACTCCACCGGCGATTTGGTTCGCAAGTTGACCAACGGCGATTGCGTAAAATTCAGAGTTGTTCCAGCGCATAATGATGTTGAAATTGTCGTAAGTCAAAAAAGCAGGACCTTGATGTCCAGCGGGGACTCGGAGCCTCGCGTCAATCTCACTTATAGGAAGGGCTCTATCGTTAGCCTGTTTAATACCGAGCTTTCGCCATTCGGAGATGGCCATCGTTTTCTTGTTGGCCAGTGTGTAGTCAAAGTCATTGGGGAGTATTACCTCGCGTCCCCACCTTAGTCCAGGTTTCCATCCTAATTTCCACAAAAAGTTTGCCGCAGACGCCAATGCGTCTTTTTCGCTATTGTATAGATCAATTGTACCGTCGTTGTCCCCGTCAATAGCGTAATTTGCATAAGTTGTCGGCATAAACTGAGTGTGCCCCATCGCTCCAGCCCAAGAGCCTTTCATCGTATCTCGCGATAGTCCTTGTTCATCCATTAATTTAAGAGCCAAAATTAATTCATTGGTAAAAAAACCGCTTCTTCTTTGGTCGCAAGCCAAAGTGGCAAGAGAATCAAGAGTAGACATTTTCCCTTTGTAACCACCGTAGTTTGTCTCCAACCCCCAAAACGATATTAAATAATGGCCAGGTATGCCGTATTTAGCCGTTAGACTTCTTAGAAACTCTTTGTGTTCAGCAAACTTTTCTCGACCTTTATTAATTCTCCATTCATTAACTCGCTTAGAATAATAGTTGCTAAACGTTGATACAAATTCAGGTTGACTACGATCAAGTTCTAAAACTCTCGGCACAAACGCCATATTACTGAATTCCGTTTCGGCTCTTTGAGCACTTACTCCTGCTCTAATCGCCTCTTCTTTTTTGGCTAGCAAGCATTGGCCAAAGCTGGATCGATTATTCTCAATCAAATCTGCAACATATTGATCGTGCTGATCTTTCGTCGACGCATTTGACATATTGGTAACAAGTGAGATTAGAAATAAGCTTCCTATTACCATTATAAAAGATGGAGTGTGAATGAACTTAGAGTGAATCGTGGTAAAAAACTTCGATTCTATTCTATTATGATTTTTGCGTTTACTAAACATGCTGCTCAACATAAGTCCCGTTAATTTTATAAGGTATAGATACTTGAAGGTTTGGTTGTTAAATAATCTACATTTCACCACAACCAACTAATGCCACCTCGATACTCTAGCGTTAAATTCTACTACAGACAATTAGGCTGGGACATTTATTTCTATTCGATAAATGTAAAGTTTAGGCTCAAATATTGATATCTTATTCTTATTTTATATTCTGAACTATCAAAAAAATATTATGCCATATTACAAACATGCAATTTCCACTCTAGTAATTTTGTAATCTGCTTTGCTACACTTAACCAGCGATTAGCGCTCTAAAGCCAACAACGCTGTGTTTTAGCCTTAATTTGTGACGGTGTAAAGTGATAGGAATACAAACGTGTTAATGAAGCAATATCATATTATTTCAATAAAGTGACAACATCTTGAAGAAAAAAGCAGTTAAGAAAAGTTCTAAAATCAACACTACGTTATTTTACCCATTTAAATGGTTTTCTAGGCATTGGCTCAAAGTCCTTTTGATTCTTTCGCTAAGCGTAACCTTTTACATGATCTATCTAGATGCTCAAATAAAGCCTCGATTTGAAGGGAATAAATGGCAGGTACCTGTGCAGGTCTATGCTCGGCCTTTGATTCTGGATTTAAAACAAGAGATCGATATCCAAGAAGTCATAGACGAGCTAAATTTGTTAGGGTATCGCAAAAGCGCTAAGGCAGACAGCGTGGGCGAATATAAAGTTCTAGATGACGGGCTTATTGTTTACCGGCGCGAATTTTATTATCCCGATAAAATATATCCAGAACAAAAGATCAGAATCCAATGGGATGAAACTCGTATTTCTGAAATTAAACTAGCTGACTCTACTGTAAACTTTACTAGAACAAGTCTAGAACCATGGTTAGTCTCAAGGCTTACCAGTGGCCTTGATGAAGACAGAATGCTGTTGTCTGAGGATGAGATCCCACAAACATTAAAGACAGCACTTATAGTCGTTGAAGACCAAGACTTCTATGAGCATCACGGTGTGGCGCCTCTTTCTATCTTAAGAGCGCTAGTAGCGAATATTAGCGCTGGAAGAACTGTACAAGGTGGAAGCACACTGACCCAACAATTGGTCAAAAACCTTTTTCTGACCCGAGAGCAATCGTATGCTCGAAAGTTAAAAGAGGCAGCAATGGCTCTGGTAATTGACTTTCGATACAGCAAAGAAGAAATATTAACGGCATATATTAACGAGGTTTTTCTAGCTCAAAACGGAGCCGTGGCAGTACATGGGTTTGGTTTAGGGAGTCATTACTTTTTTAATAAACCTCTCGACGAACTTGAAACGCACGAAATTGCAACCTTAGTTGGCTTAGTCAAAGGCCCTTCGTTTTACGATCCCAAACGCCATATTCAACGCGCAACAGAAAGACGGAACCTAGTGCTTAGACTTTTGTTTCAGGCAAATGAAATCTCAAGAATAGAATACGAAAATTCTTTGAGTCATCCACTTAAGACTGATGACAGTCCCAGCTTGGCGTCTGGTAAGCACCCTGCGTTCATGAGTAAAGTAAGTGCAGAGATAAATGACGTAGTTACCCTCGAAGAAACTAGAAAATCGGGAATAAAGGTCTTCACAACTTTAGACATCAATACCCAAAGAAGAGCTGAACAAGCGTTGAAAACTACCGTCGAACGAAAATCAAAAGCCTACAATCAGCCAGATTTAGAAGCGGCAATGGTGATAAGCGATATTTCATCGGGTGGTATCCGAGCTATCATTGGCGGTAAACAAACCGATTATTCCGGATTTAACAGAGCACTCAATGCAATTCGTCCAATCGGATCCCTAGTCAAGCCAATTACTTTTTTAGCCGCATTAGAACAGCCTGAGCGTTTCAATTTAGCGACTTTACTAAAAGATGAACCGGTTACATTTGATGACGCGGATGGCAAAACGTGGCAACCTCAGAATGCGGATAAAAAGTTCAGAGGTTCAGTTCCGTTAATACAAGCATTAGTTAAATCTTATAACGTTCCTTCTGTCAATCTAGCCCAACAAATAGGGTTTGAAGAAGTGGTCAGCAGTTTAAACCGGTTGGGTGCTGATATTTCAGCGAAAGCGTTGCCATCTGTGGCTTTAGGAGCGGTTGAGTTATCGCCTTTACAAATTAATCAAATTTACCAAACCATTTCTAATAATGGGGTTTATAAACCTCTTTACAGTCTTTTTGCGGTAACCACGCACGATGAACAGTTACTTTGGAAACGACAAAGCCGTCAGCAAGTTAGAGCGAATGAAGATGCTACGTATTTACTCAACTATGCTCTTCATAAAGTGACCACTAATGGTACTGCTAAGGCATTAGGGAAAGCATTTCCCGATATAAATATGGCAGGCAAGACGGGGACCACGGATGATTACCGCGACAGCTGGTTTGTAGGGTTTGATAGAAATCTGGTGACCAGTATTTGGATGGGAAACGATAATAATCAGCCTATCAACATGTCCGGTGCAACAGGCGCATTGCCCATTTATATTGCTCTTCAAAAACAACAGTCGCCTAAGACTCTTGTAAGAAGATTTCCTACTTCTTTAACCATTGCGCATTTTGATAAAACCAACGGTCAACCTACGCTTCCAGGATGCCCTAATGTAATAAGTTTACCCGCGATTAAAGCAAGTTTAGATAATCCTACAACTTGCGATAGTCAACCGGTTGAAATAAAACAAGAAAATACGAAAAAACGTTCTTGGTGGGAGCGTTTGTTCGGTTAAATCATAATGAAAATCCTGATAGACATTCTAGTAATGTCTTTATGCCAGTCATAATTCGCACCAAAATAATGCTTAAATTGCTTTTTGCACTATTATGATGCGTTTAAATTCATAAAAATCACTCCTGATAAATATAAGGGTTTGAAATTTATAGTAAATTATGAATTGGCACTGCTTTTGTATTATTGCCTGCAACCATAACACACATTTACGTTTATTAAGCAGGAGCAATATATGAAACTAGTCACTGCAATCATTAAGCCGTTCAAGCTAGATGATGTTCGTGAGGCCATCTCTGAAATAGGTATTGATGGCCTAACTGTCACTGAAGTTAAAGGTTTTGGTCGTCAAAAAGGCCATACCGAGCTTTATCGTGGCGCCGAGTACCAAGTTGATTTTTTACCTAAGGTAAAACTTGAAATCGCTATTTTAGATGATCAAGTCGAGCGTTTAGTTGAGGCCATCGTTGGCGCAGCTAAAACAGGTAAAATTGGCGACGGTAAAGTATTTGTTTACGACCTCGAGCAAGCTGTACGTATTCGTACTGGTGAAGCAGACACAGAAGCCTTATAAGCAATATATTCGGAGACATTATCATGGAAACAACATTTGAATTAGCGTATGCACTAGATACGTTTTACTTTTTAATCTGTGGCGCTTTCGTCATGTGGATGGCAGCTGGTTTTGCCATGCTAGAAGCGGGTTTAGTTCGCGCTAAAAATACAACAGAAATTCTTACTAAAAACATCGCCTTGTATTCAATTGCGAGTATCATGTATATGGTTTGCGGTTATGCCATTATGTATGGCGGTGATATCTTCTTGTCAGGCATCACGGGTGACGGCGCAACAGGGGTAGATGAGCCTGCCACTTATGCTCCATCGGCTGACTTCTTCTTCCAAGTAGTATTCGTTGCGACAGCAATGTCTATCGTATCTGGCGCAGTTGCAGAACGAATGAAGCTTTGGGCTTTCCTTGCTTTCACAGTAGTAATGACTGGCTTCATTTATCCACTTGAAGGGTCTTGGACTTGGGGCGGAAACGCAGTGTTTGGTATGTATACTCTGGGCGACCTTGGTTTCTCTGACTTTGCAGGTTCTGGTATCGTTCACATGGCAGGCGCTTCAGCCGCTCTTGCAGGTGTTATCTTCTTAGGAGCTCGTAAAGGAAAATACACTAAAGACGGTAAAGTAAATGCAATCCCAGGCGCTAATTTACCACTTGCTACTTTAGGTACATTTATCCTTTGGTTAGGCTGGTTCGGTTTCAATGGTGGTTCAGTATTAGCTACAGCATCTGTTGAGAGTGCAAATGCGGTCGCCGTAGTTTTCATGAATACTAACGCAGCAGCTGCTGGTGGTTCTGTCGCCGCATTAATCTTGGCTCGTATCTTATTTGGTAAAGCAGATTTAACAATGGCATTGAATGGCGCGCTAGCGGGTCTGGTTGCTATCACGGCTGAGCCTTCTACCCCAACTGCGTTGCAAGCTACCATATTTGGTGCATTAGGCGGCATTTTGGTTGTATTGAGTATTGTTGGATTGGATAAACTTAAAATAGATGATCCTGTGGGCGCTATCTCAGTTCACGGAACAGTGGGTTTGTTAGGGTTATTATTAGTGCCAATTACTAATGATGGTTCTTCTTTCACTGGCCAAATCATCGGCGCATTAACTATCTTTGTATGGGTATTTGTCGCGAGCTCTGTAGTTTGGCTAGCACTTAAAGCCACCATCGGAATTCGTGTATCTGAAGAAGACGAGTACGAAGGTGTTGATAACAGCGAATGTGGCTTAGAAGCATATCCTGAATTCAAATAAGTGCTTTGTAACAACAAGGGCTGGCTCTAATGTCAGTCCTTTCCCGTTTTGAAGGGAGATGTGGCAACTAAGAAGACATAAGAATAATAAGAGAGAATAAAGCCACACGAAAATAAAAAGCCAGTAGCTATCGTTACTGGCTTTTTTTATCTATTTACCAACTACCTGTATTGTCCATGGATACCCATGGCTCTGCCGGCTCTAAAGCTTCTCCTTTCTGCAATAATTCAATTGATATATTGTCCGGCGACTTAACAAAAGCCATGTGACCATCGCGCGGTGGGCGATTGATGACTACGCCATTCTCTTGTAGTGTTTCACATAACGAATATATGTTCTCGACTCTAAAAGCCAGATGCCCAAATGCTCTGCCTGTTATGTAAGGCTCTTCAGGGTCCCAGTTATAAGTCAGTTCTATCAATGGAGCTTTTCGCTCTTTTGCCAACTCTACATCTTCTGGTGCGGCTAAAAAAATCAAGGTAAAGCGGCCCGATTGGCTATCGTGCTGATTAACTTTGACCATACCTAAAAGGTCACAATAAAAATGTAACGAGGCATCAAGATCAGTCACTCGAATCATAGTATGGAGATATTGCATTCACGCTCCTATTTTATTTATGTGGTGTCACTGTATACTACAGTTTAGGGTAATAATTTGGATTAGATGGTATGGTGAAATAGCCAATCTTTCAAAACTAGGGCGAAATAATGAGTACATTTGGTATTAATAATATCTTTCTCTAATATTCGTCGTAGATAACCACAACAATAACAACATAAAAGTGACGCTTGCATATGAAAAACAACTGCAAAACAATAATCTTAACTTCATACTTTATTTTTTTATTTAGTTTCCAAGCATTAGCTTATGATCGAGTGACCGGAGAAACTTTCGCTAGCCGCTCAGAGGTCATTGCTCAAAACGCGATGGTGGCCACCAGTCAGCCTTTAGCGACTCAAGTTGCATTGGATATTTTAAAGCAGGGCGGCAATGCTATTGATGCGGCTATAGCCGCAAATGCAATGTTAGGACTTGTTGAACCCACAGGTTGCGGGATAGGCGGAGATTTGTTTGCGATAGTCTGGGATGCAAAAACCAAGCGCTTATATGGTTTAAATGCTTCTGGACGTTCACCTCTTTCACTTGAAAGAAAGCATTTTGAAGAGAGAGGACTTACTACGATCCCTAAGTTTGGGCCATTACCAGTTTCTGTGCCAGGCGCGGTAGACGGTTGGTTCATGTTAAGTGATAGGTTTGGTTCATTGCCCATGCAAAGCATACTTGCCCCCGCGATTGAATATGCCAGAGAAGGATTCCCAGTCAGTGAGTTAATCGCGTATTATTTTGAGCGCAATCAGTTGCGCATAGGTCAGTATCCTGGATTTGATGAAACATTTACCATTAATGGTCAAACGCCCAAGAAAGGACAAATTTTCACTAACTCACGACTTGCCAATACTTATGAAAAGATAGCTACTGGCGGCAGGGATGCGTTTTACAAGGGGGACATCGCACGCACTATAGGCAGTTTTATGGAAAGCCAAGGAGGTTTTTTAAACTATACTGACATGGCTGCGCATTATTCAGAGTGGATCGAGCCTGTATCTTCCAACTACAGAGGGTACGACGTTTGGGAGCTGCCGCCAAATGGTCAAGGCATTGCTGCCCTTCAAATTTTGAATATACTTGAACAATACGATATTGCCTCCATGCAACGAGATTCATCTGAATTTGTCCATACATTCGTTGAAGCAAAAAAACTTGCATTCGCAGACAGAGCAAAGTTTTACGCAGATCCTGCTTTTAATAATATCCCCGTTGATTGGTTAATATCAAAAGAATACGCCAAAGAACGTCAGAAACTCATCAATCCAGGCCAGGCGGCTAAAAGAGTCGATGCTGGTAAAAATGAAGGCGACACCATCTATTTAACAGTGGCTGACAGCCAAGGCAATATGGTGTCATTGATACAAAGTAATTACCGGGGCATGGGCTCAGGAATGATCCCAACCGATTTAGGGTTTGTGCTGCAAAATCGCGGAGAAATGTTTGCCCTACAAGACGGCCACTTCAACCAGTATGAACCGGGGAAAAGACCATTTCATACAATTATTCCAGCCTTTGTCACAAAAAACGGTCAACCTCTAATGAGTTTTGGGGTAATGGGCGGCGGCGCTCAACCGCAAATGCATGCGCAAATTGTGATCAATATGATCGATTTTGGGATGAATTTGCAAGAAGCGGGTGATGCCCCTAGAATTTTACATTCGGGTTCGAGTACACCAGAAGGTAAACAAATGTTAGATGGTGGCTATGTCAGCTTGGAAAGTGGTTTTAGTCAAAAAACAAGACGAGATTTAACCAAAAAAGGCCACATCTTGCGTGAATCAACCGGCGCTTACGGGGGGTATCAAGCCATTTTGTATGACTCCGAAAATAAAGTGTATTATGGGGCTTCTGAATCGCGCAAAGACGGTCAAGCAGCAGGTTATTAATGGACTCACAAAAGGGTATATGCGCAGAACCAAATCTGCACGCGCTTTATTTGTTGTTTAATGTAGTCGACGACGATTTTGCAAGCGTTCGCTTAAAGCTGGCCAATATCTTGGATATATTTAACCACTTTGACGATGAGCACTACGAAGCCATGGTGTCAGGGATTATAGGTATTGGGAGTGCGTTTTGGTCTGAGCTATATCCTATGTCTAAGCCAGCCTATTTATCATCATTTCCTGATATGCAATGTGAAGATAGATGCGCCCCAGTTTTACCCAGTGATTTATTTATTCAAATACGCGCAGACCGGCTTGATATTTGTCAGGCCATCGGGATTGAAGTGATGCAAGCTCTAAAACTTCATACGGAACTAGTTGAACAAGTTCAAGCCTTTAGATACTTAGATGGACGAGATTGGACTGGATTTGTAATTTGTGATGATAACCCTCGGGGCAGGGAAAAATTTGAGATCGGGCTGGTAGGCAAGGAAGATCCTGAATTTACTGGGGGGTCTTACATACACGTGCAAAGATACCGTCATGATTTGGACAGATGGGCTAAGCTATCTGAAAAAAGACAACAGCAAGTTATGGGAAAAACCAGACAACACAACATGGATGTAGTCGATTCAGGACTTGATTCTCATGCATTTAGAACAAAAATTGTAGGGCCATCTGGTCAATATCCGATTATTTTGAATCAAAGTATGCCTTACGGCGATATGACCAGCCAAGGTTTGTATTACGTTGCCTGTAGCAATCATCCACAATCTTTTAAAAACTTACTGTACAGCAGAATTTATGGTGATTCGAATGGTCATTATGATAAATTGCTTGATTATTCAAATGCTGAAACTGGGGCCGCGTTTTTTGCACCTACCAATACCTTTATTCGCAAGTACAGCTTAGTAAGCGGGTATGATTAGTTTCTAAAGCCTAATTATTCCGTCCCAATCTGGCGTATTTAGAAGTTGTTCACATACAGTGACATGATGGTTAAATACAGTATCTGACGGATAATCTTTACGCGCTTGTTCAAACAAAGCCAGGGCATTTTCAAAGTCACGCGCGTCGCGCATTTTAATACCCTTTTCTAGCAGATTTTTACTGGCATTTCGGTCATTGATTTCAGAATCACTCAAGTGTTGATAAATTTCAATGATTTCTATTTTTGACGATTTTCCTTTCAACATTACATGATCAATAGTACGGAAAGCAAACACCGTTTGTTTGGAGGCCGCTTCGATAATACTTCGGCTGGCAAGTATGTCACAGCCAAAATAATTGGTCAGAGTTTCGATACGTTGTGCTATATTTACAGCGTCTCCAATGACAGTAGTGTCCATTCTATCATCAGAGCCTACCGTGCCCAACACGACAGGACCTAAATGCAGGCCAATGCCATTTTTTACAGCTTCATAACCGCTTTTGGAACGGTGGTGATTATAGAGTCTTAGAGCTTTTTGTAGGTCCAAAGCGGCTTGAACAGAATCAAGGGCTTTGTCTGATAAGGAGCCATTAGGATGGTCGAAAAGCGCCATTATGGCGTCCCCAATGAATTTGTCTATAAAGCCACGATTCTCGTGAATAGGCGCGTTCATTCGCAAAAAGTACGCATTGAGAAAGTTCATTAACTGCTGTGGGTTCATCTGCTCTGATAGACTAGTAAAGCCACGAATGTCACAAAACATGACCGCCACTTCGTCTTCGTCGGCATACCCTAACTTTAAAAGATCTGCGCCGCCTTTCGCAAAGTGATCCACAAACTGCCTGGGAACGAATTTCTGGAAAGTTTGATGAAGTCTTTGAGCCTCATCGGCTTTGTCGAGCATAGCCTTCGACGCGGAAGACTCTAAGTCAGGCAGATCACTAGGGACAGGTTCAATTTTTAAAATAGTTTGATTATTTTTATGTGCCTTATTTTTTTCAAAATTGGCATAACGCTGCCTAACATACAAAAAAGTAATAAAGACAGCGTATAAACAAACGAAACTGGTTAAAACAACACCCATGTTCATGTATTAAACGGTTATCCTTGAGAATGCTTTATCTGCGGCTTGCAATGTTGCGTCTACTACGTCACTAGTATGCATTTTTGAAACAAAGCCTGCTTCAAATGATGCGGGAGCAAGATACACGCCTTCTTCAAGCATATTGTGATAGAACTGATTAAACTGAGCCTGATTCACACTGATTGCCTGCTGGTAATTGACAACTTTTTGGTCTGTAAAGAATATTCCAAACATACTTCCCGCAACATTTGTGGTAAGTGGTATCCCATTTTTATCGGCTACTTCTTTAAATCCGCTAACTAATTTTTGTGTGTTTTCAAAAATACTGTCATAGAAACCATCCACTTTTAATTGTTTCAATGCACATAATCCCGCTGCCATGGCAATTGGATTGCCAGAAAGTGTGCCTGCTTGATAAATAGGCCCGGTAGGGGCTATATGGGTCAATATTTCTCGTTTTCCACCAAATGCACCCACAGGCATACCGCCGCCAATGACTTTACCTAAACATGTCAAATCAGGAACGACACCGTATCTTTCTTGGGCACCGCCTAGTGATACTCTAAATCCAGTCATTACTTCATCAAAAATCAATACCGCATTGTATTTGTCACAAAGTGCCCTTAAGCCTTCTAAAAATCCTTCAACCGGAGGAATGCAATTCATGTTGCCGGCAACGGGTTCAACAATGATGCAAGCAATATCGTCAGCATGCTCAATAAATGCTTCTTCTACCGATTGAATGTTATTGTACTGCATGGTTAGTGTGTGCTTTGCCACATCTTCTGGCACGCCAGGAGAACTTGGCACCCCCAAAGTCAGTGCGCCGGAGCCGGCTTTCACTAAAAGCGAGTCTGCATGACCGTGATAACATCCCTCAAATTTTAAGAGCTTGTTTTTCCCTGTATACCCGCGCGCTAATCGTATTGCGCTCATAGTTGCCTCAGTCCCGGAATTTACCATTCTGACCATCTCCATGGAAGGCACTATGCTAGAGACTAATTCCGCCATTTCGATTTCTGCCTCAGTGGGCGCCCCATAGCTCAATCCATTTTGAGAGGCCTCTATTACCGCTTCCCGTACAGCTTGATTGTTATGCCCTAGGACCATTGGACCCCAAGAGTTTATGTAATCGATGAATTTATTTCCGTCAACATCGTACATGTATGGACCATCAGCTCTTGCTATAAAACGAGGAGTTCCGCCCACCGCTTTAAATGCTCTAACCGGAGAATTAACGCCACCTGGAATAGTTTTTTGTGCTCGGTTAAATAAGGATTCTGATCGTGTCATAAGGTAAATACTCTTGTTGTGCTGGCCAGTTAAAAAGGTTAAAAAACAGACTTGAAAATACCGCTAGCCTGTTTGGGGGCGTTAATTTATCACAAATAGAATTAATTTGGATGTTTGTCGGTGTACCAATGCACGGCTCTATCAAAATCCTGTACTTTGTGCGCTACACCTAGAACAAGAGCAAACAATGCCATTCTTACCAAGACACCGTTATCCGTTTGCCTAAATATCGCTAAATTCGGATGGATATTAAGGTCGTTATCTAATTCATTAGCTTCTGCTCTAGAGTCTCTAGGTAAAGGGTGCATAATTACCGTCTGGGATTTGAAATGTTTAGTATAAATTTTTTGGTTCAGCCTAAACTTTCCACGATATTGATTAGCGATTTCTTGACTTTCAAATCGTTCTTCTTGGATCCGAGTTTGATAGCATATATCTGCTTCGTTGAGTCCTTCAAAGTTTTCAGTGATGTTTAACCTATGCCCCGAACTAGCAATTACATCGCAAATTTTATTTGGCATACTTAAGTCTTTCGGAGACACTAACGTAAACTTAATATTTTTAAACAAACAGAGCATTGTGGCCAACGAATGGACAGTACGACCATATTTCAAATCGCCTATCATTGCGATATGTAGACCGTCTATTGGTTGACCAAATGAAGCGCGCTCTTTAGCAATAGTATACAAATCTAATAATGCTTGAGTTGGGTGTTCATTGGCTCCATCTCCGCCATTGATCACCGGGACTCTGCTGCCCTGAGCGAATTCACTGACTGAACCAATATCAGGATGTCGCATTGCGATTACATCGCTATACCCGCTTAGCACTCTTGCGGTGTCGTATAATGATTCACCTTTGGCCAATGCCGAGTTACTCATTCCTGTGGTTTCCCTTACTTCCCCACCTAGCAAGTTAAACGCGGTGCCAAAACTGACTCGAGTACGGGTACTGGGTTCAAAAAACAAGTTACCAAGAATGGCGCCTTCTAGCACTGTTGTGCGCTTCTGTCTAGCAGCGTAGGGGGTCATATTGTTTGCTATGTTGAAAACCTCTTCAACGGCAGTCCTATCGAACTGATTAACGCTTAAAATATGTTGTCCGGTAAATGAATTCATAATGGAAGTATCGTATAAAACCAAGAGATAAAATTTTATAGATTGTATCAACTATTCTGCTTGTACGCTTTAAATACCTGTTGGTAATTTACAAGTTGGTTTCAATATTACACTAATATACCTAAGCGGGTTTTTACTTTCACTCACATTAATTATGCGGTCTAAACATGCTAATGATAAGCATCGTTTTTTTTGCCGCTTTCTGGGCTATATGGTTGATTCTGTTGGCGTCAAGTCCGTGTTTAAGATGCAAAAGGCAAGGCATGTGATAGTCCGCTTTTAAAAGGTTGAAAAAATCATGGCTCACCTCAATTGCTTGCTCTTGAGTCAATTTGCTCTCAGGATGCTTAACAAATATGTTGGTGACCAACTCCACAGAGTGTTGTGGTCCAGCTTTATAAAATAACTCAGCTACTGTTGTATCGTGTTTAGATTCACCAATTACTACCTTGTACATCGCGATAACATTCTCATCGTTTAACAGCTTCACGAATTTTATTCCAATCTCTACCAATATCTCTTGCAAAGAGAGTTCACTACAACGAATGCCCTCCTCATGAATCTGATACATATCGCACTTAGCTTCAACAATAGCCTTATACAGAGATTCTTTGCTATTAAAGTGACTGTATACGGTTTGTTTTGAAACACCACTAGCCTTTGCGATGGTATCCATCGAAGTATTGACATACCCATAAGCCAAAACCAGTTCAGCGGCACAATTTAGAATTTGTATTCTTTTTTGCTGGCTCTTGGGACGGCCTACGCCCTTTTTAGTGATTTTGTGGTTCATTTGACCGTCACGTTATTATTTTAAACAGAGTATTATTTAAAAAATTTAACATTACTAGACTGTACAGTCTAGTATTAATATTCTACTATCGTTTGTCAGTGATGAAATTATGCATTAACAGTGCCCTTATACCGTAAATTATAAAAAACATCCTGCGAACAAGAGACCGAACGACGTGGATATTATGTTTACGTTAAGAGCAAAGTCGTTAGCAGATGCAACTTATTATTTGGAAAATACATGCCAGCAAAAAGTAATATCAATCACAACGTTGTTCCTGCTAAAGCACTATTTCTTATTGCGTTCTTATGCTTTGCATTGCTTGTTGCTTTACTTGTGTTTGCTGGACAGCAAAATGCGCATGCGCCTAACAATCAGCAGTTAATGATTATTCAAGACGCAAAGGTCGAGGTGATCCCTGTTAAAATTCAAGACCGCTTCCTAAAACCAAGAACGGTGTATGGCAGAGTAGAATCCTTAAGGCAGGCAAACATAGGGTTTGAATTAACTGGACTGGTAGATAAAATATTGGTAATAGAAGGGCAATTGGTCACCAAAGGGCATACCTTAGCCAATTTGGATACCGCCCGTCTTCAGGCTCGAAAAAATGAGCTGAAAAGTGAACTGCAAAGTGCCAAAGCTAACGCAACGCTTGCCAAATTATCAACGCAACGATTTTCTGAGCTTGTATCAAAAAAGCTAGAGTCACAGCAACAATTAGACGAATCCATTGCAAACCTAGATGCATCCAACGCGCTGGTCACTCTGAGCAAAGCCAAACTAGTCAGCCTAGAAGTGGAGCTCAACAAGTCCAAACTCTTGGCTCCATTCGACGGTCAGATAACTAGGCAACTTGTAGATGAAGGCACGGTAGTGAATTCAGGCGTAGGTATTTTTACTATTTTGGAAACAGGTTCACTTGAAGCAAGATTTGGTCTACCCGAACAAACAGCGTACAAATTAAAACAAGGACAAGAAATCGCAATCCAAGCCAGTGAGCTCACGTTAACTGCTACCGTAAAATCAATCACAAGCCAGAGGAATTTTGCAACTCGAACAATTGAAGCTGTGCTCTCTATTGACCAAGATTTACCGTTAGAAACAATGCAATTAGTA
This sequence comes from Glaciecola sp., assembly GCA_965660815.1. Classification (GTDB taxonomy): domain Bacteria; phylum Pseudomonadota; class Gammaproteobacteria; order Enterobacterales; family Alteromonadaceae; genus Glaciecola. The sequence goes on from CBFIBG010000082.1 coordinate 31,604, forward strand.
AGCGGAGACCTTGCATCTTTGAGCATTGATATTCCAATCGAAAAAAAGGGAGCTTGGGTGCCATTGTCGTCATTAGCAAGTGCGGTAAGGGGCCTATGGACGATATATGTCGTGACTCCTGAACAGCGTATTGAAAAACGGTTAGTATCAATTGAGTTTTCAGATACAAAGTTTGCTTATATTAGTGGTGCTATTGCCGGTGGTGATAAAGTAGTGGTCTCGGGGGTACATAGGCTCGCTCCTAATCAAGCTGTCACAAACGTACATGAAGTCTCTATTCAACGTGAACATGTCGATTCTCAACAACAGAAAAATGAAGTTGTCACCAGTCAAACTATAGACGTGAATGTCAATCTAAACGCTACCATGGATGACTAATCAATATGGGAAAATCAAGTTCAAGCCTTTTTAGTGATAAAGACCCTTGGTATACCGCGTTTTACAAGAATGTTCACTTACTTTCACTGACCATCATCATCATTTTAGTTGCGGGTTTGTCGGCGATTACTAGTCTACCGCGTCTTGAAGATCCAAGAATTGATTTGCGTAATGTCATTGTACTGACTTCATTTCCAGGAGCACCAGCTGAGCTTGTAGAGGCTTTAGTGAGTGATGTGTTGGAAGATGAATTGCGACAACTGTACGAAATTAAAGAAATAAAAAGTACATCAAAAGCCGGTTTTTCTTCTGTATTCGTTGAGTTGCAAGATTGGACTGATAATAGCACCAACCAGCAAGTTTTTTCAAAAATCAGAGACGCCATAGACGATGCATCCAACAGATTCCCTCCGGGTGCTGGGCAACCAATTTTAGAGGACAAGCGCGGGGCAACTGCCTTTACCGCCTTGATCGCACTTCAACCCTCGTTTCCAGAAACGACAAATTTGGTGCAAGTAGGAAGAATGGCATCAGAACTATCAGATAGGATCAGAAATGTTACAGGGACTGAAATTGTAAGAGTGTATGGGGCGCCTACTGAAGAAATAACGGTCACTCTAAATCCTCAACAATTGGCGCTCTCAGGATTAACTGTTCAAGAGGTGAGCCAACGTATTGTACTAGCTGACCCCAAACTCCCCGCAGGTGTGCTCCGGCATCCAGAAAGGAATATAAGAGTACAGGTATCACAGCCTCTTGAGAGTACTTCGGTTGTTGGGCATATTCCTATTCAAACTGCGGCAGGAAACTATTTAAGGTTGGAAGATATTGCCAAAATTGAAAAAGGCTCACAAAAACCAGAGTCGCAAATTGCCATTGTGAATGGCGAAAGAGCCATTTTCATTGCAGCACGAATGGAAACAACGTTAAGGGTTGATACGTGGACAGACGGGGTTAAAAAGGCTATTCAGTCATTTAATAACGACTTCGGTAGCAGCGTAACAGCGGAGCTAATTTTTGAACAAAATCAATACACCGAAGCACGGTTGTCTGAGTTAAGTGGCAATCTTCTGCTTGGCTCCGCAGTTGTGGTGTTTGTAGTATTGTTTTTTATGGGCATAAAAGCGTCTCTAATTGTTGGACTTGCGCTTCCGCTTTGTGCTTCATTTGCAGTGTTCAGTCTTACGTTTTTTGATCAGCAAATCCACCAAATGTCCATATTCGGAATAATTATTGCGATTGGCCTTCTAATTGATAATGCAATTGTAATAACCGATGAAATCAGGATTAATTTACTCAACGAAAGCTTAACTCGCATTCAAGCTTTGCAGAAAAGCGTAAGTCACTTGTTTTCTCCACTACTGGCTTCGACATTGACCACTATCTTGGGGTTTATGCCGATATTCTTACTCGCCGGAAATATAGGAGACTTTATAGGGCCAATTGCAATAAGCGTGGTGATGGCACTTATTGGCTCTCTCATTATCTCACTAACCGTCATTGCTGCTTTGGCTGCTCGTTATTTGCCAAGACATAAGAGTGACCAAATGGCTTGGTATAGACGAGGAATACAACTGCCGAGAATCTCTCTAGCCTTTAGAGATCTGGTTTCTAAAGCTATTCTCAAACCGTTGTGGGTATTGCCTATTACTATCGTCTTTTGCTTGTCTGGTTTTGTCTTGTCTCAACAACTAGCAAATGTATTTTTTCCAAGTGCCGATCGTGATCAGTTTGAAATTTACGTCATCGCTCCCGAAGGAACCTCAATATACAAAACTCAACAAATGGCTCAAAAAGCTGACCAATACATTAGAAGTTTACAAGGTATCGAACAGGTTACATGGTTAGTAGGTGCTTCCACACCTGCTGTTTATTATAACCAAGTAATGACTCGCGATAATACACCCAATTTTGCGAACGCTGTTGTAACAGCGTCGTCGGTATCGAGAGCAGAACAAATGGTGATGCAGCTTCAATATGACCTTCAGGATGAGTTGCCAAACGCACAAATAGTGGTTCGCAAATTCGGTCAGGGACCACCAATCGCTGCTCCCATTGAAATCGACATATTTGGCACAGATTTGCAAGTGTTAGACCAACTCGGCAAGCAAGTTCGAGTGGCTATGACCAAAATCCCTGGCATCACGCAATCACTCGTTTCAATTACCCAAGGAGAAGCTGAATTGGTGTTAGATGTTACAGAGGATCAAAGTTACTTGGCAAAGTTGTCGTTGTCTGAAATAGCCCAGCAATTGCAAGTGGCCCTTTCCGGTCAATTAGGGGGCTCTATAGTGGAGGGTACAGAGGAGCTCAGCGTGAGAGTCAGAGTTCAAGATGAAAAGCGAGACAATTTACAACAACTCGATGCGTTACCATTATTGCCGAAACCTGAATTAGGGAATAATTCATCACGAGGAATATTAGGAGTTGGCTCAATTGCTGAGTTGAATGTCCAACCTAGCATCAGCGGCATAACGCGAGTAGATGGCGAGCGAGTAAATAAAGTTCAAGCATACTTGCTACCTGGGGTCGCCGCGGTTAGTGCAAGCAACAAACTTAGAGAGTTGTTGGATAAAGAGCTTATTCTCCCGCCAGGCTACCGCATAAAAATGGCTGGAGACGCGGATGAGCAACAACAAGCTCTCGGTCAACTAACTACTTACATGCCTGTCTTGATAGTCCTTATGGCGACCTGTCTTATACTGAGCTTTACCAGTGTTAGATTTGCAGCTGTGATCGGTGTCGTTGCCATATTGTCAGTTGGCTTGGGCTTCTTCAGTTTATGGTTATCCGGTTTGCCGATAGGGTTTAACCCTTTATTGGGTAGCGCTGGTTTGATTGGAGTAGCCATCAATGGCTCAATTGTAGTAATAGCTGCAATAGCGGCCAATAAAAAGGCGATGCAAGGCGATGCCAGTCAAATTGTGACCGAAACAATGAGCTGTTCTCGACATATATTATCCACGACGTTTACCACTATTGGCGGATTGGTTCCGCTATTGCTCTTTAGCAATGGTAGTTTTTGGCCTCCTCTAGCAGTGGTCTTAGCCGGTGGCGTTGGGTTCTCTGTTGTGCTTTCTCTTATATTCACTCCAGTATTGGTTGCATTAATGAATCGCAACAGAGGTAGACTAGTTGGTAGGTTTTTTGCAAAGTAGCTTTTTGTTTGCAAAGTAGCTTTTTGTTTGCAAAGCACGTTTCTGTACATAGCTTTTTATAAATTATATTTTAAGCAATGTCGATTTTACATTGTAAGTTTTTAACAAGAATAACAAGCATGGCATAACCTGCATGTGTTAATAAATTTAGGAGCCATTGTAATGTGGCGACAATTGAATTTTAACTAGCTAAATAAAACTGTTAGCCAATTTTAATTCATAAGGTAAAAGCAGATTTTCAACAGCATGCCCGTCTGGAAATGAGAAATGGTGAGTAAAGTTAACAGAACTGTAATGAAATGGTGGAAAACAAATTGTGCCTTTTGCATGCGTATGAGGTATATCATAATATGGGGAACTTTAATGGCACTTTTCTATTTTTATGTCTGGCAATAACAGCAATACAGATTCTATCTTTATAAGAAGTTCGGCGGCAACTAATGGCATGACAACTTTGCTCATTGGGGCATTAGTGGCATGTATTGGGGCGTGTCTCATTATCTTTTTGCCCACTTTATTCTTTTTAGTTGGCATTTTGTTTTTAAGTGGCAGTATCATTGCGCTAGTTATGGGTTTTTACAAATTGCGTGAGCCACAACATAGCATTGAAATTACCCGAGAAGCCATCAACTATAATCATCGAAAAGGTAAATGGAGCATTCATTGGAATAATATCCAACGCATTGATGTTCCAAGAATTCACAAAGGTTTACATCACATAGACTTAGAGATGGTAGGGATTCGATTAAAGCAACCCGAGCACGTCCTAGACACCATTTCTCCGCGTTTAATTACTCATATTCTGATGGAGCAGCGTCCCTTAGTCGCCCATTTAGCGATGAGTAATTGTGAGTCGGGGAAGTGTTATGGGGATGACATTATTGAAGACACCAAGTTTAAATGCAGTAACGGAGAGCTCATTACAGGCGTGAGTGCGATGTTTGCGAATCGAATGGCCAAACTTCAACAAGGTTTGGGCTATGACATCTATATTTCGGTCAATGAACTAGACCGAGATGCACTAGCGTTTGTCAATTTGTTGCGCGAATGCCACGAAAGTGTGATCCAAGCGATAAGAGACAATGAGTCTTCAGCAAGTTAGCAGTTCACTTCGCTTTGCAAACAACGTTTACTGAATCGACTGTAGTATCTGTATTTTTACATTAGGCCAAATACTGATCACGTGCTCCATTTCAGCGAGCAACTCATTAACCTGTTGCGCGCACTCTGTAGAGGCTTTCTTTTTCAAAATAGATTCAGTTAGGTTGCAATAAAACTGCAGTCGAGGAACGCCAGTGTAACAACATGCCCCATGGAGTTTATGGATAATTGCTATGGCCTTGTTTACGTTATGTGTTTGCCAAGCGTTCCCTAATTCATGTACCGACTCATTCAATTGCTCGACAAAATCCTCCATGAATTTCAACGCCAGCGTTTCATCATTTTGACTTCTACTGATCGCTAGCGTCCAATCTATCGACTTTTCATAACGTTGGTCGTTCACTTCTAACTCAGGATCATTATGAGTACACCAAGTAGTGATAAGGTTAAATAGGTTGGTTAAATCAATCGGTTTTGATAAAAAATCATCCAATCCAGAGTTGAGAAAATGCTGTTTCTCTGACTCAAGTGCGTGTGCAGTCACAGCAACAATTGGTGTGCCAATATTCATTTCTGTCTTTCTAATAAGCCTAGCAGTTTCGACGCCATCCATGACTGGCATTTGAATGTCCATAAGAATTAAGTCAAATTCGATGTTTTGACATAGTTTTAGTGCTTTTTTCCCGCTATAGGCAAGCGTCAACTCAATTGGTGAGTTTTTCATCCATGTCCTCAATAATTTGAGGTTGAGTTCCATATCATCCACCGCAAGAATTTTAATCTTAGGAAGCTTATTAAATTCATTGTGAAGTGTTTGTGGCAAGGCAATCTTCTTCAACGTATTTATGTCTAAAAGCTTTCGTGAAGTCAGGGGTAAGCGTATTAAGTGTGGTTCTCCTTTGAGGTTTGCCAGTGAATGTTTAGATGGTTCAGGGCCCGAATAAAGAAGCACTAAGTCTTCAGTGTCATACTGACTTAATTCATTAATAATATGTTGTCTAGATTCAATTTTATTGAAAGTCAATGAAGCGAAAATAATAGATTGCTGGGTATTTAATGCCGAAAGTTCTGAGACTTGGTTTATTGATGAGGCACTATATCCTACCAATTCAAGTTGTTTTACAGTATTGAGCTTTGACTCTTCCCACTCGTCAATGACGATAGCTTTTTTCCCAAGAAAGGGTTTTTCAAGGATAAATTTATGTTCATTTTGTTTATCTAATTGAAATGGAATGTCTACTGAGAAGCAAGAACCATGAGAAGGACGGCTATCTAACGTCAACTTTCCGTCCATTAAATCGGTCAGTTCTTTGCAAATTACTAGTCCAAGTCCAGTGCCTTGATATGATTTGTTTAAGTCATCGTCGATTTGCTGAAAGGCATTGAACAATTTTGTTTTGCCTTGCTCGTTTATGCCAATGCCAGTATCTTTGACCTCAAAGGAGATAACGCAAGAGTTTTCAGTGTTGCTTATTACATGTGCGCTGAGTTTGATGTGACCATAGTTGGTAAATTTTTGTGCGTTGCTCAGTAAATTACTCAAAAGTTGCTTAAGTTTAAAGGAGTCGCCCAATAGGCAAGTAGGAAGGTCTCCAGTCTCATATAGAAACTCCAACTGTTTAATATGCGCGTTTTTAGCCATTAAAGCGATTAAGTCTTCTAATACCAGCCTTGGGGAAAATGGCTTCACAGTTAATGTTAACTTGCCGGCTTCCATTTTTGAAAAATCCAAAATGTCATTCACTATTGTCAGAAGGTCAGAGGCAGCTGTATTAATAATGCGAACATGTTCTTCTCTTTCTGAAAAATTCTTTTTTACTTCCAATTCTTTACTAAAGCCTATTATCGCGTTTAACGGTGTGCGTATTTCATGTGACATATTGGCCAAAAATTGCGATTTCACTTCGCTTGCTTTTTCGGCTTCTTTCCTAGCAATGTCTAACCGCACATTTTGCTCTTCTATCACTAAAAAGTTATTAGATGCGTCGTTTTCAGCTTGCTGTATTTCTAATTCTAATTCGTAGGGGTCTCTGTATATGATGGATAACAAAATAAATAGTGAATGCATTATCATAGTGAATTGGAACAGATAGTGCGCTATCAGGTTTTCTGGAATTATATTAAATATATATAAAGTACTTGTCACTGCCCCCACGAGTGTCAATATCCAACCAATAATTGATAGTTTTGCTGGTGCAAACCCATTTTTTATCGCCTGCAACAAAGCAAAAATGTTAAGACATAAACATAAAAGGCCGATTGTGTATGTAATTGACATTTTGAACAGCGGGAACTGAAGTGGCAGTAATTCCACGGCTAGAGTTATACAGCAAATGCAGATAAAGAATACTAACGAGGCTCTTATGGATGGAGTAATTTTGTCGCTTGGTATGATAGTGAAGTTGACTAATGTGGTAGTTATGCTTAAAACAATAACCATGATCCCAGGTTTTAAATATAAAATAAACCAGCTAATCCATGCCGGCATTTGTGTTAAGTGACCGCTCCACAGTAATCCAAATACCGATATCATAACAATGTTAAGTAGGTAGACTAGCCCAGTTAGCTTATTTTTTGTGATGGCAAAAATAAACGAATACAAAAGCAAAACCAGTAAGATGCCATAAAAAGCTCCCCAAATAGCATGGTCCCAACTGTTTAGCGCATTGAAATTATTGGTAGAATGCATGTAAATGGGGGCAATTAAATTATGAGTGTTTGAGCGCAGAAAAAAATATACATCTAACTCTTTATCTTTAGTTAGGGATATTTCAAATGTAGGCAATGGATACGTGGTTGTTTTGTTGGTTAAGCCGTCTGTTCCCGAAAAAATCATGCCGTCTTCGGATAAAATATACAGTTGTACGTCCGCTAACTGAGAGAATCTTATATTCAGTACCCAGTCTTCACGCTGAGTTTTATTCATTATTTTTGTGTGTAACCAAACACCATTCTCGGAAATGCTTAAATTGGTGTGATTGAGCTGATAGTTAGGTAAAAACAGCTTGGTTTGAATAAATTCATCAAAGGTGAGGGATTTGGAGTTTTGCGGATAAACGGTAAACTCATGGCTAATGAACAAACTCTCATTATCGTCTTTTGGAATGAACACATTCGTGGATGAATAAGCATTTGATTTAAATGCTAACAAACTGGTCAGTAAAATAAAAAGAGCTAATGTTATTTTCACGGTATAGAGTGTGTTGGGTAATCGTATTAATGGGCGAATAAAATATTCAGGCATTATTATTTACTAATTAAGGTGTTTTTAAATGACCCTGTGAATTGAAATCATCTTCAATTTGCGCGTTGGTAATTTTCCCATCATGCTTTATCATACGATACCATGCAACATTGACGATATATAGCTCAAAAAAAGGCTTTGCCACAATTACTATATCCCTTCACAGTGCTTTTGACTAACACACTGTAGAAGTCAATATTACAAAATACATAATAAAAATAGGTAGTAGCGCGAATGAATAATGATACCACCATAACAAATGACGGAATTGAGCAAATGTCACTCGGTCGTTTTACCGAGGATGCGTATTTAAACTATTCAATGTATGTCATCATGGATCGAGCGCTACCTCATATAGGGGATGGCTTAAAGCCAGTGCAGCGCCGAATTATTTATGCGATGTCTGATTTAGGCTTAAGCAACAATGCCAAATACAAAAAATCAGCTCGAACCGTGGGTGACGTGCTTGGTAAGTTTCACCCTCACGGTGACTCTGCATGTTATGAAGCAATGGTACTTATGGCCCAACCATTCTCTTATCGCTATCCGCTTGTAGATGGGCAGGGAAACTGGGGAGCCCCTGATGATCCCAAATCTTTTGCTGCTATGCGTTATACCGAAGCTAGGCTATCTAAATTTAGCGAAGTACTGCTTACTGAGTTAGGCCAAGGAACCGTTGATTGGCAACCTAATTTTGACGGCACATTAAATGAACCCATTGTACTGCCTGCTCGCTTACCTCATATTTTGCTTAACGGAATTACCGGAATCGCAGTGGGTATGGCAACGGACATTCCACCTCATAATGTTCGTGAAGTAGCAAATGCATGCGCGATGTTATTGGACAATGGTAAAGCGGAATTGTCTGAATTGCTAACCCATGTTCAAGGGCCTGATTACCCAACTAACGCTGAGATAATTTCTTCAAAATCTGATATTGCAAAAATTTATGAGACTGGAAAGGGTTCCATAAAGATGAGAGGCGTTTACCAACTTGATAATGGTGAAATAATCATAACGGCTCTTCCACATCAAGCATCGGGAGCCAAAATAATAGAACAAATAGCAGCCCAGATGCAGTCCAAAAAATTGCCAATGGTGAGTGACTTGCGCGATGAGTCCGACCATGAAAACCCAACACGATTAGTCATTACGCCTAGATCGAACAGGGTAGATATCGAACAACTCATGCAACATTTGTTTGCGACAACAGACCTTGAAAAAAACTACCGGGTCAATATCAATATGATTGGTCTAGATGGCCGTCCAAAGGTAAAAGATCTCAAGTCGATTTTGACTGAATGGCTTGAATTTAGAAAAACAACCGTAACACGTCGATTGCAATATCGACTCGATAAAGTGTTAGCGCGACTGCATATTTTGGAAGGCTTACTAATTGCGTTTCTTAATATTGATGAAGTTATTGATATTATAAGAAATCATGAAGAGCCAAAAAAAGAGTTAATGGCAAGGTTTGGCCTATCAGATAAACAAGCCGAAGCCATACTTGAACTTAAGTTACGCCATTTGGCAAAACTCGAAGAAATAAAGATCAAAGCTGAGCAGAACGAACTTAGTAAAGAGAGAGATTCGTTACAGTTGTTATTGAGTTCTGACCGGCGTCTAAAAACACTTATGAAGAAAGAAATTTTAGCCGACGCCGAAACTTATGGGGACGATAGACGAAGTCCAATTAAGATCAGAGCAGAAGCTAAAGCATTAAGTGATAAAGAATTAATTCCTTCTGAGCCTGTAACCGTCGTTATTTCAGAAAAAGGCTGGGCGCGTTGCGCAAAAGGTCATGACATTGACGTACATGGTTTGAGTTATAAAGCAGGAGACAGTTATCTCTCTAGCGCTAAAGGCAGAAGCAATCAACTGGTCGTTTTTTTAGATTCTGGTGGAAGAACATTTTCGTGCGACGCTCATTTATTGCCCTCTGCTAGAAGCCAAGGTGAGCCTATCACTGGACGATTCAGTATCGTTGGAGGCGAAAACGTCGAACACGTGCTCATGGCGAGTGATGAACAAAAGTTCCTAGTCGCGTCAGATGCTGGATATGGATTTGTCTCTAGTTTTACTGATATGGTCACTAAAAATAAGGCAGGTAAGGCTTTTATTTCACTTCCTACTGGTGCCAAAGTGATGTTTCCTAAGAAAGTGAATTCAATTGAGACCGACTGGTGCCTGTGCATATCAAATCAAGGCCGAATGTTGTTATTTCCATTAAAAGACTTACCTATTCTAGGTAAAGGTAAGGGTAACAAGTTAATCAACATTCCATCTGCAAAGGCTAAAATACGAGAAGAGTTTGTGACACAACTAGCAGTCGTTCCTGATGGCGCGAGTATCAGAATTTTTGCTGGCAAGCGCGGAATGCTACTCACGTCAAAAGATTTGGCCCACTATTATGGAGAGCGCGGAAGAAGGGGAAATAAATTACCTCGTGGTTTACAACGTGTCGACTCAATCGAAATTGAACATAATAAGCCCGCTGTCGACGCCTCAGAGCAGAGTGAAGACTAGCGTAAATGCTAGTCTATTCTTCGTAAACCTCAGAGCCACTTATACTTTGTATTTGAGCTATGTCCGCATCTCCTGAGAGCACTTTTAATACTGCATCTTGAGTCAGTGTTCTCATACCCTCTTGCATCGCTAGTGATTTCATTGCTGATATTGATGCATTTTTAAAGATTAATTGCCTGAGTTGCGGTGTCATTGTCAAAAGCTCATGAACACCTGTACGACCACTGTATCCTGTATCATCGCATTCGCTGCATCCTTTTGCTTTATGCAAATAAACATCTTCAGACAGACCTAACTCTGCAAAAAATTCTTCTCCATACTGCCGTTGCAGAAATTCAATCTCTGTCTCAGAGGCTTTTACTTTTGTTTTGCAACTTCTGCAAAGAGTTCGAATAAGCCTTTGGGCGAGAATTCCAATGCAAGCGTCTGAAAAATTGACTGGATCGATACCTAAATCTAGCAGGCGCGTGATTGTTTCTGGCGCAGAATTGGTATGTAAAGTTGATAACACCAAGTGGCCGGTCAACGACGCTTCTATTCCTGAATATGCAGTTTCCTTATCGCGCATCTCACCAATTAAAATAATATCAGGGTCGGCTCGTAAAAACGCTCTTAGTGCGTTAGCAAAGGTAAACCCTATTTTTGGATTCACTTGAACCTGATTGAGGCGATATTGGGTGATTTCCACTGGATCTTCAGCTGTCCAGATTTTCTTTTCGGGAGTATTCAAATGCCCCAAAATTGCATGAAGCGTGGTGGTTTTGCCAGAACCCGTCGGACCAACCACTAAAAATACCCCATGTGGCATGTTCATCATTTTTGTAAGCCTACTCATATTCTTTGTAGACATATTGATTTTATTCAAAGGCAAAGCATTACTAGCGGCAAGGATACGCATTGTTACGCCTTCTCCCTTGACCGTAGGGATCGTTGCAATTCTGGCTTCGACAGATTGCCCAAGCGCAGTAAATACCAACTTACCATCTTGTGGAAGCCGTTTTTCGGCTATGTTTAGTCCAGACATTATCTTAATTCTAGATATCACTGCATTGTGATGAGTCGATGGTATTCGATTAACATCACGCATAATACCGTCTACTCGCATTCTCACTTCAGTAGGACCTTCGATGTCTGGGTCAATGTGAATATCTGACGCATTGATACGTTTAGCTTCATTCAGAATACTAGACACCAAGCGAACAATTGCTGGCTCATCTTCTGCGATATAATCACTTGCATCGGATGAATCGTGTTCGAAGGTATGTATCTCCTCGAGAATGTTGTCAAATTCACTGACCGCTGATTGAGCCGAACTCTCACCTAAGTACTCTAAGATTTGTGATGGTAAACTAAACGCTAATTGGTAGTCTTCAGTACCTAATGCGCTTTCTATTTCCATTAAAATTGCGGCGTTATTCGGTTCGCTCATGACCACAATAAGACGCTCTTTTTCGTCAGCAAGCACTGCAGCAAAATTGCGCTTTAGATAAGAGAGGTTAAGCCGAACTTCTTTGTTGGTTAAATGGAACTCTTTTGGATTAAATGGTATGTAAGGAACTTTATAATGTATTGCGAGTGCTTGTCCTATCTGATGTTCTGTAATTCTCTGCTCAGACAACAAGTTTTGAGTAATTTGACGAATAGAAGCATTGCTTAAAAGGTTTTCAAAAACACTTGCCGGAACAAGTCCAGTCTCGACTAGATAATCAAAAGGTTTATTAGTGCCTCCTAATTGGATCTTAAATGCAGATGCCAATATGTTGGCTACCGCCATGCCTACATTTAAATCATTAGAGGAAAAACCATCTCCAGCTTTGTTTAAGATTTCTATTACGCCCAGTAAAACGCCATCAGACATAACAGGCAAACAGAGGATATTTTGGGTCTTAAAACGTCCCATCCGGTCGTATTTCTTGTCAAATCTCAATTTGAAATGAATCTCTTTTAAGAGCGCTTCATTGTAAACACCGTTTCCCATTTCTTTAAGGCTTCTAATTCAGCTTCTTTTCGCCTGAAAAACGACAGACCTAATAAGCTCACGAGCATAGAAATGGAAGCTAGGGCAAACCATTGCGAGATAATTGTGTTGTCTATTATTCCATAGTTCGAATAGACCAAGAATAAAGCGGCAAGTACGTTAGCCAAAATAATGAACAATGTGTTTTTGAAAAGGTTAGCAACTTGTGTGTTTTCTATCGACTCATAGGATGTCGGCTTCATGATTAATGTCTCATCATTGTATATTTGATATAAATCTTAATAGAGGTGACGTTTATGTATGCCTGGCGCTACTACTGAGATTTGAGCGTTGAAGTACGTCTCGATGCCCGAAATTTTATTTTGTCTTAAAATTTTAAGGTTGTTCATACCAACACATACTTATCGGCAACTATACCGTTCTACTTTAATTCAGTAAGTTCACTTACATAAGGTTGCTGTTAAGAGTGGACACTCACCTATGAAAAATAAGGAAATCGAGATAAAGGTTATGAAAATAGTGCGTTTTTAAACTACTATACTAAAGTAGAGCAAGTAGAATGGTAATTATTAAAAAAAGCCACGTAAAAGTAGGTTGGGAGTAATATATGACTCATCGCATAACGCAAACATTGCCAATGGCTTTGACGTTAATTTTTTTATCAGGCTGTATGGCTAAAGACGTTGAGTTTACTGAGCAGCAGAAAAGGATGCAGCGATGCGACCAGTATGTGGATAGAGAAAGAGAAGAGTGTCTAAAAGGCTCTCCAGTGACCATGGACGATTACAGAGACGATTATCGAGCCTATCAAAGAGCAAGGGAGCGCGAAGAAGAGCAAAACAAAATTGAGTTACTTCAAACACAAAGGAAGAATGATAAGACTAAAGTAGACGACAAACCAACGCCGTGAAGGACAAAATGAAGTACGAAAATATTATGCGACAAGCGCCTGTTGAGCGATTATCTTATACCCTCAATCAAATAAACTTAAGCCAAGAAGTATGGATTTTAGTCGATGATGAGGGCTGTGTTTTCTTATCGGATGAAGACGAAGACTGTATTCCAGTATGGCCTCATAAGGAATTGGCTATGACTTGGGCTGTCGGAGATTGGCAACATTGCGAAGCCAAATCGATTAGTGTGAAAGAATGGTTTAAGAAATGGACGAGTGGACTGTTGTCCGACGACATAAACGTAGCGGTTTGTCCAAATCCCGAAGAAGTTGGCGTTATTCTATTTCCTGATGAATTTGAACATGAGCTGCACTCAAGTTGATATAGCTTCTAAAATCTTCATGTCTAAAAAAACTTTTTTCGCGGAAGTTGACCCGTTCAACTCCCCCGAAAAAGTGAAAAATGATGAGAAGATGGTGAGCTCTGGACGAAAATAATTACCTTAAGCTTAGTCATTGGCTTTGAAAACTTGCAATCAATGAAAGCAAGTTCGTTTGTCCAATGGCATTAGTCTGTTGGCATTAGTCTGTTGGCATAAGGCACACTTCTCGAATGCACGAGCTTGAATTGGCAGTTACTGCAAAAAACACTGCTTCTGCCACATCTTCGGGCTGTAATTTATCAGGGTGAGGCTGATCAAAAAATTCCGTATTCACCATACCTGGGCTGATGGTTGTGCAACGTCCTCCCCATTCAGCCATCTCTTCGGCAAGATTTTGTGCGAAACCATAAGTAAACCATTTAGACGCACCGTATACAGAACCTTTTAGGATTCTGCGTCCTGCTATAGAGCTGGTTATTATAAAATCGCCTTTAGACTTTTTTAACACTGGCATGGCATATTTCGCAGCGTATAGCAATGCATTCACATTGACGCTTAGCATGTCGTCCCATTCATCTGGATCTCCGTTTTCAACGCCGGCTTTGTTCAGGCCTCTACCTGCATTGGCAAACACTGCGTCTATAGAGCCGAACTTACTTATGCCTTGTTCAAACGCACTTTTAACAGAGCTTTTATTCGTCGCATCTGCACACACTGTTAACACATTTTCTTCGCCCAACTCTTGTTGCAGTAATTGCAATTTTTCCTCTCGTCTAGCCACGAGGATAACCGAATGCCCATGTTTGACGAATAATTTTGCCGTGGCAGCTCCGATGCCGCTACTGGCACCAATTATCAAAAGAGTTTTTGATTGGCTCATAGAAAGCTCCTAATTCGTTAGATAGTTAACTGGCTAATTTCTCAATGATTGCTGAGTTGAAGTTCGGGAGGTCATCTGGATTTCTACTGGTAATTAGCTTGCCATCAATCACAATGGTCTCATCCTTCCAATGACCACCAGCATTTTTCACATCCGTTTGTATGCTTGGATAAGAAGCTATGTTTTTACCTTCGACAAGATCTGCTTCTACAAGTAACCAAGGACCATGGCATATGGCAGCGACAGCTTTAATTTTATTTTTTTGGTAAGCTTTTTTTATAAAAGAAACAACTTCGGTGTGAGTACGTAAAATATCGGGATTTATTTGTCCGCCTGGAAGAACAATTGCATCATAGTCGTCTAATTCCGCATCATTAATTTGTTTATCCACTGAAACACCTTTGCCCCAATTGTTTTTGTCCCAAGCTTTAATTTCCTTTTGTTCATCAATTGATATGATGTCGACCTTGACCCCTCGATCCTCTAATTCTTTTTTTGGTGAAAATAATTCGCTTTGCTCAAAGCCATTGGTTGCAATAATTGCAACGGCTTTCTCTGATAATTTTATATTCTGAGTCATGCTTTCTCCTGTCTCGCTACTTGGCTGGGTATCGTATATCACCATAAATCGCCACATGTTAAGTTCTAACGCTTCACTCACCTAGTTGTGATTTGCGTCTAATATTGCAAACGTTATAGCAACCATTACTTTCTTATTTAACTATTGGTAGCAATTCGCATTCCGACTAGTAATTCGCATCCCGAAGGGGAAAAAAGGAGTATAATCAAGATAATAAAGAAAGCGCTTGGAACAGCGCATTGAATATCAACGAAAGGGTAAGTAATAATTAAAGGCGGTTTTGAAATATTTTCATGTTACTAATATTTACAAGCAGAGTAGAGCAGTCAGGCCAACAGTATTAATTGAAACTAAATCAATATTAAAAAGTAACTGAAAATTATGACCTGATCGCATCCTTCATTTCTGCATATTTATAGAGTTAACTGGCGTTTGTACTTTCAAATATTTTATCAGCCGAAGCTGCTACGAAGCCGGTATACAGCTTTCCATTAGGCAAAACAAACCGCTGTGCAAACTCATAAAAACAACTTGGCACTTCAACTATTTTATCAGTAAATTTAATTTCTCCAGTGTCTGCCATCGTGCTTGACTGAGCCAGATAGACCTCGCTACCACCTTTAATTTCACCACCTGAAGTATTCAGTTTAAAACCAGCGTTTTTCAAGAGATTATTCACTTGTTCTAGTTTAGACATAGGCGAATCATCCAAGTTGTCTAAATGATTCACGCTTACTGTAAAGTGATTGGCTCTGAACCCCCAAGCACACATCCAAGCGGCGTATTCGGATTCTTTTAACAAATTATAATAGTCATCGCTGGTGGCCTCCCAATGAGTACCGGAGTATAAAAAGTGACTGTTCTGAGGGGCCTTCACTTCCATTTGGTCAACAAGCTTATGAATAATGCGCTGAGATTGCTGTGACAACTCATTCGTTCTCAATTGCGAAATAAATACCTTAGGTGCATTCGTATCTTCATGCTCAAAGTGCAAAGCACTTAGCTTTTTCGCTTTAAAATCATACTCGCCTTTTTGCTCATAGCCCAAGTTCAGAAAATGTTCAGCTAGATTAGGCAAAGCAGTTTTCTCAAGATCAAAAGTCCTAAGCGCAATATGGTCATTTATAATGCTTCGCGGTCGGTTATTAGACTGGGGGTTGTCATTATTATCAAAGCTATCTATGCAATGGTTTTCTAGCAATTTGTGTATCTTGTGTGCAGAAGGTGTTATCGACAAATAGTCTTGCCATAAACCATCAAATAATTCGTCAATACTGGTATGCATGTCTCACTCCTATTATTCTATTGTAAGACCGGGGCTAAGCTTCGCAGGTAAAGTCACTTTTTCTAATTCTACCGAGGCAACAGGATAGGCACAGTAATCTGCAGCATAGTAAGCACTAGCTCTGTGATTTCCGCTATCGCCAATGCCTCCAAATGGTGCCGCACTGCTTGCGCCAGTTATGGGACGATTCCAGTTTACTATCCCCGCTCTAATTCGAGGCAGGAAATACTCATAGTCTTTTTTGTCATCAGCCAATAAACCAGCAGACAAACCGAATCTTGTTTTATTCGCTAAATCAATCGCCTCGTCAAAATTGTCGTATCTGATCACTTTAAGTAAGGGGCCAAAATGCTCTTCGTCAACCATATCTTTTGCAATGGAAGTGACGTCTAAAATGCCGGGACTTACTAATCCAGTATCTGTATCTAAGTGCTTCATGGCCACTAAAGAAGTTGCGCCGCTTTGAATTAACTTTGCTTCGGCTTGTAACATTCCTCTGGCTGCCTGTTTTGAAATCATCGAGCCTATGAAGGGTTGAGGATCTGAATCGTAGTGATCAGGTAATATTGATTTTGTCATCGCAATGAGCTTTGCAAGTATTTTCTCGCCGTTCTCGGTATTTGGAATAAAAAGTTTGCGCGCGCAGGTACACCGCTGACCACTTGAAATATAGGCGGATTGCACGATGTCATGCACAGCAGCCTGAATGTCTTCGACATGTGTCAGAATAAGCGAGTTGTTGCCGCCCATTTCCAAAGCCAAAATTTTGCTCGGCTGTCCTGCAAACTGTTGATGCAATAATTTTCCCGTTGTTGAACTGCCAGTGAAAAATAATCCGTCTATTTGATCATGAGAAGCTAAGGCTTTTCCAGTTTCAGCCTGCCCTTGTACGAGATTAAGAACGCCTTTGGGTAGTCCGGCTTTATGCCACAATTCCACTACATATTCGCCTACCACGGGGGTCAAGTCGCTGGGTTTAAACACGACTGTATTACCAGCCATTAAAGCAGGAACTATATGGCCATTCGGTAAATGCCCCGGAAAGTTATAAGGCCCAAAAACCGCTACAACACCATGGGGTCGGTGACGAAGCATCGCTCTACCAGCGGGCATAGGGTTCTCGACGGTTCCTGTTCTTTCGAGATAGGCTTTTTCAGAAATCGCAATTTTGCCAATCATTGCGCCCACTTCTGTGGCTGTTTCCCACAGGGGCTTTCCTGTTTCCATGGCAATTATCTCAGAGATTTCTTGTTTGTGTTCCTCAAGTAGAGCACCGAACTTTTTGATATAAGTAAGCCTTTCATCAAAGCTTGTCATTGACCATGTGTTGAAGGCTCGCCTTGCAGATAAAACTGCGTCATCTATATTTTTAATATCTGCACTATTTGATTGCCATATTGTGTGATTTTTAGCGGGATCAGTTGAATTGAAGCGAGGACCGTCTCCAGTGCACCACAGGCCATCAATAAATAGCCCTTGCTCTTTAAATTCTGATGTTGACATAAACTCCCCTTTATTTTTAACAGTGTTGTAGTCGGGTATTGGCAAATCGTATCGTGTCGCCATTTTGAAGTAATAAGTGTTCAGCGAGGTCTTTGTTAACGAGGACGGTGTGTTCGTCGACAATTTTTATCTGCCCCAAGCATGCTCTGAAATCTTCAACTTTGGTGTTGATGATGTAAAAGCTATCTTGAGCCGATTCATCGTAGTCGGCCGAAATTTGGATGTTTGCTTCTCTACTTTGCCTAACTGTAGCGATGTTTTCTAAGTCCGCTTCAACGGTTGGACCAGCATCAAAAATATCCACATACCCTCTATTTCTGAACCCTTCTTGTTCCAATAGCCGAAGCGCGGGTCGTGTTTTCTCATGAACTTTGCCTATGCTCTCTTGGGCATCTTTGGAAAGCAAGTTGACGTATATCGGATATTTGGGCATTAACTCGGCGATGAATACCTTATTCCCAATGCCTGTCAAATAGTCTGCCGTTGGGAAGTCTACTGAGAAAAAGTTAGTTTCCAGCCACTCCCAAAAAGGCGAACGTCCGTTTTCGTCTGAAATACCTCTCATTTCGGCAATGATAGTTTGAGCGAAGCGATGTTGATGTTGAGCCATGAACAAAAATCGAAATTTAGACAACAGACGTCCAGCCAAACCTTGTCTTGCGTGCTCCTGTAAGAACAGCGTACAAATTTCACTTACACCAGTGTAGTCGTTGCAAAATGTCAAGATTTCAACTGAATTATGAACGCCTAATTCTCTTGACGCATGAACCACTCTTCCCAAGTGATAATGGTAAAATGCGTCCTGTAGGCCTACCGTTGCCTCAATTCCCGAGGTACCCACGACTTCACCGGTTTCTGTATTTTCCATGACAAATAAATAGCTCTCTTGTCCTGGCTGCTGCGGGTGGCAAGCAAATGCGTATTCTGAGTCGGAAATTTTCTTGTTCAATAATGTTTCGTTCACGGGAAGAGATGTAAACCCTATGCCACTATCGTGTGCAATTTGATACAGATACGGGTAATCACTTTGACGGATAGGCCGAATAACCAACATGGTTAAGCTCCTTAGCCTTTCGAAACTAGATGAGCAATTCCTTGCTCGAATCGTCTTAATCCTTCAACAATGTCTTCATCTGGAATGACAAGTGAAGGCGCAAACCGAATTACGTTCATACCCGCTACCAAGCACATTAACCCGTGGTCATTGGCCGCAATCATAAAGTCGCGAGCTTTTCCTTGATACTTTTCATTTAATGCGCAACCCAATAACATTCCTTTACCACGGATTTCACTGAAGACGTTGTATTTTTCATTAATTTTAGTTAAGTGCTCTCTAAATATCGTTTCTTTTTTCAATACGCCATCCAGTACTTCAGGAGTATTCACCACATCAAACGCAGCTTCGGCAACTGCACAAGCCAGTGGGTTTCCACCGTATGTACTACCATGAGTACCTGGTTTTAAATGTTCGGCAATTTGTGTGGTGGTCAACATGGCGCCAATAGGAAAACCACCCCCAAGTGACTTCGCCGTTGTGAGTATGTCTGGAGTAACGTCAAGGTTCATATACTCGTACAATTTGCCTGTTCTGCCCATGCCAGACTGAACTTCATCAAAGATGAGCAATGCTTCGTGCTTGTCACATAATTCTCTTACACCTTTTACGAATGAAGGGTCTGGAACGATGATCCCACCTTCTCCTTGCATGGGCTCCATCATAACTGCACAAGTTTTGTTGGACATTATTTGTGCAAGCATGTCCAAATTACCGTATTCCCCATGAA
The DNA here is from genome assembly GCA_965660815.1 of Glaciecola sp. Classification (GTDB taxonomy): domain Bacteria; phylum Pseudomonadota; class Gammaproteobacteria; order Enterobacterales; family Alteromonadaceae; genus Glaciecola. The sequence goes on from CBFIBG010000082.1 coordinate 51,296, forward strand.
TTATATGACCAGGTTTAGGACCGAAACCATCAGAATAAGCGGGTTGTCCGCCAACGGTGACGGTGAAAAATGTTCTGCCGTGGAAACCTTGTTTAAAGGCAATAATTTCGCTTCGGTCCTCGCCATACTTCTCGAGTGCATAGCGCCTTGCCAATTTCAATGCAGCTTCATTAGCTTCCGCTCCCGAATTGGCAAAGTACACCTTGTCGGCAAAGGTATTATCTGCAAGCTTTTTGGCTAATCGCAAGGCCGGTTCGTTAGTGAACACGTTACTTAAATGCCAAAGTTTATTACCTTGTTCATTCAATGCTTTTACTAACGCGGGATGACAATGACCAAGCACATTTACCGCAATTCCACCTGCGAAATCAATGAACTCTTTATTGTCCTGATCCCAAACCCGAGAGCCTTCTCCTCGAACGGGCACCATTGCCGCTGGTGCATAGTTGGGTACCATTACGTCATTGAAAGTGTTGCGTGTAACTTGCATTGTTATACCTCACAATTTGTTTGAAATTTTAAAAGCCTAGACAACTGGCTGGTGGCCAAATTCCTGAGAACCGAAAAATTAAGTAAACGCTGTTTCTTTGTCAGCGTATTGAGCCGGTAGTATGACAGAAAAAAAATGCAAAGTCGCCATAGCAAATTGCTCTAATCCCTTGTTTTTCAAGTGATGTGAGAGGATTTTCGAAAATTTTGAATAAATATTATTTCGACAGATTTACATTTTATAGTCAACAAATATTGAATCAAATAAAGCGCCAGCGCTCATGCAGATATTCATGAGATGGCCCAAATAGACTTTATGTATCGTTTGGACGTGGGATTAACCCCAAAAGATTTTGAGTAATTATCGAAAAAGAAGTGAATAAACGACAGCATAACTATTCACGATTAAAACAAAAAAAATTTTTTAGCCTGTACACAATAGTTGCTAAAACTGGGATTTCAGACTAATCCTATGAGCTTTTCTCTGGTTCTTCAAAGGTTCCAGAGATGTTTAACTCAATGCCAGTCAAGTTAATTTTAGAAATCAGAGAGAGATCATTTGAATCAATACCAAAGTTTCTCAGGTAGGCTGATGCTGCTTTTTTGTCTATAAGCTTATTGGCAGCCAGCATTCTGTAGTGCATGTAACCTTGAGATGTGAATAAAAGCTTTGCGAATGGATGTAAGTCGAGTTTATTTACATGTTGAATATTGAGCTCTTTAATTTTGAGATAGTCTTCAAAACCAATGGCGATCATTAACCATCTGCAGTTTAATGCTTTTATAACATTCGCATTAACGTAAGCGGCGTATTCTTTGACGAGTTTTATCATGTACTTTTGAGAGGGCTCCAATGTGCTTAAAGCCGTAGCGTGATTTATATTGTTTTTCTTTCGTGCTTTGCTTATTTCTTGTCTGAGTTTATTCTCAAATGTCCTAAGATATAGATGTACGATTGCCGTTCTGCCGATGTTACCAAACAAACCTATGTTGAATGCAAACTCGGGGCGAACGTCAAACTTTGACGCCAGTGCTTTTGAAACATTACCAGTCCCCAAAGTATAAAGCCACTGGTGCTTTATTAAGTTTGGAGTGTGTTCAGATTTTGCTGGCAAGGCGTGTTTTGCAATTAATGCAGGTATCAATGTTCTTAGACTTTCGATTCCCACAAAGCTTAAAGCGCTTCGTATGGTTCGTAAAACAACAATTTGTCCAGTTGAATCCTTTCGTTGGTACTTCGGTTGACGCACATAGCGAAGTATTGAACTGGCTAACCATGGAAGCGTTTCTAGGCAGGTAACTAGTCGACTAATTGAGCAAGCCTCGGTATACAAAACGTCTAACAATTTTCCAAGGCTAGGATCGAATTTGAGAACCTTCTCTAAAATCATTGGGGTGTCTTCAATATCGACTTTTAAATCCGCTATTAGAAACTTATGAAAGTCGTCTTCTACTTTTTGCAGGTATGCTTGCTCGGCACTAGCGGCCACTTCTTTTTTCTTATTCGCCAACTCTTCGACACCAAGCAACAATCGTCTACTTTCATTTTGTTCTGATGACTCAATTAGCCTTTGTTTTTCTGTCTTTCGTCCAGCATCAATGATCGCTTCATCAAGGGAGATTAAAAGCTTTTCAAAACGCTCGTGGTAAACGTCAATGACATTAAAAGCTGATTGTTGCGGACTGTTTGTCAATCTTATTATCCTTTTATCAGAAAGTTGTTCAGTATTTTGTGCCCAAATTCAGTCAGTAATGATTCAGGATGGAACTGGATGCCATATGTTCTCAATGTATAATTTTCAATCGCCATAACTTCTTTGATATTGTCTACCATTGAAGTTGCAGTTACGTCAAAACCTTCAGGTATTGTATCGAAATCAATCAACAAAGAATGGTATCGAGTTACAGTAAAAGATTCGGAACATCCTGCAAATAACCTAGAAGATTTGCTTTCTACTTGAACCGAACTCGTCTTACCATGCAAAACATTTTTAGCGTTGACTACTTTTCCTCCGAATACTTGAGCAATCGCTTGATGTCCTAAACATACTCCTAAAATTGGCACCTTGTTGCAAAAATGTTTTATGGCTTCAAGACAAATCCCAGTTTGATCCGGTGTACATGGACCTGGAGAAATAACCAAATGGCTTAAACCCAGAGACTCAAGCTGATTTATTGTTAGTTCGTCGTTTTTGACTACTTTTACAACTTGGTTCAACTCTTCAAAGTACCTTGCTAAATTATAAGTGAAAGAATCGTAATTATCGATTATGACAACCACAATTAGGCTCGACTGATAAAGCCTAACGCATCGTACACTCTAGCCAGTGTATCGGAAGCTCTTTCTTTAGCTTTAGCGCTGCCTTGATGCATAACTTCGTGTAAATATGGAATGTCTTTTCGTATGCGAGAATACTCGGCTTGAATAGGCTCTATTAATGAGACTACCGATTCCGCAACGTCGCCTTTTAAGTGGCCGTACATTTTATCTTCGTATAGCGGAACCAACTCTTCGATTTTCTGACCAGAGGTTGCGCTTAACAAAGATAATAAGTTGGAAACGCCTGCTTTATTCTCGGGATCAAAGACAATGGTTGCCTGCTCGTCACTGTCGGTAACCGCCCGTTTTATTTTCTTGATTATTTTTTTAGGGTCTTCTAGTAACCCTATGATGTTGTTGGGGTTAACATCCGATTTGGACATTTTTTTTGTTGGTTCTTGAAGACTCATAACCCTTGCGCCGTTTTGAGGAATAAACGGATCAGGGAGTTTAAACACATCTCCATACAAATTATTGAAACGAGTTGCTACGTCTCTTGTTAGTTCTAAATGTTGTTTCTGATCTTCTCCAACCGGTACTTTATCCGCTTGGTAAAGCAATATATCTGCAGCCTGAAGCACTGGATATGCATAAAGACCAACATTGACATTTGATTGGTTTTTTTGTGCCTTGTCTTTAAATTGAGTCATTCTGTTTAATTCACCCATTTGGGTGTAACAGTTTAACACCCAACCTAGTTGAGCGTGTTCTGGCACGTGAGATTGCATGAATATAGTGCTTTGTTGTGGGTCAATGCCACACGCAAGGTACAGAGCCAGCCCGTCTAAACAAGCTTCGTGAAGTTCTTTGGGTTCTTGTCGAACAGTAATTGCGTGCAAGTCTACTATCATATACATGCAATTATGATCTTTTTGCATTTCTACCCATTGCTTTAATGCGCCTAGATAATTACCTAGGGTTAACTGGCCAGATGGCTGGCAACCACTTAGTACAATAGGAAGTTTTTGATCGGTCACAGCGTTACCTATTTTAGTTGTTGTTTTAAATCGTTAATTGCTTTTGTGTAATCATTTTGATTAAAAATAGCACTGCCAGCTACAAACATATCTGCGCCTGCGTCAAACACGCCTTTTATAGTATCTTTATTGATTCCACCGTCTACTTCTATTCGCGTTTCAAGCCCTAATTCATCGATAATATTTTTAAGATGACGGGTTTTTTCAACAATATTCGGTATAAATGATTGGCCGCCGAACCCCGGGTTTACTGACATTAAAAGGACATAGTCTAACTTCTCTAACACGTAATCTAATACACTCAATGAAGTCGCAGGGTTAAGTACTAGTCCCGCCTTAAGGCCTTTTTGCTTAATTAATGCAATACTCCGGTCTACATGCATACTTGCCTCTGGATGAAAACTTATCATACTCGCTCCGGCATCAGCAAAGGCTTCAATCATGCTATCTACTGGCGATACCATTAAATGAACGTCAATGTCAGCTGTTATGCCATAGTTTCTTAGGGCTTCACAAATTGGTGGGCCGAAAGTTAAATTAGGCACATAGTGGTTGTCCATTACATCAAAATGAATGATATCTGCACCAGCATTAAGCACAGCGTCTACTTCTGCACCTAACTTAGCGAAATCGGCAGATAAAATTGACGGAGCAATTAAGGGTTTATGCATGAATTCAAACCTTATATCTAACTGTTAGTGTCTGTCTCGCGTGAATTGTACCCTACAATAGGCTGTCGTTTCATGTAAAAAGAATCGTGAGATTAAAAAATCTTTTAAATTTATTGCAACTGAAGCAATGCTCTAAAATGGTGAGCATGCCACATTCTAGTGCGAGCAAATTAGAAAATTCTATTTCCAATGGTTCATATAGCATTTATTTATCTCCAAAAAAACCTTCTTATACATATAAGTGCATGAAATTAATATGGAATCATAACTAGTAGGTAAAGTGGCACTATGTTTGCTAGAAGTTCGAGCATACTCAGCTATCCCTCAAATGTACCAGTGGGGCAGTGAGTTTGATGGACATAAAAATAATAATAAACCAAACGACACTTTGCTTTTTTATAATACAGTTCGGAGAACACACATGAAAAAATTAACATCACTTGCACTAGTTGCTGCCGCTGTTTCATCGTCTTTTTGTTTCAGCAGCGTTGCTAATGCAGAAGTAAGTGCAAATATTGGGGTAACGACTAACTATGTATGGCGTGGTGTCAGCCAGTCTTCTAATGCGGCCTCGGTTTCAGGTGGCATTGATTATGCTGATGAGTCCGGCTTTTATGCAGGTACTTGGGTAGGTTCACTTGGCGATGATGCATCAGGCTTCAGTGGTGCTGAAACAGATTGGTATCTTGGTTATTCAGGCGAAGCGGGTGATTTCGGTTACGATGTAGGTTACATCTACTATGGTTACTATAACTTAGAAGATACTGATTTCGGTGAAATATACTTAAATGGTTCGTATGGCAACCTTGGTTTTGGCGTTGCTTATACAGTTAATGGCCAGTCGGGCACATTGTTTGACAGTGGTGACATGTATTTCAGTGCCAGTTATGGCGGCATCGATTTAGGCAACGAATTAGAGCTGAGCGTTACAGCCGGTTATTACACGTTTGATTTCGATAGCAGTGCAGACTACGCGCACATTCAAGCTGACATTACTAAAGGCGACTTTACTTTGAGCTTTTCAAAAGCAGAAAGTGCGGCTGGTAACCCAGATTTAATTATGATCGCTAGTTGGTCAACAAGCTTTTAATTAATAGCTTAGACCAATCATATCAAAGCCGACGTTCTATTAACGTCGGTTTTTTTGTTTTTTAAGAAATGTGATGTAAACTACAGTGGTTGATAAAAATGGAAGGTTCCTATGAATAGCTTCACAAGCTTAAAAAACAAGAGGCGCGTTAGCAAATTTACCCTAAAAATGGTATGTACGACTGTTTTTTGTTGTGGATTCATGGTTTTAGTCATAAGTAACCTTTACTCTCAATCTTACAATCAATGCTATTCTGATTTATCGTTTACAGGTGATATTTCATCTACGATGGACTCTTCAGAAAATGCGAACTTAAATACGTCCGATTCTCTTAACCGTTGTAATCGCGATAATCAGCAAATTACTTGGTTATCATGGTTAGTTAAACAACCTGGTTCAATCGATTTTCATTTTCTCGATCTTATTGAACTATTATCTAGAAAATGAAAAATAAGAAGAATTATGCAGGAGTCTTGAAAAGTGTGTTAGCCAGTTTTTTAGGTGTCCAATCGTTTAAAAACTATGAACAAGATGCACAATCTAATTCCTTTTTACCCTATATTATCGTAGGAATATTAACGACCATTGTCTTTGTACTTGGCATTTATTTAGTCGTTAATTTCGTAATATTGTGACGCTATACAGTGAACTCGTAAGCCTTTTCATTACTGTAATCATCGAGAAATGCTACTAAATCACTGTGTGAAATAGGCTTAGATATTAAATAACCCTGAATATAGTCGCATCCGAGTATGCGCAGTTCTTCAAATTGCTCTTCTGTTTCGGCACCTTCAGCCACTATAGGCACAGACAAACCATGTAATAATTGGGTTAACGAACCAATTATTCTTTGCTGCCTTGGATCTTGATCGATATTGTCTAGTAATGATCGATCTAATTTAACTGTGTTATATGGAAAAGCGGTTAAATATGATAAAGAAGAATAGCCAGCACCAAAATCATCAATAGCTATTTTAAAGCCGCTTTTCGTTGCCTCGTCGACCCATTTTTTTGCTTGCTCAAAATTAGTGATTAATGAAGTTTCAGTAATCTCTAGTTCAATTCTCGAAGGCGAGACATCCATTGCATTTGACATTCTTTTTAAAACATCTAAAGCGGTTTCATCTACTAATTGCGATGTACTTAGATTGATTGAGATACTGATATGCTTTCTCCCAATCTTGTCTAAGTATTTTATTTCCTCAAAAACATTCCTCACGATCCATCTAAAGAGGTGGTTCATGTTTTCACTTTCTTCTAAAACGTCTATAAATATAGAGGGTGGAATGAAGCCCATTTCTGGATGACACCAACGACACAATGCTTCCAGTTTTACAATCTCACGAGTGCCACTGTCCACAATCGGTTGGTAAACGACGAACAGTTGTTTGTCATCCAAAGAGCTCATAAAGTCGTTTTTGATTACGAATCTCTGTTGAGTGGCTTCTCTCATAGACTCGTCAAAAAACTCATAGCGATTTTTTCCCGCTTTCTTGGCTTGATACATTGCAATGTCGGCGAATCGTAGAAGTTCGTCTGCAACTATATTGGAGTTATTGTCTTGATAGGTTATGCCAATACTAGTACTTATCGATATGCTTGTATTATAGATATTGAAGGGTGCTGCAAATAAATCTACCAAGGCCATTCCCATGTGATTTAAAGCGTCGTGATCTTCATAGTTGCAATAGCAGATGACAAATTCATCCCCACCAATTCTATAAACACTAGTATGCTTATTGCGAACACCTTTAAGGCGATACCCAATCTTTTTAAGCATAATGTCGCCAGCTTCATGTCCTAAATTATCATTTATAGGTTTAAAACCATCTAGATCGAGGAAGTAAATAGCGATACGCACTATGTCTTTGTTATTGTTCATTTCTGATAGCTTGTCTATTAAAACGCTGCGAGTGAATAGACCTGTAGTGCTATCTATCGTGGCTTGTCTAAGTAATTTTTTTTGTGAATTAGATAGCTCTTCTTCAAAATTTTCTAGTAAATTAATTGCATGTCTAAACTCATCTTCCAGATCGTCTAACTCATCATTTAAAAATGACTTATTAGGCTTGCTGAGTTTCTCTCTAGCTGCATCATACTTGTTAGCGCCTATTAGGTTAATTGCTCGTTTGAGTCGATGCACTCTTGATATGGGTAACAATGTAAACAAAATCAAGAAGAATAAAATACCTAGGACGAGTGCCGAAAAGACGATGATAACTTGCTGTTTTTGATGCGTTTGCTCGTCCAAG
>CBFIBG010000083.1:0-2302 GCA_965660815.1 Glaciecola sp.
GCAGACCACCTTTGTTGCTTTGTCTAACCAATACCCAGAAATAGAGCAAATTAGGATCCTTGCGTATCCAACCGGACAGGAAGTAATTCGAGTACATAAAGAACGAGGCTTAAGCAAAATTGTTCCCGAAGCAGAGTTACAAAATAAAAGCAACAGACCTTATTTTAAAGAAAGTTTGGAGATTAAAGAAGACGATGTTTACATATCAAATATTACCCTAAATCGTGAGAATGGTAAGATCCAGTCCCCTTTATTACCCACTATTAGATATGCGACAAAGCTATATAATCCATCGGGAAACCTAGCCGCTATTATCGTTATTAACGTCAATGCAAATTTTTTATTGAACTATATGCAGTCAGCCATAGATAAGCGTTTTCATGCAATTGTCCTTAATGAAGACAATCAGTTCATTTTACACCCTGAAAACGGCGTTGCATTTTCTCATGAGATAGGACCCCCTCAAACATGGGAAAGTAAATATCAACCCACATCAGACACCAAATTTACTATGCAAGTTGCACATCATAAAGGCCAACCTGAAAGCACATTTTTGTATGAGAAAACAAGGGTCCATCTTCACACTGATAATTCAGAAAGGTCGCTTCAATTACGATTAACCGTAAATACTGAATATTTAGAAAGTTTAGAAAAACAGGTCTTCGTAACCACCCTGTTTATCTCTGTTGCCTTGTTGGTATTTGGGTGTATTTTTTTGATGTTCCTTAATTTCTACATTGGTAGGGAAATTAAATTAGTTGAAACTCGGACAGAATATAGAGCCATCGTTGAAGGCTCGCAGGACGGGATCATCAGTATCGATACAGAAGGTTATGTGAAAACTTGGAATCAGGCAGCTACTAGTCTATTCGAACAAGAAGAAAAAACCGTGATTGGGACGCACATAAGCCATTGTGTTAAATTTAATAACAAGGATATTTGCAACCATATACAAAGTCTTATTAGAGAGCCTGAATACGTCAAAACACGTCACGAAAGCTCCATTAATATTGACGGAAGTGAACGAACACTTCAATTTATCTTGTCTCCCATTCTAAAAGATAGTAGTCGTCTAAATGGTATCGCTATTCTTATACGCGACATTACTAGAGAAAAACTGGCTAAACAACAAATTAAAAATATTAATCAAGTACTTTCATGTCAGGTCAAACACCGAACGGCTGAGCTTGAAAAGGCTCGTGATAAAGCGGAGCAATCAAACCAACTGAAAAGCGCTTTTATCTCTAACGTTAGCCACGAAATGCGCACCCCACTCAATGGTATTTGGGGGACATTAGAATTGATATCGAAAGAGCCGTTAACAGCCAACCAGCAAAGTTACTTGGCTATGACCGAAACTAGCATGAATGGTCTCAACAATTTAATTGATGACCTTTTAGATTTATCCAAGATGGAGGCAGGCAAACTAACTCTAACGAGTTCACCCTTTGATCTGCTTAATGAGATCGAAACAATTGTCAGCGCAAACAGCATAGCTGCCTACAATAAAGGGTTAGATGTTTACCTCGATACTACGGGTCTCGATTATCGGTATGTGATTGGAGATAAAAACCGCTTCAAGCAAGTATTGCTCAATTTAATGAGTAATGAGATTAAGTTTACTTCTTCAGGGCATGTTTCCATAAAAGCACAAAGTCATCAAAACAATGAAAAAGTGACCGTTCTGATAACGGTATGTGACACAGGAATCGGTATTGAGCATGGTCAAAAAGACCATATTTTTGGCGTCTTTAATCAAGAAAACAACACCGTTTCAGAACGGTTTGGTGGAACAGGGTTAGGGCTTGCGATTTCCAAGCAATTGTGTGAGTTGATGAATGGATATATAGACTTTCACTCAGAAAAAGGAAAAGGCAGTAGTTTTGAATATTCAATTCCGTTTTTAAAAGATACCGGAGCCTTTTCTGATAGGGAGTTGTTGGCAAATCAGCATATATCCGTTCTATGTGATAAAGAGAATGAATGTCAACTAATGGTGAGCGCGTTAACACGTCTAGGCGCTGATGTACATTTAACACTCAACCCTGAAACGACCATTGTCATTATAGATAAAGAGAGTGAAGCTCAGCATGCGTTTTATGACAATGTAAATATAAAGGCGTTAAGTAACAACATAGAAATAGTTGAACTTAAGAGACCTCAAGACTTATCTAATGATTACAGCGGCTCAGAAAAAAGAGTACTTTTTAAGCCGTTTAGCATTTTAAACTTTTTGAAATTATTAAATATTGAACCGGTATGGTCTTCTAGTCGGCAAAAAAGTCTTTCACTTGAATATTCA
>CBFIBG010000084.1:0-42022 GCA_965660815.1 Glaciecola sp.
CAAGATTTTTTGCTTTTATCTCGCCTTTGCCTTTGCGACCGGTTTTATCCAGACCGCTCCAAACAAAATCTTGGGTGAATACCGCCATAACTGAACTCTTTTTAGATGAAGGATAAGGCCTAATATTTTTAATATTAGGCCTTATTCGATTACTTTAGGCTCATATTTTATGAACTATTAGCAAAGACCTGCAGCTACACAGCCACCAGATTGTGTCCAAGTTACCGCGCCGCTAGGCTGAATTGCTGCTGTTAATACGTAAGTGTCAGCCGCTGTTAGACCGCTTACAGCATTCGGGGTAACAGTCACTGTCGGTGCTGCTTGAGTTCCAGCTATTGTTACAGTATTAACTGACGCTCCATTTGCCCAGCCCGCTTGCGATGTTATGCCGCTACAATCAGCTGGAACGCCGGTTTGCGCGCACACTTCAATAACTGTTTTTGCTGGGCTAGCTGCAGAGATTACCTCACTGAAGGTTGCTCTTGAAGTATAGCTTTGATACGCAGGTAAAGCGATTGCAGCCAAAATACCAATAATGGCAACTACAATCATTAGTTCGATTAGGGTAAAACCCTTTTGATTTGTTTTAGTAGACAAGTTCATCATCATTCTCCAAGCGCCATTTGAACGCATATTTAATAAGTGGTTTAAAGCGGCTACAGATATACAACATTGTTGCGCTTCTTTCGCCTCGGAAATAAGTATATGTCGGGCAGTCTTTATGTGAAGTATGCAAGCTTATACCTTAGTGTTGGATATGAAACAATCAGACCTCAAACCAACCCTTTTCCTAAATGGTTTAACGGCACTATCAAGACTATCTTTAAGGACTATTTAGACGATCTTTTTGATTAATAGAGATAGATCAATAGACGCTATATTTTTAGTAATAGCGCCACTTGAGATAAAATCTATACCTATATTAGATAATTCTTTAAGACGTTCTTGGGTGATGTTACCGCTGACTTCTAGCTTACACTGACCATTATTTATTAGTACTGCCTGCTGGATCAGTTCTAATGAAAAATTGTCAAGCATTATAACGTCTGCTTTTGCGTCTATGGCTTGCTTGAGTTCATCAAGGTTTTCCACTTCGACTTCTACTGGAGTGTTTTTTTGTGCTTGTCTTGCTGTGTGGATCGCATTGTTAATGCTGCCACAAGCTTGAATGTGGTTTTCTTTAATCAAAAACATATCAAATAAACCAACTCGATGATTTTGACCTTGACCACACGCAACTGCATATTTTTGCGCTTGTCTAAAGTGGGGAATGGTTTTTCTTGTGTCTAGCAACTTGACACGCGTATTTTTTAGCTGTTTGACATATTCAAATGTTGTCGTAGCCGTTGCACTGAGGAATTGTAAAAAATTCAATGCAGTGCGCTCTGCGGTTAATATACCTCTTGCATTGCCTCTAATATCTGCGATGCAAGCGTTGGCCGGAATATAATCTGTGTCCTCAAAGTGGAAATTTAAAGAAATATCATCACCACATGCCAATTTAAAGGCGGCTTCTACCCAGGCTTTCCCGCAAAGTATGGCAGGCTGTCGAGTGACTATTTGTGCCTCTGCAATCGCCTTTTTGTCAATAAGATTGGCAGTAATATCTTGATTCAATAAGGTTTGAATATCGACATTTTCGCTTTCTAAATAAAGTGGACGCTCACTTAAATCCTCTATCAGGGCCTGCATTACGTCCTTTGTTACGTCAATCTGATATCGGCTTAACATCGCGTATATACTCTCCACATTAAAAAACGGGCCGATTGTACCTTTGCAGAGTTGATCAAACAATCCATTATTGTGAATATACGTTGAATCAATTCAAGAAACTTGACATGTCATAGCTCTCACATAATTTCATTGGCACTACTAGCATGAAGTGGGGTACGCTAGTGCTATGACGCCGCAGGTAAATTTAACACAGAGTTTTGCTCAATGTTGTCTATGCTTTATGGGCTTCTTTTATTTATATAGCCGCTTAGTAGATATTTCTCAACCATACTTAACCGAAACATAACATCAATAAAATAAGGATAAGCATGACGCTTTTTACTCTATTACTCATAATGGCCGTTGAACGTGTGACAGTAAAGCCTAAAAAATTCCATATTACCGCGCTCTCGAATCATTATTTCGACTTTGCTGAAAGGTTTAAAGCAGTAAAATCAATAGGCGACAAGTTCTATGCGCAGTTATTATTGATACTCTTAATTGCAGGCATACCAACAGGGTTGACGTTTCTGCTAGTCTTGCAGCTTCCCGGAATTATCGTCTTTATTATCCACCTGCTCGTGCTTTGGGTGTGCTTGGGTTGCCCGGTTACCCGAAATACTTACAGACGATATATTCAATCCGCCAACCGCGACGATTTTGAAGCATGTTCGCTATACAGTGAACAGTTGGGAGTAACAGACGGCGAGTTGTCGAAAGTGGGCAAACAGCTTGTCCTTATAAATTATCGCCAATACGCCAGTGTAATTATATTTTATGTGTTTTTCTCTGTAGCGGGGGTCGTTTTCTATTCTATTTGCAAAGAATGGTTTTTACGTCGGCAGCGAAACCTAATGTTAAAGCAGGACGATAAAACTATTATTGATCATGGTTCGAACCAGCAAAAAACGATTGCTGTAAACGAAGTGGAGAACCAGATCGACTCGCTTCAAACTAATGACAATACTCAAACTGAAACGTCAGTAGGCGAGCCTAAATTCAGTGAAGACATGGCCAGAAAAGTCTTACACGTAGTTGATTGGATCCCAGTTAGGTTGACCGCATTTGGTTTTCTGTTGGTGGGGCACTTCAGCAAAGGTTTACCCACTTGGTTAAGTGTTGTGTTGGATTTTAATAAATCTACTTATCAAATTTTATCAAAAGTGGCAAAGGCCAGTGAGGAGCCTGAACCTTATGTAAAACCTGTCTTGCAAGAGCCATTGCAGATGGTCAAATTGGTGAAACGCAACACTGTGTTTTTATTAGTTGCCATATCTATAATGACCTTAGTCGGATTTCTAGGATAAAAGCTTTACTTTTATAAAAACATGCTTAAAATAATATTGGTTAAAAGGTAAGACCATTTTAGAAAGTTGCAAACAATTGCATGGATGCTAATGTAGTTAAATTGCAAGCGGAAGGGGCGCAGTTACCATATTATCTTTAAGGACAGACAAACAATGATAAAGCAAGCGAAATTATCTGAAGTCATTACCGACCGATTAGAGTCAATGATTATTGATGGCACTCTAGCGGCCGGTGAAAAACTTCTGCCTGAACGCGAACTGGCTTTAAAATTTAACGTGTCTCGACCATCCTTGCGTGAAGCCATTCAAAATTTAGTGGTAAAAGGACTGGTTGAGAGAAAGCAAGGTGGTGGTACTTTTGTGTCTCAACATCTAAATCGCAGTTTGTCAGACCCTATTTTATCACTCATCTCCACTCGTCCAGAGACTCAATTCGATCTATTGGAATTTCGACATTCTCTTGAGAGCATGGCGGCATATTACGCTGCGCTTAGAGGTCAGCCTGAAAGCATTAAGTTACTCAATGATGCATTAGACCAGTTGCAAAACAAGACCGTTAAAGCTGAGCCAGAAAAAGAAGCAGAAGCCTTAGTGGATTTTTACTTCATCATGGCTAAGACGTCTCAAAACATCGTGTTAGTTCAAATTATGCAAGCTATGCGAGCTATGTTGATCGAAAATATTAAACAAAATCTCGCAATGTTACGGTCAAATACAAATGTCGAAAGTATCTTGAAGCAACAGCGCGAGTCGATTGTTCAAGCGATTGCGTTACGCGATCCTGAGAAAGCGAGGGATGCAAGTCAGACACATTTGGCCTATATTGAAAAAACATTATTGGACATCAACCAACAAGATGTAAAAGTCCAGCGCAGTTTAAGAAGAATACTGATAAAAGAATAAACGTCAGCAGAAGATAGAAGCAATGCAGACGATGAAAAGTAGTGTCAATCACTATAAGGGTAACAATAAGATTTAAACATTTACGTTAATTAAAGAATATTATCTCATCTTTGCATGAGACAGATTTGTTTGTCAGTTGCTTGGTTATTAGACAGCAGCTGTGGTTCTTACTGCCAGATTATTGCTAGGGCAGTGAGCAAACGCATTTATTAAATTGAGTGCTTTTTTGTGTGCATTCGTACGCAGAGGTTAAAAGCTAAGTTCAACGATGTTTGGCTACGAACACTACTAGGGTAAGTCAAGCTACTTAAAATCAAAAATAGGAAAAAACTATGTCGGATATAAAGCAACCTGATGTGGATCCCATTGAAACTCAGGAATGGATAGACGCACTTGAAGCCGTGCTAGAAGCTGAAGGCGTTGATCGAGCTCACTTCTTACTAGAATCACTAATAGAAAAAGCCAGAAGAAACGGTGCTCATTTACCCTATGATGCGACAACTGCTTACATTAATACGATACCCGCTGGGCAAGAGCCTACCATGCCTGGTGATCAAACCATAGAAAACAAAATCAGAAACGCCATTCGTTGGAATGCCATGATGATGGTGCTTAGAGGATCAAAGAAAGATCTTGAATTAGGCGGCCATATAGCCAGCTTTGCTTCATCTGCTATGTTATATGATGTAGGTTTTAATCATTTTTTCAGAGCACCTAATGATAAAGATGGCGGTGACTACCTTTTCGTTCAGGGGCATGCATCTCCAGGGATATATTCTAGAGCCTTTATTGAAGGTCGTTTGGAAGAAGGTCAACTTGATATGTTCCGTCAAGAAGTCGAAGGCAACGGACTATCTTCTTATCCCCATCCTAAATTGATGCCTGATTTTTGGCAATTTCCTACTGTTTCCATGGGCTTAGGTCCGATGCAGGCGATTTATTTGGCGAGGTTCTTAAAATATTTAACTGACCGTGGGATGAAAGACTGCTCAGATCAACGAGTATGGTGTTTCATGGGAGACGGTGAAGTTGATGAGCCAGAATCATTAGGCGCAATAGGTCTGGCTGCTAGAGAGGGATTAGATAACTTAACCTTTGTTATAAATTGTAATCTTCAACGATTAGACGGGCCGGTGCGCGGAAACGGAAAAATTATCCAAGAGCTCGAAGGCACATTCCGAGGCGCGGGTTGGGAAGTTATTAAAGTTATTTGGGGCCGATATTGGGATGCGCTATTAGCCAGAGATACGCATGGCAAATTATTAGACGTTATGAATGAAACCGTGGACGGAGAATATCAAAACTATAAGTCAAAAGGCGGCGCATATACTCGTGAGAATTTCTTTGGAAAATATCCCGAATTAAAAGACATGGTAGCCAATATGTCAGATGAAGACATATGGAGACTTAACCGAGGTGGTCACGATCCAGTCAAAGTTTACGCAGCTTATAAACGAGCGACAGAAACTAAAGGCAGGCCTCAGGTTATATTAGCCAAAACCGTAAAAGGATATGGGCTAGGCGATGCTGGTGAGGGTAAAAACATTGCTCATAATGTAAAAAAGATGGACGTAGAGTCGGTAAAACTGTACCGCGATCGTTTCAATATCCCAGTTTCAGACGATGATATTGCAAACTTCCCTTACTATAAGTTTGAACAAGACAGTCCTGAAATGAAGTATCTGCTTGAAAAAAGAGAAGCACTTAACGGATTTTTACCCCAGCGTTTGGCTAAGTCGAGTATTGAGCTTCCTGCGCCTCCTTTAAAAGCTTTTGAAGCCGTCACAAAAGGGTCTGGTGAAAGAGAAATCTCTACGACCATGGCGTTTGTTAGAGTATTAACTGCCATGCTTAAAGATAAACAAATGGGCAAACACGTTGTGCCTATTATTCCTGACGAAGCGCGTACTTTCGGCATGGAAGGTTTATTTCGCCAGGTTGGTATTTACTCAAACGTAGGGCAAACCTATGTGCCTCAGGATAAAGATCAAGTGGCCTATTATCGCGAAGATAAAAAAGGCCAGGTGCTCCAAGAGGGGATCAATGAGTTAGGGGCTATGTCATCTTTTGTGGCTGCGGGAACCTCGTATTCTCTAAACGATTTGCCAATGCTTCCGGTGTATATTTATTACTCGATGTTTGGATTCCAACGAGTGGGGGATATGGCATGGGCTGCTGGCGACTCTCAATGTAGAGGATTTCTAGTCGGAGGCACTGCAGGACGAACCACACTGAATGGTGAAGGTCTTCAACACCAAGATGGACACAGCCACATACAAGCCGGACTCATACCTAATTGTGTCAGTTACGATCCTACTTATGGTTATGAAGTCGCAGTAATCGTCCAAGACGGGATCCGCAGAATGTTAGAAGAACAAGAAAACGTATTCTTTTACTTGACCGTGATGAACGAAAATTACGTGCAGCCAGAAATGCCAAAAGGTTGTCAAGAAGGCATATTGAAAGGCATTTATTTGCTTGACAGCTTGGGTAGAAGCAATGCTAAAAATAAGGTCAAGCTTTTAGGTTCAGGCACTATTTTAGAACAAGTTAGAGAAGCCGCCAAAATACTCGATGACAATTATAACGTGGCGTCTGAGGTATATAGCGTTCCATCCTTCAATGAGCTGGCTCGAGATGGCATTAATTGTGACCGCGACAACATGCGAAATCCCGATGCAAAACAAAAAGTGCCTTATATTAGTGAGATTTTATCAGAAGGAAACGATGGCCCAACTATCGCTGCGACTGACTATATAAAGGCTTATGCTGAACAAGTAAGAAACTTTGTACCAGGTCAATACAGAGTATTAGGCACAGATGGATTCGGTCGTTCTGACAGCCGTCCTAATTTGCGCAAACACTTTGAAGTTGATGCAAACAATGTCGCTTATGCAGCTTTATATGAGTTATATAAAGCTGGAACCTTAGACGCTAAAACTCTCGAGAAAGCAAGAAAAGATCTTGAGATCGATGGCGATAAAATTAACCCACTGTACGCTTAATTAGGAGAGACAATCATGGCAGAAATAAAAGACATTATTGTACCTGACGTTGGTGGTGAAGAAGTCGAAATAATAGAAGTTTGCGTTGAAGTGGGCGAGTCAGTCGAGGCGGAAGCCGCTTTTGTGACAGTAGAAAGCGACAAAGCGAGTATGGATATTCCTCTTCCATTTGATGGGACTATCAAAGAGATCAGTGTAAAAGTTGGTGACAAAATTAACGAAGGCGATGTGTTAGGAAAGGCCGAGGTGTCTGGTGAAGATAGCTCGTCCGAAGATACAAGCTCAGAATCGAATGATGCTTCGGATCCAAGTCAACCATCAGACACTGGCTCCTCAGAACCTTCTAACCGTTCTGATTCTAAAGGCTCAGGTGGATCAAAAGTGATTGATGTGACTGTCCCCGATATTGGAGACGCCACCGATGTGGACATTATTGAAGTGTTAGTCAAAGAGGGAGATACTGTTTCTGAAGAAGACGGACTAATAACTCTTGAAACCGATAAGGCAACTATGGATGTGCCATCCCCAGCTTCAGGAAAAGTAGTTGAGCTGAAAGTAAGCACAGGAGATAAGGTATCAGAGGGGTCGTTAGTATTAACTCTAGAAGTGTCTGATGGAAATTCTGAAGAATCGTCTGCAAAAGAAGCCACAAGCTCAGACGCATCTAGCACACAAGAAAATAAATCAGATAATGCCGCTAAGTCCTCAAGTTCTAATAGTTCAATAGTAGAGGTCACCGTTCCGGATATCGGCGACGCTACCGACGTAGATATCATTGATGTTTTAGTCAACGAAGGCGACTCGGTTTCCGAAGAAGATGGTTTAATCACTTTAGAAACGGATAAAGCCACTATGGACGTGCCCTCACCAAAAGCCGGCAAGGTAGTTGAACTGAAAGTCAACGTAGGTGACAAAGTATCTGAAGGGTCGCTTGTGCTGATGCTTGAGGTAGAAGGCGAAGGAAAAGCTGATGATGGCTCTCAAGCTTCACAGACAAGCGGCACAGATGAGCCAAAGTCGCAAGAAAAGTCTGCATCCACTTCAGCATCTAATGCGCCTAAATCGACTAGCTCGCCTAAAGCGCCTCCGGTGCCACATCATCCATCCGCTGGCGAAAAAAGTAAAACAGGTAAAGTGCACGCTTCACCCTCGGTTAGACGCTTGGCCAGAGAATTTGGTGTTGATTTGACGCAAGTTACCGGCACAGGGCGCAAAAACAGAGTGCAAAAAGAAGACGTTCAATCTTACGTCAAATATGAGTTATCCAGACCTAAAATGACCCCGGCAAGTAATGTTGGTCAAGGTTCTGGCGGTCTTCAAGTACTGGCACCGCCGAAAGTGGATTTCTCTAAATTTGGCGAGGTAGAAGAAGTCGCACTTACACGTATTCAGAAGTTGTCGGGTCCAAACTTGCACAGGAACTGGGTTACCATCCCTCATGTAACTCAATTTGATGAGGCCGACATAACGGATTTAGAAGACTTTAGGAAAGACCAGAACCAGATTGCAGAAAAGCGTAAGTTGGGCGTAAAAATAACCCCACTTGTTTTCATGATGAAAGCCGTTGCGGATGCATTGAAGGCATATCCAACCTTTAATTCTTCACTTTCTGAATCTGGTGAAAGCTTGATAATGAAAAAGTATTTCCATATTGGTATCGCCGTCGATACTCCAAACGGGCTGGTGGTTCCGGTGGTTCGAGATGTTGATAAAAAAGGAATTTTGGAAATCTCCAAAGAGCTAATGGAAATTAGCTCAAAAGCGCGCGATGGAAAGTTAAAGTCAGCGGATATGCAAGGCAGTTGTTTCACCATATCCAGCCTTGGAGGAATCGGCGGGACTGGTTTTACTCCTATTGTCAATGCGCCAGACGTTGCAATTTTAGGGGTATCAAAGTCGGAGGTAAAACCAAAGTGGAATGGTAAAGATTTTTCTCCAAGGTTAATGTTGCCACTATCATTGTCATACGACCACCGTGTTATAGACGGTGCGTTAGCTGCTCGGTTTGCAGCGCATTTAGCTGATTGTTTAGGGGATATTCGTCGCATATTGTTGTAAAATGCGCGCAAAGTTAAATAATCAGAATATTTGATTACTAATGTCGCCACTTTTTTTGTTAACGCTGAAAGTGGCACTTTTATTAAAAAGCTAAATATAAACCATTCACTGTCGCAACATAGGGCGACAAACATAGAACAAAATTTTGAGGTCATGCCAAGATTATGAGCGAAATTAAAACACAATTAGTGGTATTAGGTGCGGGTCCTGGTGGTTATTCAGCTGCGTTCAGAGCAGCTGACTTGGGCATCGATACTGTATTAGTAGATGCGCGCGAAACTTTGGGCGGGGTGTGCTTAAATGTGGGGTGTATTCCTTCAAAAGCATTATTGCACGTAGCTAAAGTCATTCAAGAAGCTAAGCATCTAGCTCACCACGGAATTAACTTCGGCGAACCTACATTTGACTTAGATAAAATTAGAGATATGAAAGACGGGGTTATTGGTCAGTTGACCAAAGGTCTTGGTGGTATGTCTAAAATGCGTAAAGTTCAGCATATTCAAGGGTACGGTAAGTTTACTGGCGCGAACACGCTTGAGGTTGAAGGCGCAACCGGTAAAACGACTATTAATTTTGAGAACGCCATTATTGCAGCAGGCTCAGAGCCGGTGAATTTACCGTTTATTCCAAAAGGTGATGACCGTATTATGGACAGCACAGGCGCGCTTGAATTGAAAGATATTCCAGAGAAAATGCTGATCTTAGGCGGTGGTATTATCGGTCTGGAAATGGGCACAGTTTACCATGCACTTGGCAGTAAAATTGATGTTGTCGAATTCCTTGACCAACTTGTCCCTGCTGCAGATAAAGACATTATGAAAGTCTACATGAAGACTATCAAAGATAAGTTTAACACCATGCTTGAAACGAAAGTAGTGGATGTTGAAGCTAAAGAGGACGGTATTTATGTCAGCTTTGAAGGCAAGCAAGCGCCTTCCGAACCTGTAAGATATGACCGCGTATTGGTTGCTGTCGGTAGAACACCAAACGGCAACTTAGTTGATGCTACCAAGGCAGGTGTTGATGTGTCCGATAGAGGGTTCATTAACGTTGATAAGCAAATGCGCACCAACGCTTCTCATATCTTCGCCATTGGAGATCTTGTGGGTCAACCAATGCTGGCTCACAAAGCTGTGCATGAAGGTCACGTTGCAGCGGAAGTAATCGCTGGCAAGAAACACTACTTCGATCCAAGAGGCATTCCTTCTGTTGCTTACACAGAGCCAGAAATCGCTTGGGTTGGATTAACTGAGAAAGAAGCAAAAGAGCAGGGCGTAAATTACGAAACCGCTTCTTTCCCTTGGGCTGCTTCTGGTCGTGCTATAGCATCTATGGCCACAGACGGCATGACCAAAATGATTTTCGATAAAGATAACGGTCGTGTAATAGGTGGTGCAATTATAGGCACTAATGCCGGAGAAATGCTCGGTGAAATAGGGTTAGCAATTGAAATGGGTGCAGATGCGGAAGATGTTGCACTTACTATTCATGCACATCCAACATTAAATGAGTCTATTGGTCTGGCAAGTGAAATTTTCGAAGGAAGTATTACAGATATGCCAAATCCAAAAGCGAAAAAGAAATAAAGCTCATTGTCTTTAACGCAAAAAAAGACCCTAACTAGGGTCTTTTTTTTGCGTACTTCCGCATGAATATTTAAATATAGGGCGCTAGTGTTGGACATACTTTTTTATATCCAGTAAGTAAAGCAAAATATTTTTAAAATACCGATTGTTTGTGTTTATAATGCTAATAGATTGTAAATTTACGGTGATTTTATCCATGCAACAGATGGAGTTTTTCGAAATACCTAGCCCTTGCATCGGTGTATGTGAGTCTGGGCCTCGCGGATACTGCATCGGCTGTTATCGAAGTAGAGAGGAGAGACAGCATTGGCATTCTATCGATAACCACACCAAACGATTGATCATAAGTGCCTGTAACAGGCGAAAAAAAGCACATCTTGCAAAATCCAGAAAACAACGAGATTCTGACACTCACTTTAAGCAGGGCGACCTATTTTAAACTTGAGTATATGCCAATGTAATTAAGTATGTACTGAGCGACCCTTGATACTCATTTAAATAATTATACTTGCCGTTAATTAATTACAATCCAGTAATTTGCTAACATTCGAGTTTTTTATGTCAATGACACCTATTATCAAATATGCTAATAAAAGTTTCACTTTACCTGAAACGTGTATCAAATTACGCGAACTCTTAGATGACCCAAAAGCAGGAATTCAAGAAATGGCGAAGGTGATGTCCGTTGATCCTTCGTTAAGCGCTAAAGTCTTAAAGTTGGCAAATAGTGCTCTTTTCAGGTTTACAAAACAAGTTACAAGCGTTCAAAAAGCGCTGAGTATTATTGGTGGTGAAGCGGCTTATAACATTTCGATGGCAGAAACTGCGAATTTAGCCTTTAAATCTTTTACTTCAGAATTGCTTGATTTTAATACCTTTTGGGAAAAGTCAGTGCGCACTGGTTTAATAGCGCAATCTATAGCCCAGCAAATGCAAGAAAGAGGCAGCGAACGATTTTTTGTAATGGGTATTTTAATGAACCTGAGTGAGCTTGTGTGTGCCACAAAATTGGATAAAAAATACGTTAAGTATTTGGCAACACTTGAACATGATTTGCCGTTAGAATCGCAAAGGAAAATGTTTGGTTTCACTTTTAGCAGTTGTTCTGGTCTTATATTAGAAAATTGGAAATTGCCTGAAAATTTGTCTAAAAGTTTGATCATGCTCAGCTTATTTGATCATCAGCAACTTGGAAAAGATGAAAGTATTTTATACATGGCATCTACTATGGCCAATAGAAGTGAAGGGCAAGAACTGTTGTCTAATCCGTCACTTAATCATCAGGCGGTTCAAACGATTGGCTTAAATGATTATGAGTATGATATCATCTCACAATTCGCGCAGGCTGAAACGAACAAGATTGCTCAGGCCTTTAATTAAAGTATAAACTTCTGCGCGACATAATAAAAATAATGACGTGCGATGTATAAATCTTTTCTAATAATAATTACTTTATTTGTTAATTACTTGCCAAATGCTGCGTATGCTCAATCAAAGGCTTCTGATTTTTTTCGAGATTTAAGCAAAGAAAAAAACATTCTAGAAGCCTTATACGCAAACAAGCAAAACGCCAAAAATAGTGAAGTCGATCCTTTTACTTTGGCCGGTGAGGCCGGGCTACTCACTACCACAGGAAATACCGAAACCAGTATCGTCAAGTTGGCAATAGAATCTAGTCACGAATTGCCTGAATGGAGCAATCGCTATGAGACCCGCTTTTTACATCGTGTAAACCGAGTCAGCACTGAAAACGGTGATATTAATTTCGATACCACAAGATTCGAAATATCAGGTCAGTTTGATTACAAGCTAGTTGACCCAAGTGAACGATTGTTTTCGTATTTTGAGTACGATGACAATCAATTTAATTTGCTAAGGGACCAAACAACCTTTGTGGTTGGCTGGAGCGAAGTGGCTTGGAAAAAAATGCAATCAGAACTGAGGTATAGTATTGGGCCAGGCTATAGCTATTTTGTACAAGAGCGTAACGACCTAGTTATCGAAGAAACGATTATTAGAGGGACGCTATGGTATGAGTACAATTTAAGTGACAATGCACGCTTTAGGCAAACAATATCTGCTGAAGTGGGTGAAGTCATTACAAAGGCTCGTTCTAAATCTTCTATCACAGCAAAAATATTTGGCGAACTTGCAATGAAATTAAGTATTGAACTTATATTAAATGAAAACGTGGCCATTCAAGATGAAAATTTTTCAACCGAAACATCTATTTCTATGGTGTATCAGTTTTTCTAAGCCGTCCGTACTTCCTCTTAGATCCTTTTCTGACATGATTATTCAATATTCACTGGGTGTGTTTGGCAATGGTAAATCGCCTAAATTGGCACTATTTAGTGAATAAAGCATTATGTTGTTCAATTTTTATATACTTCACTTGAAAATTATGAAGATCCCTATAAACTTCGCGCCTAAAACGTGTTTAGGTATTTTGCAAGGCAGGCTAATTCCAAACGTGTATTCAATGGGACTGATAAATAGGAATTGAAATGAAAAGACAATTATTGATAGCTTCATTATTAGGGAGCGTGTTTGCGTTCGAATGCGTAGCTCAAGATGACAAAGCGCTGACTATGGACGGCGAGTTTGGTTTTATTTTTACGACTGGTAATACCGATACTACCTCTGCAAGTGCAGGCTTAAACGCTAAACATGAACTTGAGAACTGGAGTAACGACTATCTTATAGAAGGCCTCTATAAAAAAGATACCATTGACGGTGTGGAACAGACGTCAGCACAAAAGTTTTTTGCATCTGCTCAAGGGAATTATAAGCTAGAAAATCCCAACCATCGCTTATTTGCGTTCGCTTCTTATGAAGATGACAGGTTCAGTAACTTTGCATATCAAGCTACAGTAGCGGGTGGTTGGAACCAAAAGCTATGGGATGATGAGAAGAGCTCTTTCGAATACAGTGTGGGTCCTGGTTATTCATTTGCTGAAGACCAAGCTGGAGAAGATTTAAATAGCGTAATTGTCAGGGGTTCATTAGGTTACAGATGGACAATTTCAGAATCTGCAAAATTTTCTCAAACGTTCAGTACTGAGGTGGGTGAAGAAAATGTTAAATCAAGGTCGGAAACTGCATTATCAGCTCAGATTTCTGGTGGACTATCCATGAAGTTGTCGCTGAAACTTGATCATAACAGCGATGTGAACCCGGGCGTAAAGAAATTAGACAGTGAAACTGCCGTTACTTTGGTTTACACCTTCTTTTAAATCGTTGTTTAACGAATGTAATTGGTGTTGATAAAATAGAAAACCCCTGAAAGTTTAGTCAAAACTTCAGGGGTTTTTCTTATTCGGCGGCTTTTTACCGTTTTGTATGACCCAAACTATCACCACACTTAATAATAATTATCTTTAAAAGTAGTCTACTAGTGAAGTATTCGAGTTTTAATTGTGCCTTCTATCTTACTTAACTGTGCCAAGCCTTCTTTTGCATTAGCTGTTTCGATGTCTATTACGACATAACCAATATTTTCATTGGTTTGCAAATATTGGGCAGCAATATTGATGCCTTTGTCGGCAAATGCTTGGTTAATTTGCGTCAACACACCAGGCCTATTTTGGTGTATGTGCAATAGTCTTGAACGGTTTACATGCTCTGGCAATGACACTTCCGGGAAATTAACGGCAGATAGCGAAGAACCATTGTCACTATATTTCACCAGTTTCCCGGCTACTTCTATGCCTATATTTTGCTGAGCCTCTTGAGTAGAGCCGCCTACGTGAGGCGTTAAGATGACATTGTCGTATTTACGTAACCCAGATATGAACTCTTCGTTATTTGATTTAGGCTCTACAGGAAACACATCAATTGCCGCACCATTTAGCTTTTTGCTTTCTAGCGCTTGCTCCAAGGCGTCTATGTCAATGACTGTGCCTCTTGCCGCGTTAATTAAGATGGCTCCGTCTTTCATTTGAGACAGCTCTTTTTTGCCAATCATGTTCTGCGTGCTATCAGTTTCAGGAACATGCAAGCTCACTACATCAGAGGTATTGAGAAGTTCTTTAAGCGTTTTTACTTGAGTTGAGTTACCAAGCACCAGTTTATCTTCTATGTCATAAAATTGGACTCTCATACCTAGGTGCTCTGCCAAAATACTAAGCTGTGTCCCGATATGGCCATACCCTATAATGCCTAAGGTTTTCCCTCTAGCTTCATAGCTGTTAATCGCGCTTTTCTCCCACTCTCCGCGGTGCGCTTTTGCATTTTTCTGAGGAACGCCGCGCAGTAATAGAATAATTTGACCAAGCACTAACTCAGCAACCGAGCGAGTGTTAGAAAAAGGCGCATTGAAAACGACGATGCCGCGCTTCTCTGCAGAACTAAGTGTTACTTGATTAGTGCCAATGCAAAAACAACCCACACCAATAAGTTTTTTCGCAGCCGCAAATACGTTTTCATTAAGCTGAGTTCGAGAGCGAATGCCAACAATATGAGCGTCTTTAATTTTTTCTATCAGTTCATCTTCTGGTAAGGACGTTTTTAGTGACTCTATGTTGGTATACCCATTTGCATGAAAGGTATCAAGAGCGCTTTGATGCAGCCCCTCAAGAAGCAGTATTCTGATCTTATTCTTTGCTAAAGATTTTTTACTCACGTTGGCTTACCTTTTAATTAATTAACCTTAGAATGGTTGTAACAACAACTAAAGACTTCTAGACGTCTAAAAAATAGGCGCAGAAGATAGACAAAATAGATAGTAAACGCAAGTATTAATTAGTCTAGATCGCAAATCTGTCTTATTTAATCTACGATTGATACTAAAATGAATGCAGTCGTTCATGCGCTCGATCGGACATTATAAAAATGGATTTAGATCAATTCAGAAATTAGTAGGTTTTCACCCCATTCTCCGTTCCGGTTAATACTATATCAGCCCCTCTATCGGCAAATAACCCGTTGGTTACCACCCCTACAATTTGGTTAATTTGTGACTCAAGTTTTGTTGGATTAAGTATTTTTAGGTTATGCACATCAATTATTTGATTATGATTATCCGTTACGACACCTTGACGGTATACAGGGTCGCCACCAAGTTTCACTATTTCGCGAGACACGTAAGATCTGGCCAGAGGGATCACCTCCACAGGTAGAGGGAATTTTCCGAGCACGTCCACATGTTTTGTATCGTCAATAATACAAATAAATGTTTTAGCAACAGCGGCCACAATCTTCTCTCTAGTTAAGGCGGCTCCGCCTCCTTTTATCATGTGCTTATGTTGGGTTATCTCGTCTGCTCCGTCTACATAGATATCAAGGCTATCGACTTCGTTTAAATCAAACACTTCAATCCCATGACTTTTTAGTCGCTCGGTAGAGGCCTGTGAGCTTGAGACTGCACCCTGAATAAGATGCTTCTTGCTAGCTAAAGCATCAATAAAGTAATTAACCGTTGAGCCTGTCCCAACCCCCACTATTGAATCATTTTTCACGTAACTCAACGCAGCCTCTGCGGCCGCTTTTTTCTTCATATTCTGGTCCATTTTTTTACCCCAAGTAAAGTTTATAAGGATAGCTTAAATTAGTTTACGCAAATGCATAAAGATGTGCTGGAGTTAGAATTTGATCCAAAGGCACGTCCCAACTTTCTATAGGCAGATGTTCGGTTTTTTGAAGTTCATGGGCAATTCCAATTAGCTTCGGAAATTTATTGTTGCGCTTCGCCGATGCAAGGCTCCTATCGTAAAATCCACCACCCATCCCGAGTCTATTTCCTAGTGAATCGAAGGCAACCAAAGGCGTTAAAATAATATCAATTTGATTAATTGGAACCACTCGTCTAACGTCCAAACAAGGTTCAGTGATATTATATTTATTTTTCTTCATTTCTGCCGCAACGTCGTATTTTAAAAACAGTAGCGTTTTGCTGTTAAAAGGATGCAGCACGGGCAAACAGACGGTTATGCGCTTCTCCCATAAGTAATGGATCAGTAAACTTGGATCAAGCTCACCATCGTTGGCAACATATGCCGCAATCACGGTGTTGGGTTTGAAAACTTGGTGGTTCTGAGCGCAAGACACTAAATGATGAGCAGCTGCCGCTTGTTGCTCTTGGCTAAGCAGTCTTCGACGTTGGCGAAATTGCTGCCTTAGTTCTTTTCTTGCTAATCCCATTCAACTTGTCTCTATTATAGTCTAATAGCCGTAAGTATCTATAAACAATTTTGTTAACTCATCGTGTTTTACAGCCGTGGCGACTTTCGATACAGGCGCGTTTAACCAATGGTCACTTTTGGTGCTGTTTAAAGGCGCAAAGCTGGTTTGTCCTCTGTGTAGCTCATCGGTTCCCACCCGGATATGCCCCTGTGTCATTGTAAATAAATCTGGGTTCATAATATAGGCAATGGGAAAAGCGTCATGAAAGTAGCATTCTGGTTCCGACTTACCCTGCGAATAAAAGTCAGTGTAAAATGCGGACGATTTCTCTACAAAAGCCCCTAGGGTTGGATTGACTTTGGCCAATGTTTTAACAAAATCAGGCCTAAAGGGAAGGTCGTAGGTGACATCCAATCCAAACATATTAATCGGCCACTTCGCAGAGAAAACGATTTCAGCAGCATGGGCATCGTTCCAAATATTCGCTTCTGCAACGGGTGTTACGTTTCCTGGAACTAGAGCCGCTCCTCCCATTATATTAACTGCTTTCACCAAATGCTCAATTTCAGGAGCCAAGCGCAATGCAAGCGCCAAATTGCCCAGCGGCCCTACAGCGACAAGGGTCACTTCGTTAGGATATTGTTTTACCATATCTACAATAATTTGAGCAGAACTTCTAGGATCGAGTTTTCCTTTCGGTGGAGGATGATTAATGTTGCCAAAACCGTCTTCACCATGAACAAAGTAGGCATAAGTCGACTCTTTTCCCACCCATGGCATGCTGACCCCTTTGCAGACGGGCACATCTAAGCCTGCAAGTTCCACTAAACTAAGGGCATTTTGGGAGGCCATAGATACTGGTACATTGCCATATACTGTGGTTAAGCCAAGTACCTCAATTTCTTTGGCTTGAAACGCAAAAAATATCGCCATTGCATCATCTATCCCTGGGTCGGTATCCAGTACGATTTTATGACTCATTAACGCTCCTATAAATTTAAAAAAGTAGTAACTTCATTGGCAGTTGGAATCGACGGCGCAGCACCGCGCTTAGTCACGCACAACGCGGCGGCTGCATTAGCAAACTCTAGAGCTTTTTGAATGTCGCCATGGGTCGAATAATTGGCTAGGAAAAACCCAGTGAAGGTATCGCCCGCTGCTGTTGTGTCTAGCGCTTGAACTTGCCTACCGGGCACCTCGATAACTTCGTTGTGATACAGATAGGTCGCGCCGGCCTTGCCTAGGGTCATAATCACTTTGGTATTAGGGAAGTCTTTTCTAAGGGCCAGCTTTGCGCTTGCTATATCTTGAGTATGAGTTAACTGCATCGCTTCAATCTCATTCACAAAGAGCAAGTTTACTTTTTCTAGGTTACAGTCAAAAACATTGGATGTTATCGGCGCTGGATTAAAAGCTATGTTTAGCTCACGCTTGTGCGCAAGCTCAATTATTTCGCAGACTAAATTGGTTTCGTTTTGCAATAAAACCCAATCGTCTGGAGATGCCTGGGAAAGCACTGCTTCTATCTGCTCAACTGTTAAAGCGTGATTAGCTCCTGCGTATAATACAATTGAATTTTCACCCTGTTGGTTGACTTGAATGATCGCATGTCCGCTAGCCGTTTGTTCACTTTTATGGATAAAGTGCACATTCACGCCTGCGTTCTCAAGCACATCAATGTATTTGGAGTCAGAATGGTTAATACTGCCGATGTGATAAACAGTTTGTTGCGCCATTGCACACGCTATGGACTGATTAGCACCTTTTCCTCCCAATACTTGATTGTAATGGTTCGACGATAGGGTTTCGCCAGGTTTAACGAAATGGTCTACAGAATAGATGTGGTCAATGTTGATTGAGCCAAAATTATAGATAGCCATGAGATTTCCTGATCATGATATTTTTGTTTTTATACAACCAGTTTTGAAAAGGATGTTTTCTTTTTGGTGCCCCCCAAAATGCCGCGCTGCGCTTTTCGTCCGTGTGCCGATATGGACACGGTGGATGTATCAACATTGCCGTAGGCTTCTCGATACGAGCCGAGCTTGCACAATAGCAATAGAATCAACTTCCTAAGTTTATAGCATCGGCCAGGAACATGAAGCGAGTACGCAAACATCCCAGGGAACAGATTCTTATGTTAACTCAGAATTCATACCTCACTCTGAACCAGATATGATACCTGAAACAAGTTTTAGTTGAAAGGGAAGTACACGCTAGTTAAGCGTTTAATTTAAAGGAATATTCTAAAACCATCTTAACGCATTCAAGTTTTTACCAGCACATAAGGCATGCGCGGCGTAAATTGCCGCAAGCTTACAGATTATTCAGATTTTGATTGGCAATTTATTATAAAAGAGTGTCGGATTTGCTACACTCTAAGGAGTCAGTCATTCCATCGAATAGCAGGTATTGTAGTTGTCAGATTCAAATGAAAGTTCAAACAAAAATTCAGTAAAATTTCACCAGTATAGCAATTATTCGAATGTTACCCGTGTTTTAAAGAACGAAAATATTTTGGTAGATGCCAGTGAAATTCAAGGAATGCTATGCGGAATGCTTGCCGGTGGCATGAACATTGACGACAAACAGTGGCTGTCTGCACTGTCAGATATGGTGAATGAGTCTGTTGAGTTTAGTACGAAGGTGTCAGATATATTGATAGGTATGTACAATCAAATTTGCCAGGAATTTATCGAGGCAGACTTCGCCCTACAAATTTGCCTTCCAGAAGATAGTAACGCCTTGAACGAACGAGGCACTGCACTCATTCACTGGGTGCAAGGTTTTTTATTGGGTTTTGGCTTGCATCAAAATGACCTTAGCAAGTGCTCAGCAGAAGTGAAAGAGGCGCTAGAGGACTTTTCTCAAATCGCCAAAATGGATGAATCTATGGAAGAGGACGAAGAGTCTGAACAGGCTTTTTTAGAAGTCCTTGAATATGTCAGAATTGGAGCCATGCTGTGTTTTAATGAGTTAGGCAAGTCAATAATAGATTCAAAACAACAGTCTCCAAAATTGCATTAAGAGTTTTCTCAATGCGATGAGGTCAGTGTCGTTTCTTAGCCAATGTGAATTGTCGTATGAGCTTGACTAAATTGTCAGACCCGAAAAATCAATATCAATAAATATCAGAGTGTCACATGATAAAAAAAGATAACCATCACCTCTACATCAGCAATACGGAATATCAGCAGCGCCGTCAACAGTTGCTTGAACAAATGAAAGACAACTCAATCGCCATTGTATTTGCTGGTTCTGAGGTAATCAGAAGTAACGATACTGAGTATCCGTTTAGGCAAAACAGTGACTTCTTCTATCTGACTGGTTTTGAAGAGCCTGATGCTGTGCTCGTAATGAGCAATCAGTTGCATGTTGGGACAGATGATAAATTTTCGAAGACACCCAGTAGGCAATCATGTTGCATCATGTTTGTTCGACCGAAAAACCCACTGGCTGAAATTTGGCATGGCCGGAGACTTGGCGTTGATGATGCGCCCAGTTCGCTTAAAGTAGATTTGGCATTCAGTATTGAGCAGTTGCACGTCCTGCTCCCAGACCTATTGAATGAACATGAATACTTGTACTTTGAACAAGGCAAAATCGATGACGCCGACAACGAAATCAAAAAGGCTCTAGCCACTTGTAAAAACTCACCTAAACAAGTCAAGACTGCTCCTCACTCTATCATTGATATAAGCCAAATGATTCATCAAATGAGACTGATAAAATCTGAAAATGAAATTGAGATCATGAAGCGCAGTGCATTAATTTCATGCGAGGCGCACAAGCAGGCGATGCAAATATGCCAGCCCGGCGTCTATGAATACCAATTAGAATCACAAATTCTACATTGTTTCAAACTTAATGGAGCAGACCATGCTGCCTATAACAGCATAGTGGGAGGCGGTGAAAACGCTTGTATCCTGCACTATACTGAAAATAAAAGTCAGTTACGCAACAACGACTTGGTATTAATTGACGCAGGTGCTGAGTACAATGGTTATGCAGCGGATATTACAAGAACCTTTCCCGTAAACGGTACCTTCTCCAGTCCGCAAAGAGATATTTATGAATTGGTTCTGTCAGTCCAGAAACAATGCATTGAACGCTTAACCCCTAACGCTACCATAGTTCAGGTCATGGAGTTTGCGGTAGATAGCATCACAGAAGGGCTAATACAATTGGGTATAATGACAGGAGATAAAGCTCAATGCATTGAGGAAGCGGCTCATAAAGAGTTCTTTATGCATGGGTTAGGGCACTATATTGGTATTGATGTACACGATGTTGGAAACTACAAAGAAAAGGGTGAAGACATAGTGTTGAAACCCGGTATGGTGATAACGGTCGAGCCAGGTATTTACATCAGCTCAAGCTCGGATGTGCCAAATAGTTACAAAGGCATTGGTGTTAGAATTGAAGACGATATCGTGATTACTGAAGACGGCAATCTTAATTTAACCGCAAGCGCTCCCAAAGAAATTCATGAAATAGAAAACATCATGCGCCAGAAGCTTCCTGTTAATACTCTGGATTTTCAGTGAGTGATTATAAAAGATGAATCAAACTCAGACGTATGACGTCATTGTTAGTGGGGGAGGGGTCGCGGGTTGCTTAACTGCCTTTGCTATTTTACAACATACTCAGTTATCGGTTTTGCTGCTAGAGGCTAATCCACAACCTAACCAAGACAATAAACACGCCGGCTTTGATGCCAGAGTGATTGCTCTAGCGGCTGAGTCGCTGCGTAAATTGGGCGAACTGGGCCTTAATATTGAGTCAATTCCTTCGTGTCCAATAAAACACATACATGTTTCAGACCGACATCATATTGGACAAGTCAGACTCTCCAGCGATAATTATCATTTACCTGAATTGGGTAAGGTCGTTTCTATTGACGTTTTAGGTTCATATCTGTTTGAACAGATAAGCGCTTATTCAACAAAGAGATTTCAATATTATTGCCCAGCTAAAATAGAGTCTGTTGAACAAAACCAAACCCATGTTTCGCTTACATTATCAAATAAAAAAAGCGCGAATGCGCGACTACTGATTGTATGTGATGGTTCTAACTCTACAACAGCGGCGCAATTACGATTATCAAGTGAAGCCTACGATTATGGTCAGACTGCAATAATCACCAACGTAAGGACGCAGTTACCTCATCATAATGTGGCCTACGAACGATTTACGTCACAAGGCCCTATCGCATTTCTTCCTATGACAGATGCAGCTGCATCTCAGTCTTCAAATAAGACAGCAGAAAATATAATGTCTGTTGTATGGTGTATGGACAATAAACGTGTTGACTCTGTCTTAGCGTTAGACCAGACAGCATTTCTTGAGCAGTTAAATGAGTTATTTTCAGGCAAGTTGGGTAAGTTATTTAGCGCTAGCACTCGATTCAGTTATCCACTCATAAAGCAGTCCCTTACCGAATTTACATCGCACAGGGTAGTCTGTTTGGCCAATGCTGCACAAAGTCTTCATCCCATCGCCGGGCAGGGTTTTAACCTAGGCATCAGAGATGTACACGACTTGATACCGCTATTAACTGAACAACCAGATCCTGGCTTGTTTGACATCATCAATGCTTACAAAGCACAGAGACAGGGCGATAAGCAGCAAACACTTAGTTTTACAGACTCATTAGTGACTTTATTCTCTAACCAACATACGCCTTTAATATACGGCAGAAACCTAGCATTAACAGGCATGAATTTACTGTCTCCTGTTAAACAACGCTTTGCTAAATTTAGTATGGGAAAACGCACACCAAATAATCAAAAGAGGAACCCATGACAACAGATTTCGATGTAATTGTGGTTGGAGCCGGAATAATGGGCCAATCTATGGTATTAGGATTGGGGATCCAAGGGTTTAAAGTGGCGGTAATAGACGCTTCTGAGTGTCCAAAGATTGAAGAAACATTAAGCAACGAGGTTTTCTCAAATAGAGTAAGCGCAATCTCTTTTAGCAGTCAGAAACTGTTAGAACGCCTTGGTGTTTGGGATGGGATTGAGCGTAAACAAGAATACACAGATATGGAAGTGGGCGACCAAGATGGATTTGGCCTTATACGTTTTAGTAAACAAGAGCTCATGAACCTCATACCAGACTCAGAATCAGGCTCAACTCCAAGTTTAGGTCATATAATTGAAAATAACGAAATCAATAAAGCGATGTATAAAAGATTGCTCGATTTAAACAATGTTTCTTGCTTTTATGAGTCCACCATATCTGAACTAAACACCAAAGAGAGTGCCGCTTTTGTTACGTTTTGTAAAAACTCTCACTCAAGCAATGCTGGCACATCGACTCAAAAAACGTTATCTGCAAAGTTGCTTATTGGGGCTGATGGCGCAAACAGCGCGGTGCGCGATAGATTTGGGTTAAAACATACTTTTTACGATTACGACCATACCGCCATAGTCTGTAATGTGGACATCGAGCGAGAACATCAAAAGTTGGCTAAACAAGTTTTTACCCCCTTTGGACCATTGGCATTTTTACCTCTATCGAATCAGAAGCAATGCTCTATCGTATTTTCCCAACAAAGTGACAGAGCTTTGGAGCTTATGCAGATGAGCGATGAAGACTTTGCCAAGCTGTTACAGATAACAATAGACAATCATTACGGTAAATGCACATTGCGAACTCAAAGAATGAGCTTTCCGTTGCGGATGAGATATGCCAGAAACTGGGTTGCACCAAGAGTCGCGTTAATTGGCGATGCGGCGCATACAATCCATCCTTTAGCGGGTCAGGGCGCCAACTTGGGTTTGGGCGATGTGAACAGCTTACTGGACATTATTGAGCAGTCTCCAAATAAACTGGGTAGTTTATATCAGTTAAGGAAGTACGAGCGATTCAGAAAGTCAGAGGCGATAAAAGTAATTACAACCATGCAAGGGTTTAAGACATTGTTTGATGGCAGCAATCCAGTTAAAAGACTACTAAGAAACTCAGGCCTTGCCGTCGCGAATAACGCGATGCCGCTTAAGTCGTTTTTTATCAAGCAAGCTATGGGGTAAACGCAGCGTACTTCACAAGCACACTGCATTAATTTGGATTTAAGACGTCAACGTCGTATTTGCTTGCTCGAGTTCATTATTAAGGCGTTTTGATTCATCCGCTTTAGGTTTGGTAAACCTTGCAATCGCGACATACAATACAGGCGTTAAAAACAAAGTAAATATGACTGCTAATCCCAAGCCACCAAACACTACCCAGCCTATCGCATTTCTTGCCTCAGCGCCTGCTCCGGTGGAGAGGATTAGAGGCAGTCCTCCCAATATAGTGGATACTAATGTCATCATTATTGGCCGGAGTCTTACTTTACCCGCTTCGATAATAGCATCCTTTACTTCATATCCTGCGTCTCTCATTTGATTGGCAAATTCAACAAGCAGTATTGAGTTTTTGGCAAGCAATCCAATTAACATAACCAGCCCAATTTGAGAATATATATTGACGCTGGTACCGGTAAAATACAACGCATATATGGCGGCAGCAATGCCAAAAGGTACGGTTAACATTACCACAAAAGCGCTATTAAAGCTTTCAAACTGAGCGGCAAGAACTAATAGAACAATCAAAAAGGCAAGCACGTATGTCAGCATTACTTGTTGGTTTGTTTCTTGGTATGTTTGGGCTTCGCCTAAAAATACGACGCCTATACCTTGGGGCAACTCTGCTTCAGCTAATTCTCTGATGGTAGATACTGCCTTTTCAATACTAATCGTGTCTGGTAAATCCATCTCAAGCTCTATCGCGCGTCTTTGCGCATGACGTTCTAGCTCGGCGGCAACACCTTCCTCGCTCACGAAGGCGACACTTGACAAGGGGACCAGCGCACCATTGTTCGAGCTTACGTAAAGATTTAACAAACTAGAAGGGTCAAGTGAATTTCTTGATTCGGTTTCAAGAATAATCGGGATAGCTTGGTCGCCCACGTTTAAATCCACGATATCATCGCCGTTTATGGCGGCTCTAAGCGTTCTTGAAATATCGGAAAATGCCACGCCTAACTCTTCTGCTCTTCTTCTATCAATATTGACTCGCAATTGCGGTTGAGTAGGCTCGTACGAGACTTCTACTGTTCCCACCTCAGGCATAGAATCTTCTATTTTTTTAGCAAACTCAGTGGCCTCTTCGTAAATGTTATCGTAATCGTCGCCAGTTAATGCCAGTTCAAACCCGCCGCCGAATCCTCTTAAATTTAAACTATTTCCACCAAATGCTCGGCCTGGAGCACCCACCACTTCTGATAGCATAGGTCGTAATTCACGAATTATTTCTTGCTGAGAACGCTCTCTGTCATCCCAATGTGCAAGCGGAACCGTAATGAATAAAATATTGGGATCCCATCTTCCAACTACTGTATAAATTGATTCAATCTCGCCTTGAGTGACACTTGGAAGTAAAATCTCCTCGGTTTTAATAGCTTGTCTGTCCATAAACTTAATTCCGGTACCATCGGGACCGCGGGCAAATACCCTAATAACCCCTCTATCTTCACTGGGCAATAGCTCGTTATCCAAACTGTTAAAAATAAAGTACGCCCCTGTGACGATAAGAGCGCAACCAGCGAATACTAAAACTGAGTATTTCAATACAAAGTGTAAAGACTTCTCGTATCCATTTACGCATGCGCGTCCAAATCGTTTAGGCAAACTATTGGAGTTTTCTTTAGTTAAGTCGATGGCAGGGATCTTTGCTGATAGAGCGGGTACAAGCGAGAGCGCGACAAAAGATGATATGATGACGCTTCCTGCCAAGACACCGCCAAATTCCCTGAAGAGTCTGCCTGCTGTAGAAGGTAAAAAAGCAATCGGAATAAAAACGGCGACTAGAACTGCTGTGGTCGCTACTACCGCAAAGAATACCTCTCGACTACCAATGACTGCGGCAGCACGGGCGCCCATGCCTAATGCCCGTCTGCGTTGAATGTTTTCAGAGACAACGATAGCGTCATCCACAATTAAGCCAGTGGCTAGCACCAGTGCTAACAGGGTTAAAATGTTTATTGAAAACCCAAACGCCCAGAAAAGAGCTAGCGAACCAATTAAAGAAACAGGGATAGCCAACGCTGGGATAAGGGTTGCTCTAAACTTTCCAATAAACACAAGAAGTGTGAGTATTACCAGCGCAATGGTAAACACCAAAGACTGCAATACCTCATTTACCGAGCCTCTAATGAACTCTGCGTCGTCTGAGGTTACTGTTAATTCAAGGGCTGGAAATCGGGCTCGAAGATCTTCTAGCATATTTAGAACTTCGTCTGATATTTCGATAGTATTGGATCTAGCCTGCCTGATGATGCTCATCCCGATAACTGGTTTGCCATCAAGGCGCACAATACTGTTTAAATCGGCTGGGCCAAAGTAGACGTTTGCCACGTCGCTGACTCTAATTTCTCCAGAAACCACAATGTCTCTAACATCCTGTTCAGACACCGAAGTTGCATCGGCGCGCACAATAAGTTGCTGGTCGGTGGATCGAATGCTTCCCGCTGGGACGTCAAATGGCGCAGTGTTGAGTGCTTGGGCCACATCAGATATGGATAATTGGAAGCTTGATAAACGTAAATTATCCACACTGACTCGCATTACTCGCTGGCGATCGCCGTTTAAATTGACATCGGCAACGCCCGGAATGTTGAGGAATAATGGCGCTAAATCGGTTTCGACAATATCCGTCAACGTTTCCAAATCTAGTGAAGCGCTAGATACGGCTATGTCCACAACGCCGCGTGCGTCATTATCAGCTTTTATCACCGATACTTGTTCTACTTCATCTGGTAATCCACGCTGCACTCTTGCAACAGATTCTCTAGTTTCGTTTGCGGCATCTTCAATGTTAACGCCAGGTCTAAATTCAACTCTAACTCGACTATTACCTTCCTCACTCTGTGCTCGAATTGACTTAACGCCGCTGACGCGAGCTGCAGCCCCCTCTAAACGACTGGTCACCTCTGCATCAACTGTTTCAGGGGCCGCTCCTGGATAATCGGCTCTTACCGTAATGACAGGTCTATCTACGTCTGGCAATTCACGCACTTCTAAACTGCTAATGGCCGCAAAACCAGCGGTAATTATCAGTAAGTTCAACACCAAGATGAGTACAGGTCTTCTAATGGATAACGAAGGCAGGTCATCTTTAAAAAGATTATTATTGAACATTAGCCAGCAACCTCTTCATTAGTCTTTTTCTGACTAATTTGGGTGTTAGTTTGAGATTCATTAACGATGTTTAACGGTTGGTCTTGACGCAGCCCTTGGATGCCTTCAACAATCAACTGCTCTCCGTCTGTCAATTCGCCCGAAACTAAAATTCTGCCGCGCAGTCGTTGCTTGACTTGGACTGGTACTCTTTTTGCTCGTTCAGACTCTGCAAGCCACACAAAGGCGCCTGACGCTCCCCATGAAAGCGCTGCCTCAGGAATGGCGATGTACCTTTCGCCTCGTATCTCAATCGTCACCCGAAAACTCATTCCCGGTCTGAACGCATCTGTTTTATTATCCAATAGGGCTCTTGCGCGTATGGTGCGGTTTTGTATATCTATCCTGGAATCTATTTGAGTAATCTCTGCCTTGAGTGTTTGTTCTCGATTAGACCAAGGTTGAAGTGTGACATTTGGCTTTTGCAGTAAATAATTGACAGCGGACTCGGGGGCAACAAAATTAACAAAAAGTTGTTCTCTATTATCTAAGGTCGTTACCATGGTTTGAGTGTCAATCCGATCGCCAATTTCCACATCAGTCAGGCCGACAATGCCATCGAAAGGAGCCCTTATCAAACGATCTTCTTTATTTTCTTGCGCTTCTCTTAGATTGATTTCGGCAAGTTGAAATGCCGTATTGGCATCGTCGAGTTCTCGCTCCGTAACAGCGCCTTTTGCGACACTGGCTTTCACTCGTTCAAGGTTGATTTGCGCATTTTTTAATTCAATTTTAGCTCTATCGATGGCGACGTCTTGGAGTCGGCTATCTAATTCGACGAGTACTTCGCCCTTTTCAACAAATTGTCCGGGACGAAAATTAATTGAAGTGACTTCATCAGACACACTTGCGTATAGCGTCACTGAGCGCCTAGCCTCTGCTGTTCCCACAGCTTCTACCAAGTTGGTCTCATATTCGAAAGCCAGTGTTTGGGTTGAAACTAGTTGTGGTCGGTCGGCTCCTCTAAATTGTGCAATTGCGCTGATGCTAGTTGTTAGTAGCAAAAAGCATATGCAAAACCAGATGAACCTGGCACGTCGGTGACGTCTCATAATTGTCTCTCTAAACATATATTTGTAAACCATTTATAAACAGATTTTTTGCACATAATGATCACTTTAATTAACGTGTGAAGGTTAACAATTTTTAATTAAGGTTCGCCGGTTCAAATTTAATGATTCAAGAAAGACAAACCGACTCAGTTAGTTCTTCTCAGTAGATTCGACTCTAGGGATTCAATTAAGGCAACTCAAATAGGGGACTTCAACCTTGGGGAGTATTTGAGTGGGTGACTTGGTAATTTGGCGTACCTGTACCTAATGTGTTGAAATTATTTACACCTATAAATGTCTTCAGAACAGTAACTTACTTGAAAGCACCATTTTAGCAGTTCGTTTTTTGTTCAGTGTTTTGCGTGTACTTGTCCTGCATGACAGCGATCGTCAGTAAATTTTACAGATCATTTCGCTGATAAAGGTTATCAATCATAAATGCATGAATACTAACGGAAATAAAAAATGGCACAAGGATTGCTTTGTGGTGAGGAGAGAATAGAAGTCAAGGAACTTGTGTATTCTTCCTAACTCAACAATTAAGGATTTAAAGATGTTTAAAAAATTACTATGTGGTGCTGCACTATTATCGGTAGCGACTTTTTCGAATGCAGCGGTAATCACGCAAACTGCGTCTGTTGGTATACAAGACACAAACTATGATGAAGTTATCACTATCAACCAATTTGATAGCGCATTAGGTACGCTTAATTCTGTTATGTTTACCTTAGCGGGAAGCGTTGAAGGTGAAATCAGAGTTGAGAATACATCGCTCAACAGTGCTACCGACATAGAAGCTGTCTTAAGCGCGACACTTACTTTAACTGACACAGTGCTTAACAATACATTGGTTATCACTCTACCAGCTTTTTCACAAACTATTACTGGTTTGACAACGTTCGACGGTGATATTGATTTTGGTGGTACGTCTGGGGCTACTTTTGGTGATTTAAGCGACACGGATACTCAGTCTGCAACTTTCTCTGACGCTTCTACACTATCAACTTTTACCGG
Source organism: Glaciecola sp. (assembly GCA_965660815.1). Taxonomy (GTDB): domain Bacteria; phylum Pseudomonadota; class Gammaproteobacteria; order Enterobacterales; family Alteromonadaceae; genus Glaciecola. The sequence continues at coordinate 28,988 of CBFIBG010000084.1, forward strand.
TATGGGAACGATTGACTTAAACCTTAATGCTCTAGCGACTTCAGTTGCTGACGGCGGTGGTAACTTGGTAACACAATTTATAACGCAAGCAGGTGGCGACATAACAGTTGTTTATGATTACGACGTACCTTCTGTATCTGCTCCTTCACACCTAGCGCTTTTAGGTCTTGGTTTGGTAGCTTTTGCAGGTATGCGTAGAAAAGCTTAATTCGCTTACGAATTAAAATTATATCTAAAGCCTCGCTTCTTAGCGGGGCTTTTTAATATCCACTAACCCCTCAATCTTATTTTAATAAACTGCGACATTGTATTACTTACCTGTGGATGCTGTGTATCTAAATTGACCAAAGCTATTGATATCTTGCCAAGTTTGGGCAATCTTTTGTCGCGAATAATTGCAAGCTCATCGGGCACTGTTGACTTGGCTAAAACAGATATACCAAGCCCTTGTTTTAAAGCAGCTAACAAGCCATAAAAGTCCGGGTTGGTATAAGTGATCTTCCAAGGTTGAGTTTGCTGCTTAAGCTTTTCAATTGCTCTACTTCGATATACACAGCCATCTGGCGCCAATACCAAAGATAGTGTTTGATTTAATATTGGCTTTGCTGACTGTGCCACCCACACAAGCTCATCTTCCCGAATTACCTCGAGTTGCTCTTGTTTTATATGGTTTGGCGCTGAGTTTGGTTGTAAAAGGGCCAACACCAGGTCGTATTCTTGGATATTGTTATTCGACACTAATTGTTTAGTAAGCGCAGATGTTACATCAAGTGAAACATCTGGATATCGAGTGCTAAACTCTCCCACAATACTTGGCAAAAGGGCGCTGGCGAACTCACTTGGTAGACCTAGTCGCATTCTGCCTCTCAAGGTTGAATTGCTCATCTCCTTAAATATTTCATCATTGATAGCGAGCATTTTCACAGCCTTTTCAAACAACTGTTTGCCCTGAGAGTTAATCTGGTAACTTTGACCTACTTTCACAAAAAGCTTGGTATTCAACTGGCTCTCAAGTTTTTTAATTTGAAGGCTTATAGCAGGCTGTGAACGACCTAATAGTTCACCGGCTTTATTAAAATTTCCGATTTCGACTATAGTGACAAAGGTTCTTAGAGTGTCAAGCGACAGTTGTTGCATTTACAAAACCTTGATTGGATTGTACCCATATAAATAATAAGTAATCTAAATTAATAAAATCATAATACATTTGAAAAGTTAATGTAATGATTAGTTCTTTTAATTTGTTTAGCAAAGGATGGTCTCTTATAATTTTGAAGACTATTAATAATGAGACAAAGCATGAACAAGACAGATTTACACAGCGCACATATCGAAGCTGGTGCAAAAATGGTAGATTTTTTCGGATGGGAAATGCCCATTAATTACGGTTCTCAAATTGAAGAACACCATGCAGTAAGAAATGATGCAGGAATGTTTGATGTATCTCATATGACCATCGTTGATGTGACAGGCCCTGAAGCAAAACCTTACTTGCGTTATCTGTTAGCTAATGATGTCGCCAAACTCGTCGACAAAGGAAAAGCGCTCTATAGTGGAATGCTCAACGAAAAAGGTGGCGTAGTAGACGACTTAATTGTCTATCATTTTGATGAGACAAATTACCGATTAGTGGTGAACTCGGCCACTAAAGAAAAAGACTTGAATTGGTTAAATAAGATAGCGGATACGTTCTCGGTGAACATCACTGAGCAAACTAATTACGTCATGATTGCCGTACAAGGTCCCAATGCAAAGCAAAAAGCCAGTACTCTGTTTTCTGAAGCGCAAAGAGAAGCCGTAAATGGAATGAAGCCCTTCTATGGTGTCCAGGCTGAAGACTTATTTATTGCGACTACGGGTTATACTGGTGAAACTGGTTATGAAATAATGGTACCTAAATCACGCGCGACAGAGTTTTGGAAAGGCTTGCTTTCAGCTGGTGTGAAACCTTGTGGATTAGGCGCTCGAGACACGCTTCGTTTAGAAGCCGGCATGAATCTTTACGGTCAAGATATGGATGAGACAGCCTCTCCTCTCGCTGCGAATATGGGGTGGACAATATCTTGGGAGCCACAAGACAGAGACTTTATGGGCAGGCAGGCGCTTGAACAACAGGCCGCGCAAGGCACTGAAAAACTGGTAGGTTTGGTTTTTCGAGAAAAAGGCGTGCTTCGTTCAGGTTTAAAGGTAAAAACATCTGATGGCGAGGGTGTCATCACTTCTGGGACATTTTCTCCCACTTTAGGACACAGTATCGCAATGGCCAGAGTGCCCAGCGGTAAAGGCGCTGAAAGCGGTGCAACTGCCGAAGTAGAAATGCGTAAAAAATGGGTATCGGTTAATGTAGTAAAACCAAGCTTCGTGCGCAATGGCAAAAGTGTTCTATAACTAATACAGCTAGACCAAATTTAACTATAAGTGGTGTTTAACTATCGCCACTATCGATTTAACATCACGAAAGATTAAGGGAAGCAAGATGAGCAATATTCCAACTGAATTAAAGTATACGAGTACTCATGAGTGGGTGAGAGCAGAGGGTGAAGGTGTATTTACTATAGGTATCACTGAGCACGCTCAAGACCTTCTTGGTGATATGGTGTTCTTAGATTTACCAGAAGCCGGTGATACGGTATCCACTGGTGACGATTGTGCTGTCGCTGAATCGGTAAAAGCAGCATCGGACATATATGCACCTATCACTGGAGAAGTAACAGAAGTGAATGAAGAGTTAGAAGACTCTCCAGAGTTGGTAAACTCGGACGCTTTCGGCGATGGCTGGTTATTCAAAATAAAAGCTGAAGATCCAAACGAAGTTGATGGACTACTTGACGCAGAGGGTTATGCCGGCGTTATAGAAGACGAATAAATCATAAGAGAGGTTATTGAAATGAATGTCGGAAAGAAAGTGGTTGCTCCAGCAACGCTGGCCAAGCTTGAGAATCAAAACGAATTTGTACGTCGTCATATAGGTCCTGGACAGCATGAAATAGATGACATGTTGCAGTATGTAGGGGCAGAATCGTTAGACGATCTTATGGAGCAAACCGTTCCTGCTGGCATTCGCAGTAACGGCTTAAATGTTGGTGATGCACAGCGCGAAGAAGTTGCGCTTGATGAGTTGAAGCAATTGGCCGACCACAACAAAGTGTATCGTTCATTTATTGGCATGGGTTATTCTAACACGTTTACACCCAACGTAATTTTGAGGAATGTGCTTGAAAACCCAGGTTGGTACACCGCCTACACGCCTTACCAACCAGAGATTGCACAAGGCCGACTCCAAGCAATATTGAATTTTCAGCAAGCAACCATTGATTTAACTGGCTTGCCACTTGCGTCTGCATCATTATTAGATGAAGCCACAGCAGCTGCAGAAGCTATGGCGCTTGCAAAGCGCGTATCTAAAAACAAAAAAGCCAATGCGTTTTTTGTTGCTAATAATGTGCATCCACAAACCATAGATGTATTAAAAACCCGTGCGGATATGTTTGGCTTTGAGCTGGTTGTGGACGACATAGATAAGGCGCCATCTGACGACATCTTCGGTGCGTTACTACAGTATCCAAGTAGCACTGGGGAAATTCTTAATATTCAACAAACCATTGCAGATATTCAATCACATAAAGCAGTGGTTGCGGTGGCTACCGATCTTATGGCATTAACGTTACTTACACCGCCAGGTGAGTTAGGCGCGGATGTTGCCTTTGGAAGTGCGCAGCGCTTTGGTGTGCCTATGGGTTATGGTGGTCCTCATGCTGCATTTTTTGCAACTCGCGATGCATATAAGCGCTCTTTACCAGGCCGCATCATTGGCGTTTCCAAAGACACTCGAGGCCGCACTGCTCTGCGAATGGCTCTTCAGACTAGAGAGCAACACATAAGACGTGAAAAAGCCAACTCAAATATCTGTACAGCTCAGGTGTTATTGGCAAATATGGCCAGTTTTTATGCGGTGTATCATGGTCCCGCAGGATTGACAGCCATTGCAAATCGAATTCATAGGTTCGCTGATATCTTAGCAACAGGACTACAACAAAAAGGTGTTGAACTTCTCAATAACACGTATTTTGATACGCTCACAATCAAAGGCCTCGATACATCATCGGTAGTTGAAGCCGCGTTAGCAAAAGAAATGAATCTTAGAACCGACCTTGACGGCTTAATTGGTGTGTCCCTTGACGAAACCACTACAAGACAAGATGTATTAGATTTGTTCGAGGTCATCTTAGGACAAGGACATGGCCTAGATATAGACGCTCTTGACCTGTATTTGATTGAAAACGGCTCCGAATCGATACCAAGCGAGTTGGCCCGAACTACTGAATTTTTAACTCACGAAGTATTCAACAGTTATCACTCAGAAACTGAAATGCTTCGCTACATAAAAAGTCTTGAAAATAAAGACTTGGCATTGAATCATTCAATGATATCTCTTGGTTCTTGCACCATGAAATTGAATGCAACGGCTGAAATGATACCGGTTACTTGGCCTCAGTTTGGACAACTTCATCCATTTGCTCCCGTAGACCAAGCTCAGGGTTATGCCAAAATGCTCGAGCAATTAAGTGAATGGTTGATTGATATCACAGGATACGATGCACTTTCAATGCAACCTAATTCGGGAGCTCAAGGTGAATATGCAGGGTTGCTCGCGATCCAGAGGTATCATCAAAGCCGCGGTGAAGGACACCGAAATGTATGCCTGATCCCGCAGTCTGCGCACGGAACTAATCCTGCATCTGCGCAAATGGTTAGCTTGAAAGTAGTGGTTGTAAACTGTGATGCAAAAGGTAACGTTGATTTGGCAGACCTTAGAGCCAAAGCCGAAGAAGTAAAAGATAATCTAAGCTGTGCGATGATCACTTATCCTTCTACTCACGGTGTGTATGAAGAGACGGTAAGAGAAATATGTGACATCGTGCATGAATTTGGTGGTCAAGTATATATGGATGGCGCCAATATGAATGCTCAGGTTGGCATTACTTCACCTGGGCTTATAGGCTCAGATGTATCCCATTTAAATTTGCATAAAACCTTCTGTATTCCGCACGGTGGCGGCGGTCCAGGTATGGGACCAATTGGTGTGAAATCTCACCTAGCGCCGTTTTTACCTAACCATAGCATCATTAATCTTAAAGCAGCTGGCACGAACGACGATTTAGGGACCAACAGCGCGGTATCAGCAGCCCCTTGGGGAAGTGCTTCGATATTACCTATCAGTTATATGTATATTAAAATGATGGGCAGCGACGGGCTCAAGAAAGCGACTGAAGTCGCCATGTTGAACGCCAATTATATCGCTAAAAAACTTGAGGGTCATTATCCAATCCTTTACAAAGGCAGGAATGGTCGTATCGCGCACGAGTGTATTGTCGACTTAAGGCCGTTAAAAGACGCATCGGGCATAACTGAAGTGGACATTGCAAAGCGCTTAAACGACTATGGTTTTCATGCACCTACTATGAGCTTCCCAGTAGCAGGTACGCTCATGATTGAGCCAACAGAATCGGAAGCTAGGGTAGAGCTAGACCGGTTTGTAGAAGCGATGATTTGCATCAGAGAGGAAATTGCTAAAGTAGAGAGCGGCGAATGGGATTTAAATGATAACCCCTTGCATAATGCACCTCATACCTTGGCTGATATAATGGATCCAAATTGGAACAGAAGCTATTCTCGTGAATTAGCAGCGTATCCAGTACCTTCGGTCGCGGTCAATAAGTTTTGGCCAACGGTCAACCGTATTGATGATGTCTTTGGAGACAGAAACTTGGTGTGCAGTTGTCCTAGCTTAGATAGTTACCGAGAAGCAATAGAAGCTTGATGATCTGTAATTAAGTTTGTGACTAATAAATCAACATTTCAAGTGCTCTAAATAGTAAAGGCAAACTTTAGTTAGTTTGCCTTTTTCTTGTTAATAAACTTGGTTTATTTACTAGTAATGTGGTGTGAATGTTGCACTTTTATCGATCTTCCTGAAGAGTAAGTGCTCTATTTTTTAGCGAGTCGTATTCTTCATTTGACTCAACAGATTTAACTTCACTTTTTAGTTCAAAGGTCAGCTCATAATCAGGTTACCCCAACCATTAATCTCATTCAATAAACCCGCGAAATGCAATAGCTTGTTAACAACAAAGCTGGTTATTAAATTCTGATCGACCATTTCCAGTATCACTGTTTTCTTCTGTAAAATTGATTTTCCAGTCTTTCCATTTTTTGATTTTTTGTTTATAGCGAATACTTTTTTCTTGGCTAAACATGTGCCTTATTATCTACGCTACTTAGATGTTGAGGTGGCAACTCTTTAAGTTTCTCAAGACAGCGTTCGAGTCTAGTTTGTCGCACTGGTTTCAAAAGGTAATCTACCACTTTGGTTTCAAAAGCGCTCAAAGCATGCTCTGAGAATGCCGTCACATAGATTAAGTGATACGGAATATGCTCGGTTGCTTTTGCTGCCATAAAACCATCTAATCCGGGCATTTCGATATCCATAAATACAACGTCGGGGATCAGCCGGCAGATGGCATCTATGCCTTGCTGTGGGTCATTGTAGCTGCCAATGACTTCAATCTCTTTAAACGCGGTTAAAGCGCGCTTCAAAGCTTGGGTAGCAGCAGGTTCATCATCTATTAATAAAACTCGGTACACTCGGTTCTCCTTAAAACTAATGGCGAATAGTTATTAGCGCACAGGTCGTGTTGTTGGCAAAATCTATCGAGAACTTGGCGTTTGTGTACTCCAAACCTAAGGTAGCAATGATATTACTATGACCACTGCCAGGCTCAAACTCTGGGGCAGTAGATTCTGGCCAGCTATTGTTGACCATGATTGAAAGCTCTGAGCCCACATAGCGTGTTTTTATTTCTAGGTTTATGCGGTTAATGGTTTTGCTCAGAGCATGTTTAATGATGTTTTCTACAAGTGGCATGATTAACATGGGGGGGACCTGAAACGACTGGCTAGCACTGTCAATATCCATATTGACATGCAGTCTCTCGGTAAATCGCGCTTTTTGAATCGCCAAATAGTGCTCAATAAGAACTACTTCCTCTCTAAGCGAGATGCGCTGTTTATACGCGATGGCGATGGTGCCTCTGAACAAGTCGCTCAGCTCAAAGATAAGCTCTTGCGCCAACTCAGGGCGTTCAGGGATTTCGTTGTGGAGCAAATTTAAAGTGTTAAAAAGAAAGTGAGGGTTGGTCTGAATGCGCAATATACGTTAACCAGCCGGTGAGGAATTTTCATATCGAACGGTTGAATAGAGCGAGAAGCGGGTATCAATCAGTTCAGTCTCACTAGTCCGCTTTCGCCGAAACCGAAATGCAATAGTAGAGAAATGCTCTAGATCAGTCATTGCACTTTCAGGACGTTCTACATCTGCACCCGACCAAATGTTTGGCGTCTATCCTTAATTTTTCATGGTGTTAGGAACTGGCACCCACTTTGCTTATTACAGCATTAATTCTAAATTCAGACCTTATTTTTGGTCTGAATTGCTAACAAATAATCAAATAATCCAAAAGAAGGAAGATTCAATGGGTTCCCATCTAACATTCTTATCACTTATTTTTATTTCGACAATATTGTTTAGCACGTCTTCATTGACATCAGAGACCTCGCTACACGATGAAATCATGGCAACAGATAATGCCCTGTTTTCCGCCTTTAATAAGTGCGACGTCAAGGAAATTGCAACCTTCTTTTCAAAAGATCTTGAGTTTTATCATGATGTATCCGGACTGAAAGGGTTTGATGAGAACATGATGGCGACAGAAGAGCTTTGCTCTCGCGACTTAGGGCTGAAACGAACACTGGTAGAAGACAGCATTCAGATATTTCCGGTTAAGGACTTTGGGGCAATTCAGGTGGGGCAGCATACTTTCTGCCATGAAGTGGACGGCGTGGATGACTGCGGCACCTTTAATTTCACTCACATTTGGAAACGAACTGAGGCAGGCTGGAATCTATACCGTGTAGTGAGTTACGGGCACTAAGCGGCTTCTCGCCTGACATAACAACATTCAGTACCTTTACCTCAATTCTTCTAATGGAAAGGGAGTTGGCAGTGAAAAAGAAACATCAGCGCATGTTCTGACGATTTAAAAAAAGAGAAGACGATGCTTTCGTTGAGTAATAGCGTCGACATCACTTCGACAACAGACAGGAATGTACAACACACTGAGTCACTACTAGTTATATAGGCACATCGCAGTTAGATGTAAAAGAAAGTTCCGTACGTATGAGCGAGTGTTTGTACCTGCATTTTACACATTGCAGGTTAATTTTCACATGATTCTGACAGTCCGCTATAAAACCCGATACCGGACTGTCATTTTTTTCACAATTTGTACACTTTATGAGTCATTTAATGCAAGAATATCGTAATTCTTTTCCCAAAGAAGAAGGCAGTAATGAAGCAAAAGAACACCCCCAATTATAAAGGTGTATTTTATTGTTGCGAGTGACAGGAAAACGCCCAATACTAAAAACTGTATCTTACTGTCACAGGGTGATGATCACTCTCACTCACACGTACTAATACTTTTGCGCCTTTGGCAATGGCAATATTCGCAGTCATTTTGTTACCACCTGAGGGTACAAATGAAGCTTCGGATTTTTCTTTACCAGAGAGCACAGTGACGCTTGCAACAAGATTTTCGGTAGGAAAGTCTTCGCCATGATCACGCACGTACAAACTCGTAGCTGCTTCTTCTCTAACAAGCTCAAATACCATGTCATGAGCTTCTTTAACCACTCCGCCATGTTTCGGCTCTAAACTGCCATGCGCCATTGCATATCCGCATAATAGGGATGAGCTTAATATCAGGAATGTGATTAGTTGTTTCATTGCTTTCATATGTTTTTCTCCAATTTGACGAGCTTAACAAGGTGTCGTCATAATAAACCTGTTTACATTAATTCGGTTGATGTTTGTGCTTGCCATTTTGCCGTTGCTTTGGCCCCAAACTCTTTGTAAAGCAAAGGTGTTAATAGCGTATCTAATAGTGTCGAGCTGAGTAAACCAGAGAAAATGACCACCGCGACTGGGTGCAATATTTCTTTACCCGGTGCATCGGCTGCCATTAATAAGGGGATAAGCGCGAACGCCGTCACCATAGATGTCATCATGACGGGGGCGAGTCGCTCTTGCGCCCCCCTGATAATGAGTTGATTATTAAACTGTTCACCTTCAAATTTTATCAGGTTTAAGTAATGGCTAACTTTCAAGATACCATTTCGAGAAGCAATACCTGTTAGCGTGATAAAACCGACCACTGATGCAACCGATAGCGGCGTATTTGTCAACCACATAGCGATAACCGCGCCCAGCAACGCCATGGGTAAACTGCTCATTATGATGCTGGCAAACACCCATGAGCGATAACGCATATAAAGCACTAAGAAAATAAGCGTGAATGACATTGCCGAAAGTGCAATCAACACAGTCATTGCTTTCTCTTGCGCTAAAAACTGTCCTTCAATACTCACAAAGCTGTCAGCACCTAGCTCAATGTCTTGTATTTGTGTGCGCACCGATGCTAGTAACGCTTTTACATCGGCACCCGTACTGTTGGCATACACAACTAACCTTCGACGTCCGTTTTCTCTAAGTACCTGATTGGGCCCGTCGCTCTTTGTAATTTCAGCAATATTTTTTACAGGTATTGGTCCAGCGGGCGTATCAATGAGTGTCATCTCAAGTGATTGCGGGTCGCGCATTGAATCTTCCAACCTCATCACCAAGGCATAGCGCTTGACCCCATCAATTACATCCACAACATGTTCACCATCCGTTAATAGTGCAAGTTGCTCTAATGCTTTGCCCGGACTTAGACCATACTGTAAAAGCTTGTTCGGTTTCAGTCTGACTGATACTTGTGGGATCAATACTTGTTTTTCCACATTGATATCTACTAAACCATCAATTTCAGCTAGTTTCTCTCGAATTTTTTCAGCATTTATTCTCAGTTCATCCAAGTTGTTACCAAACACCTTCACTGCTAACTGCGCTCTTACGCCTGATAACAAATGGTCGAGTCGATGAGAAATTGGCTGGCCAATAGCGACTTGCGCAGGCAAAACACTTAGCTTTTCGCGTATTTCAGTTAAAATATCTTCTCGCGAACGGTCCGATTCTGATAGATCCACATCGATTTCTGATGAATGCACCCCTTCTGCATGCTCATCAAGCTCAGCACGACCAGTCCTCCTGCCTACCGCCGTGACTTCATCTACAGATAACAATAGCGATTCAGCCAGATGCCCCATTCGATTCGATTCTTGCAAAGAAGTGCTAGGTTGAAAAATCATACCAAGTACAAGTGAGCCTTCATTAAAAGCCGGTAAAAACGCGCGAGGGAAAAAAGCAACTGACGAAGCGCTAAGCAGTGCGATAAAAGCACTTGCTATAAGTAAAGGTCGCCGCTTTGGAATTGACCATTGCAACCATTTACCTTGCCAAACCTTTAAGTGGCGAACAACAAAACTGTCGTCTTTATGTAAGTGTTTCATTTGTGGCAATAAAAAATAACACAGCACAGGCGTTACCGTCATCGATACGAGTAACGATGCGAGCACTGCAATAATGTAAGCTTCACCTAAAGGCGCGAATAAACGCCCCTCAATTCCCGGTAACGCAAATAAGGGAATGAACACTAGCACAACAATGGCAGTGGCGTAGACTATTCCAGATCGCACTTCTACACTTGCACGCCATACTACATCGAAGGTTGAGCGCGGTTTACCCTGCTTAACATTCTGCTTTAATCGCCGAAGGATGTTTTCGACGTCTACCACTGAATCGTCTACTAACTCGCCGATGGCAATAGCGAGACCGCCCAAGGTCATGACGTTTATAGTTTGACCCATCCATTTAAAAATGAGCACTGTTGCTGCTAGTGATAAAGGAATAGCAAGTAAGGAAATAAACGTTGTTCGACCTGACAGCAAAAAGGCAAACAGCACAATAACAACCAGAATTGCGCCATCTCTAAGGGCCTCGGTCACATTATCAACAGAGGCTTTTATGAAATCGGCTTGTCGAAACAATATTTGCGGGGCAGATACGCCTTCAGGTAACCCAGTCGCTAGTTCGCTTAAGGCAAGCTCAATATCGCTTGTGAGTGCAACAGTGTCTGCCCCCGGCTGCTTTTGCACATTAATAATGACCGCTGGTTTCCCGTTATAGCCACCGTCACCTCGTTTGACTGCTGCGGCGTATCTGACATTAGCAAGTTGGTCTAGCCGCACCGCACTGTTTTTTTGCCAAGCAACGGCTAGTTGACGTAAATCATCTAAATCAAGGGTTCTACCTTTGTGTCGTATTAGGAATTCTCGATTGTTGAGATCAACAAAGCCTCCTCCTTTGTTGGCCGAAAAGTTCTCAACGGCACTGCGCAGCTCATCAATACTCACCCCAAAAGTGCGCATATTGTGTAACTTAGGCTCTATTCTGATTTGTCGAACTTCTCCACCAATTGGAATGGCTTGAGAAATTCCTGGAATAGACAAGAGGCGCGGACGCAGCACAAAGTCGGCATATTCTCGGGCAAGCATAGGCGCGTTATCTGCGTCACTGGAAACTGGCAGTGCAATGAGCATAATCTCGCCCATGATAGATGACACTGGGCCCATGACTGGCGTTATGCCGTCAGGTAATTGCGCGCTGACTTGGTCTAGACGCTCAGAGACCAGTTGGCGATTACGATAGATATCGGTATCCCAATCAAACTCGACATACAAAATAGATAAGCCGATACCCGAAGTGGACCTCACGCGACTCACACCGGTGACACCATTAAGAAGATTCTCTAGGGGAAATGTAACCAGTTTTTCTACTTCCTCAGGTGCCATGCCGCCTGCTTCGGTAAGTACGGTAACAACTGGTTTATTTAAGTCTGGAAAGACGTCAATGGGTAATTCTTTCCCTTGCCACACCCCATAACTTAATATCACCGCTGCAAATGCGAGTACCAACAAGCGATTACGCAGGCTTGCATGAACTAAATAAGTAAACATGTCGACTCCTAACGTACTTGGTTCAGCAACGAGGTGCCATTGATAACCACTCTATTATCAGCTCCCAAGCCCTTTGTCACTAATATCTGCGAAGACGACAAACGCTCATATTCTACAATTTGCGGTAAAAACCGCATCGCGGATGCTTTTATCCATACAATAGGTAGGTTTGCAGAGTTCGTTACCAAAGCCTCAGCTGGCAATAAAATACCTGTTTTGCTTGATTGCAGTTGGGCAAACACAGTAACAGGCTGGTCTATTAACAGAGTCGACGTGTTATCTGACTGCGTATCCAGTTTAAAATGAACAGTGACCATTCCAGATGATAATTGAGGTGCATAACCATGATAATTCAGTTGCATGTCGGGAGCTTCTTGCAAGGTGGCGGTGCTCAACTGCGGCAGTATCGATGTATCGTTAGTCACCGCCTCGATGTGGCGTAGCCTGCTTGAAACGACTTCAAATAACGTCGTTCCGGCTTCTACCCAACGGCCTCTTCTAGCTTGATGATTGATTAACGTGCCTGATATTGGCGCAATCAGCACTTCTGGTTTTTCCAAGCCTTGTTGCAACACTTCTTCTCGTTCAAGCAGTATTGTCAAATTCGTTTCAAGTTGTTCTAGCGTTTGCTTTGAAGCTAGCTCTCCAAGATCACGTAAGCGTTTTACATCCCGCTTGGCTTGCATGATTTCATTTCTAACAGCGAGTAGTTGGCTCGTTTGGTTGGCTAGTTCAAACGCTGTGTCTTGATAGCGAACATAACCTAAGATTTGACCAGCTTTGACGCGTTCACCTGTCGCAAAGACTCCCTCATCGCTAGCCTCAAATCGCCCATCACTACTAGGCTGTATAAGCGCATGGCCCTCGGGGTGAGCATGTACAACCCCATTTAAAGTAATACTTTGTTTATGTGTTTCACTGGTCACAAACTGAGTTTTAATACCAAGCACCGCTTGGTCTGGCATCGGAATCAATACCGAACCATCAGCTTGCCTACCGAGCGTACTTGATGATGTTTTT
>CBFIBG010000085.1:0-12569 GCA_965660815.1 Glaciecola sp.
TTCTGCCCAGATTTTTAAGCACATCTTTATCACTAGCAGAAACCGATTTTTCTGGTATACGAGCAATTTTTGCAATTACATGTTCAATGTCAGCAACGTTGATAGTTTTCTTTCGTTTTGATTCAGGCAACAATCGTTGACTGGCCCCGGCTTCGTCGATAACATCTATCGCTTTGTCAGGCAACTGCCGTTCGTTGATATATTTTGCAGAGAGCTCCGCTGCCGCTTGAAGTGCCTTGTTAGTAAATTTAACGCTATGATGCTCTTCGTATCTTGACTTAAGGCCAATCAATATCTTAGTGGTATCGTCTACACTTGGCTCAATCACGTCTATTTTCTGGAAACGTCTTGCCAGCGCGCGATCTTTCTCAAATATCCCTTGATACTCTTGATAAGTTGTCGAGCCAATACATCTTAATTCACCGCTACTAAGTTTGGGCTTGAGTAAATTGGACGCGTCCATTACTCCGCCAGAAGCCGCACCTGCTCCAATAATTGTATGTATTTCGTCAATAAATAAAACGGCATTCTTGTCTCTACTTAATTCTTTCAAGATACCTTTGAGTCTTTTCTCAAAATCGCCTCTGTATTTCGTACCAGCTAATAACCCGCCAAGGTCAAGGGAATAAACAATACTTTCCGCAATTACATCGGGCACATCTTTATTGACAATTCTAAATGCTAGCCCTTCGGCGATTGCTGTTTTACCAACGCCTGCTTCGCCCACTAACAACGGATTATTCTTACGGCGGCGACAAAGGATTTGAATACTGCGCTCTACTTCCGAATCTCTGCCGATAAGAGGATCGATTTTGCCATCTCTTGCCGCTGCATTTAGGTTGCTAGCATATTTTGACAGCATAGATTGATTTTCATCATTTTCGCTACTTTCATCAGAAACATCCTCTGATGGTGCATCTTCCTCCTCACTTTTGCTCACGCCGTGGGAAATGAAGTTGACGACATCAAGACGGGTGACGTCCGCTTTTTTAAGTATATATACAGCTTGTGATTCTTGTTCTGAGAAGATGGCCACAAGTACGTTCGCTCCAGTAACTTCGCCTTTCCCAGAGGACTGAACATGAAATACGGCGCGTTGAAGCACACGCTGAAACCCTAATGTTGGTTGAGTCTCGCGTTCACTAGTATCATCTTCCGTAATAAGAGGCGTAGTTTCATTAACGAAATCAGTTAGTTCTCGCCTTAACAGGTCAACTTTAGCGCCGCAAGCTTTCAAAGCTTCGCTTGCCGCGGGATTATCACAAAGCATCAGCAGTAGGTGCTCTACAGTCATGAATTCATGACGCTGCTGACGCGCAAATACGAAGGCTTCGTTTAAAGTCTGTTCTAAATCTTTATTTAACATATTTACCTCTATTGCGCTGGTTCCATAGTACACATGAGCGGATGCTGATGTTTACGTGCGTATTGATTAACTTGCATAACTTTTGTCTCTGCTATCTCTGCAGTATATATGCCACAAACTGCTTTACCGTGATAATGCACTGTTAGCATAATTTGATTTGCCTTGTCAGAATTCATTGCAAAGAACTTAGTAAGCACTTCGACAACAAAATCCATCGGCGTATAATCATCGTTGTTTAGCATCACCTTATACATGGGAGGCGGCTGAGTTTTCTGTTTAACGACGTCTAGTTGCTTTTCGTGCTCTGTATTTATAATTTGCTTACTCATTATTTCTTATATCTATAAATGTAGTTCAAAGACCAAAGAATTTGAAAAAAAGGCTGACCAAAGGCTTAAATAATTTATTTTACTGTTTATTAGCTTGACAAATTCTGCTCAAAATAACTACCCTATGTAGTAGTGATAATTTAGAAGTGTGTCACGGGTTCATTCCATCGTTTAGACAATACACATACTCGATCAATGATGGGGTTAGATACTTAAAATTTCAAGGAATAGGACATAAAAGAATGGCGGTTGGTAGAGTCAAGTGGTTTAACAATGCCAAAGGCTTCGGGTTTATTGTACCTGAAGATGGTGGCGAAGATATATTTGCTCATTATTCAACAATTCAAATGGATGGTTATCGTTCACTTAAAGCTGGGCAGCAAGTAACGTATGACGTACAGCAAGGGCCCAAAGGCTTGCACGCAGAGAACATAGGCATAGCAGATGATGAAGAGCCAACCAGGTAGCGCAGGCTAGTTGGGCGGATCTTTTAATTCTCTTCAATTGTTGATTATCAATATACAAATAGCCTGTTGACGTAAAGTTAAGAGGCATACTTAATCTCACTTTAAATAAAAATTTATGGTCTGAATCTGAGTCAGGTGAACTAGTTGAAACAATTAACTAACACCCTTGAAATTATTAGTGGTAAGGTTGTCCAGAATAATCTCATACAATTAATGGTAGTCGGCTTGGTTGAGGACACTAGAACATGCTCAAACCAATGGTTAATGAGGCGAGTCTATTTCACCTTTGATTAAAGTTTAATCCAGTACAAAAACCACTACATGCTGCAATTTGCTGTCTCATCATCAGACATATGATTTCTCGCCGTACAAATAACACCAGTCGCGGGGTCAACCGCTCGCGCATTGCAAACAAACATACAATAGTTTTGTTCAATAAACCTTTCCGCGTACTTTCACAATTTACAGAGAATGACTCGTTGTCTCAAAGCACTCTGAAACAATATATAGATATTCCTAATATATACGCTGCTGGTCGTCTGGACTATGACAGCGAGGGATTATTAGTACTAACTAATAATGGTTCGCTCGCTGCAGAAATCACGAACCCCACTAAAAAAACCTCGAAAACCTATTGGGTACAGGTGGAGGGTAAACCCGATACATCTGATATCAAGGCGCTTAGACAAGGTGTCTTATTAAAAGATGGTTTAACCGCACCAGCAAAAGTAAAGATAATACAACACCCGAACGTTTGGGCTCGTAACCCACCGATTCGGCAGCGAAAAAACATACCCACAACATGGCTCTCAATCACCATCACAGAAGGTAGAAACAGACAGGTTAGGCGAATGACCGCTTGTGTAGGTTTCCCTACTCTTAGGCTCATCAGATATCGTGTTGCAAGTTGGACTATTGATGGTATTGAATCAGGGCAGTATTTATCAATATAGTGTTTGTTTGCAGGAACATAATCTTACAACAACCGTTATTGGCTGATAATTTATTCGTCAATCAATTATCAGCCAATAAACGATGGTTAAGTTTTTGATATTTTTAAACGAGTTTTTGGTATCCTTGCGGTTTATTTTTTACAGTTTTCGATATGGACTCCATCATCGTAGAATAAATTGTAATTTTGGCTTGTATTTTAGTTTTTAGACTATACCTAGCTCTATACTTCGAGCTTCATAACCATTGAGAGTATTTCAATAAAGCATATGCATTCAATTGACCAATATTTAGAAAAACCTCCCGAGCAAACCAAAGTAATCGTGGGTATGTCCGGAGGAGTCGACTCTTCAGTCTCAGCTTTACTGCTGAAACAACAAGGATTTCAAGTTGAAGGCTTGTTCATGTAAAACTGGGAAGAAGACGATAATGACGAATATTGTGCGGCGGCTGAAGATCTCGCTGATGCACAGGCAGTCGCAGATAAATTGGGCATATATCTTCACAAAATCAACTTCGCAGCAGAATACTGGGATAGAGTGTTTGAGTACTTTTTA
Source organism: Glaciecola sp. (assembly GCA_965660815.1). Classification (GTDB taxonomy): domain Bacteria; phylum Pseudomonadota; class Gammaproteobacteria; order Enterobacterales; family Alteromonadaceae; genus Glaciecola. The sequence goes on from CBFIBG010000085.1 coordinate 3,671, forward strand.
CAAGAATATAAAGCTGGACGCACGCCTAATCCTGATATTATGTGTAATAAAGAGATCAAATTTAAAGCTTTTCTAGAATTTGCTGCTGAAGATTTAAACGCTGATTACATCGCCACTGGTCACTATTGCAGAAGACGCCTATCCGGTGACAGTTGGCAACTTATTCGCGGGCTAGATGATAATAAAGACCAAAGCTATTTTCTGTACGCCTTAAATGAAGAACAAATATCTAAAACTTTGTTCCCTGTGGGTAATATCCCTAAACCAGATGTTAGAGAATTAGCCAAGCAATACGGTTTAATTACGCATGATAAAAAGGACAGTACAGGCATTTGCTTTATTGGAGAGCGCAAATTTAGAGACTTTTTAGCACAATACCTACCGGCTAAGCCTGGGATAATAGAAACTACCGAGGGCGAAGAAATCGGTGAACATCAAGGCTTGATGTATCATACTTTAGGCCAGCGTAAAGGGTTGTTCATAGGCGGTAAACGAGACCATGGAGAAGACCCATGGTACGTGGTAGAAAAAGACGTAAAACGAAACCGATTAATAGTGGGACAAGGCAGTAACCACCCTGCTCTATTCTCAGATGGCCTCGTAGCCAATCAGGTTCACTTTGTAAACAAATCTTTGGCAAGTACACCTAGACGCATGACCGTCAAAACCCGTTATCGTCAGCATGATATAGAATGCGTTTACACGCCATCAGGTGACAATACAGCCACCATAATGTTCACGTCCCCGCAAAAAGCAGTCACTCCAGGGCAATCTGCAGTATTTTATGACAACGAAATATGTTTAGGTGGCGGCATTATTGATAGTTACATCAAAAACCCTAATATTCAGGGCAAAAAATTAACGCAGGCATGATATGAGTAAAGGATATAACGACCAGAATTTAGCTTTAGCAGGAGTCTGCCAAGCCGCCGCATTAGTCAAATCAATAGCTCGTTCGGGTGAAGCTGATCACGCTGCCATGGAAGCCAGCTTATCAAGCATACTAGTCACCTCACCAGACTCCACACAGCAGGTCTTCGGTTCTCTGCAGAATCTAAAAATCGGGTTTACTACTTTGGTGGCTCAATTAGATAATGATAATCGACAAAAAGACGCTGAAATTACTAGATATATAGCCTCAATATTAGGACTCGAAAGAAAGTTATCTCGACAGTCTAAAGCGCTTAACGAACTTGGACAGAGGGTATCCCACGTGCAAAGGCAATTGGCACATGTCGATTTTGACAACATTCAAATTATCAACAATTTAGCAAGTATATATTCTGACGTTGTTAGTCCTTTGGCTCCCAAGATCCAAGTTGCTGGTAATCCCTCTTATTTGTCCATAGAGTCGAATCAAAAAAGAGTTAGGGCTCTATTATTATCAGGCATTAGAAGCGCTGTATTATGGCGTCAATTAGGCGGAAAAAGGCGGCATATACTTTTTAATCGAAAATCTGTACTTAAGCACGGTATGGAAGCGCTGAGATCAATGTAAACTAACAATTAGAGTATTAACTCTTAACGCAATCTAATCAAAGTTTGATTACTCTCTATTAAGCAACACATTTTATAGGATTCACACATGGTTTTATCTTCACTCAATGCTTTATCTCCTGTCGACGGCAGATATGGGTCCAAGAGCTGCGCTTTGCGCCCCTATTTCAGCGAATATGGATTAATTAAATACAGAGTTCAAGTTGAAGTAAGATGGCTCCAAGCACTTTCCAAGCATCCTAAAATCAAAGAGGTCCCAGAGTTTTCCGAACAAGCTACCATGTTGCTCAACCAAATAGTGGATGAATTCTCAGAAGGCGACGCGGCCCGGGTAAAGGAAATTGAAAGCACCACCAATCATGATGTAAAAGCGGTTGAATATTTTCTCAAAGAAAAAGTTGAAGAATTCGAAGAGCTTAACGCTGTATCTGAGTTTATCCACTTCGCTTGTACCTCTGAGGACATCAATAATTTATCTCATGCATTAATGTTGAAAGGCGGGATCGAAAACGTTGTTTTACCATATTGCCAAGAGCTTGTGGATGCACTTACCAAATTGGCGAAAGAATATAAAACTATCCCAATGATGGCCAGAACACATGGTCAACCTGCCACTCCCACAACTATGGGAAAAGAAATGGCAAATGTGGTAGTTAGGCTTCAACGGCAAATCGACCATATAAATCAAGCCGAATATTTAGGCAAAATAAATGGTGCGGTAGGAAACTACAATGCTCATTTAAGCGCTTATCCGGATATAGATTGGCATGAGTTTTCGCAAGAGTTTGTAGAGTCTCTAGGTATTACACATAACGCCTTCACTACTCAAATTGAGCCGCATGATTACATTGCAGAAATTTATGACGCAGTCGCTCGCTTCAACACAGTAATTATCGATTTTGACCGCGATATTTGGGGTTATATCGCCTTGGGTTATTTTAAGCAAAAAACAGTTGCAGGAGAGATCGGCTCTTCCACCATGCCACACAAAGTTAATCCAATAGACTTTGAAAACTCTGAAGGAAACTTGGGCATAGCCAATGCTATTTTTATCCATTTAGCCTCAAAACTGCCTGTCAGTCGATGGCAAAGAGACTTGACTGACTCTACCGTATTGAGAAACTTGGGGGTTGGTTTTGGCTATGCCGTGATTGCGTATCAGGCTACACTCAAGGGCATCAGTAAGCTCGAAGTAAGCGAAGCAGCGTTAAAACACGATTTAGACACGAATTGGGAGCTACTCGCTGAGCCCATACAAACGGTAATGAGAAGATATGGTATTGAAAAACCGTACGAAAAGTTAAAAGAGCTCACCCGCGGCAAAAAAGTAGATTCTCAGGCTATGTCAATATTCATCGATAACCTTGAATTACCTGATTCCGCCAAAGCCTCACTTAAAGACTTAACGCCAGCCACATATATTGGTGACGCGATAAGAATGGTTGACCAGTTATTAGACAGTAAATGTCCTTAACGTAAACTGAGTAAACAAAGTAGCGAGACAAATTAAGTCTTGTAACAAAATGAAATAAATTAATGAGCTAAAGGACTGGCTCATACCCATCAAGGACGACGGATGAACATTAAATCTCTCATCAAGGTTTGCTTATTCAAGAGCAAACAATCTAAAAAATTTAAACAACGTTGCAGTCAACAAAACATGAGCGTAATTTTTGTTGATATTGTTGATTCTTCAAAACTTATCAATACAGGTATTAAACCTAGTAACGCTAATCTAAAACTGGTGACCGAGCTCTTTGCTTCTTATGACAAGCTAATATCGCCTTTTGGGGGGGTGAGAATAAAAACAAACGGTGACCAGTACATAGCGGTTGTTCAAAGACAAAGTAAATCCTGTCGCAAGGAGTTTTTCAGTTCTATTCTTCGCCATTTACCTATTTTGAAGCATAGCAAATATACACGTAAATCCACAAAAAAGAATTCGTTATCTTCAAGCGAACTTGAAGAAAAACAGTTAGAAAATGCATCGTGCTATCTTGTCTATAGGGCATTTCTAGCCTGCTACAATATTTTATCTAACACCACTATTGATATTAAAATAGGCGTTAGTTACGGGAAAGTGACCATTGGCGTATTTGATCCTAAACACCCTCAAATAGACATATGGGGAAAGCCTGTTTTACTCGCGGCTCGTTTGGAGTCCATTGCAAAAAGTAAACAAATTGTCGTTGACCATACATTCTTTGAACATTTGCACCTACATCAAAATGAGTTTAGAAAATACGAAAAAGACTTAAAAGGAATAGGGGTAACAAGTGTATACAGCAGAACGTTCGACAACGAGTTTGGTGTTTGACGTTTTTAATCGAAGCCTTATACCTTTGAATCTTTCATTAGTTGGGGGATAAAAAATCAACTCGCAATAATTCGCACTAGTATGGTTAATGATTCATTCGAGCATAGTTTATTGATAACTTTTTATTTTTATATAACCGATAAATCTATATTCAATAGATCGTTTTTATATAGTAATCCTTATCGACACAAGAAAGGAAATGCAAACCATCCTCAAGGATCGCACAGGCTTCTAAAATTAAAAGCCCTTTATTAAGTATTAGTAAAATTAGTATCGCTGCAAATAAGTATGTTAGCGAATCGAATAATTTATAATTTAGAAACGACTCGCCCTAACTGAATTGCACGAACTTTAATCAAATACTACATTTTGATATTGATATTCTAAACAAAAACACAATATCTCGACTAAGCTATAAAACTAAAACATGTTCGCACACAGTTGCTGGATACCGGATATGTTGACAATAAAAACTAGACTTGCTGTAGGATGTTAAATGACAGATCAATCTAAAATTATATATACAATCACAGATGAAGCCCCAGCGTTGGCAACACATTCTTTTTTGCCAATCATTAGAGCTTTTACTAAATCTTCCGGTATTTCCATCGAAACACGAGATATCTCATTAGCTGGGCGTATCATCGCAAACTTTCCTGAATACCTTAATGAAAACCAACAAATGGCTGATGCGCTGGCCGAGCTTGGGGAATTAGCTCAAACGCCAGATGCAAACATCATAAAACTGCCTAACATAAGCGCGTCGATACCACAGTTAAAGGCCGCTATAAAAGAATTACAAAACAAAGGTTATCACTTACCAGAGTATCCAGACAGTGCATCGACAGAAGAAGAAAAATCCATTCAGGCCAAATATGCAAAAGTGCTTGGTTCAGCGGTTAACCCTGTGTTACGCGAGGGAAATTCTGATCGCCGAGCGCCAAGTTCAGTGAAGCAATACGCCAAAAATAACCCACATTCCATGGGCGCATGGAAGGCCGACTCAAAGTCCTATGTAGCAAGCATGGAGAGCGGCGACTTTTACGGAAGCGAGCAATCTGTCACGATTGAAGATGCGCAAAGTGTCAGTATAAAGTTCATCGATAGTAATGACAAAACAACCACATTAAAAAGTAATATAAAGTTAGCAGAGAAAGAAATTATTGATTCATCAGTAATGAGCAAGGCTGCATTAGAAGCTTTTTACCAAAAACAAATTACAAAAGCTAAAGAACAAGACGTGTTAGTGTCTTTGCATTTGAAAGCCACTATGATGAAAGTATCGGATCCTGTTTTGTTTGGGTATGCTGTTACCGCGTATTTTAAAGATGTATTTGAAAAACACAGCGGCACGTTTTCTGAAATTGGAGTAGACGTTCGAAATGGCCTTGGTGATGTTTACTATAAACTTGACAAGTTAGACCCTCAAAAACAGTCTGAAATTAAGCAAGATATTCAGGCCGTCTATGAAAAACAAGCGCCACTTGCCATGGTTGACTCGGATAGAGGTATCACCAACCTTCATGTACCAAGCGATGTGATCATTGATGCCTCTATGCCGGCGGCAATTCGAGCATCTGGACAAATGTGGGGACCAGATGGTCGCCAACATGACACCATGTTTATGATACCAGATCGCAACTATGCTGGCGTATTTGATGCGGTTATCGAGTTCTGTAAAAAGCATGGCGCCTTTGACCCATCTACTATGGGAAGTGTGCCGAACGTTGGATTGATGGCTCAAAAAGCTGAAGAATATGGTTCTCACGATAAAACATTTATATTGCCAAGCTCAGGTAAAGTGACTGTAGTATCGGAATCTGGCGAAGTATTAATGTCACATGATGTACAAGAAGGTGACATTTTCAGAATGTGCCAAACTAAAGATGTAGCCATTCAAGACTGGGTTAAATTGGCAGTAAGTAGGGCCAAAGCCAGCAGTACTCCAGCAGTATTTTGGCTTGATCAGCATCGAGCACACGACGCTCAAGTAATTAATAAAGTGCATACTTATCTAAAGAAGCACAATACATCTGAACTTGAATTGCATATTTTAAACCCCGTGGAAGCAACTGAATTTACTTTAAAACGTTGTAAACAAGGGTTGGACACTATTTCTGTTACTGGCAATGTATTGCGTGATTACTTAACCGATTTATTCCCAATTTTAGAACTAGGGACGAGTGCAAAAATGTTGTCGATTGTGCCACTCATGAACGGTGGAGGATTATTTGAGACTGGAGCTGGAGGGTCTGCCCCCAAACACGTGCAACAATTCAATAGAGAAAACCATTTAAGATGGGACTCTTTAGGCGAGTTCTTAGCACTGGCGGCTTCTTTCGAGCATTTAAGCGTTGCTAAAGGCAACAATAAAGCTAAGGTGCTTGCCGATACTCTTGACAAGGCAACTGCCAAGTTTTTAGAAGAAAACAAGTCACCATCTCGAAGGGTGAAAGAATTAGACAACAGAGGCTCTCATTTCTATTTGGCAATGTATTGGGCTGAAGCCTTAGCAGGCCAAACAGACGACCTTGATTTAAAGACTGAGTTTGAACCCATTTATAAGAAAATGAAATCAAATGAAGACCAAGTGCTAGATGAGTTAAATGAAGCGCAAGGCGTGCCCATAGACGTAAACGGCTACTACTTTGTAGACCATGAATTAGCGACTAAGGCGATGTGTCCTAGTCATTTGTTAAACGAGATCCTTGAAGGCATCTAATCATTATTTTGCGCGGTACTTTGACTACGTAATCAAGATTAAACGTCCCTTCGAAAGGCTGTGTTTAATAGCCTTTTTGGGGATAAAAACTTTATATTTACGTGTTTGATAACGTTTTGCTACTAGTGGCTTTTGAGCAACTAATAGCAAATGAACGTATTATTCAATATTTAGGTCGACGAAGGATTTTACTAAATCATCTATTGACTTCATTTGGAGCAAGTAATCTTCTAGCTTATCTAAAGGAAGCGCGCAAGGTCCATCACATTTTGCTTTGTTAGGCTCTGGATGAGATTCTATAAATAAGCCAGCAATGCCCAAAGCCATTCCACTTCTTGCTAGTTGAGCTGCCTGAGCTCTTCTACCGTCAGCTGAATCAGATCTTCCACCCGGTTTTTGAAGCGCGTGTGTTGCGTCAAAAATTACAGGCGCAAATGGCTTCATAAGATCCATACCGAGCATATCTACTACCAAATTATTGTATCCAAAACAACTGCCACGCTCGCATAGCATAATTTGCGCATTTCCCGCTTCACTGAATTTATTAATAATGTGTTGCATTTCATGCGGCGCGAGAAACTGGGGCTTTTTAACATTAATCACTGCATTGGTTTTTGCCATTGCAACCACTAAGTCTGTTTGACGTGCTAAGAAAGCGGGGAGTTGTATAACATCTGCAACTTCAGCAACGACTTCAGCTTGATAAGGCTCATGCACGTCTGTGATTATAGGTAACTCGAATTCAGATTTTATTTTTTCAAATATCTTTAGCCCTTCTTGCAAGCCTGGACCTCGATAAGAGCTTACCGATGAGCGATTGGCTTTATCAAAAGACGCTTTAAACACGTAAGGAATATTGAGTTTAGTAGTTACCGTTTTGTAGGTTTCAGCAATGCGCATTGCAAGGTCTTCAGATTCCAAAACATTCATTCCACCGAACAAAACAAAGGGTGCATCGTTTGCGACGGTTATATCACCTATTTTTATTTGTTTAATCATGTGTCCCTCACACAATTGATGTGGATGCATTAACAACCGCTTGCATTAGGTTGTATGCAGATTCACCATCGCCTTTCACTTTTAACCTATCTGCAAAGCCAAGTCTGGCAGTCATTGCCAACCAAAAAACTGCGCTTATTGCACCAGCGATTCTCCACAAATTCGATTTTGCCCATTTAAGTGCCAAGGTAATAGATAACAAATAGAATACAAAACCAGCCAGTTTAGTGGTTGCCCAAGAGTGCGCAAAAGGAATTAAATTAAGTGGATTTACTGCAGCTAAGTAAATAAACGTAATCACAAAAAGCGTATAGAGTATATGAGGACCAATTTTCAGCACTTTGTTATTTACTTTTTCAGAGTCCTTCATCAGTAATACCAGATTGATAATGAAAAAGACAAAGGTCAATAGAATGATTAACAAGTGCGCATGTTTTACTATTGCGTATAAGCTCATATAGCTTTCCTTATTGTTGTTATATTAAGGCCTAATAGCCCTAGAGTTTTTTAATTTCGTTTAATGTCTAGTGTTGCATCATATTTAGGATGTGTTTTTTTATTTTTTATACCACGCTTTTATTAGTTAAGTTGTTACAATTCAAACCCAACTCAAACACCTCTTGGCGATTCAATCACATTTCTCAGTGTACTTTACGCGTGATATGTTCCTGTTTTCAAATTGTACGACACACCAAATGCTAGACACAGTGATTTAACATTGCTTGGTATCCTAGTTAGTGTTGGAGTTGCCCAATGCTTACTCTAGGCAAGTCATTATAATCTTTTATTGTTTCTACATTAAAAAAACCATTTTTAAGCAGCAAGTCTCTGACTGCTTCACCCTGGTTGAATCCATGCTCTAAAGCCAAATATCCATTCTTGTGCAGATATTTTGGTGCATATTTTACGATATGAATTATATCCGCTAATCCTTCATTGGTAGCGACAAGAGCAGAATTAGGTTCAAATCTTAAATCACCTTTTTGCAAATATTTGCTGTCTGGTTCTACATAAGGTGGATTGGAAGCAATGACATCAAATTTTTGAGTGGTTGGGGCTGAATTGGTGGTGACGCATAATTTTTTTTCGTCAAATACTTCATACCAATGACTGACGTAAAATGCCGCATCTAGGTTATTTCTTTTGGCATTGCGTTTTGCTAATTCAACGGCGTCTGAAATTCTATCGACCCCTATTATTTCCCAGTCTTTTTTTTCTTTGGCAATTGCCAGTGCTATTGCACCAGTACCTGTTCCCAAATCCAGTACTTTTGGATACTTAGGGAGCGGTAATTCAAGAATACTTTCAACCAACACTTCAGTGTCCTGTCTAGGAATAAGGGTCGATTCATTCACCTCTAAATC
>CBFIBG010000086.1:0-61148 GCA_965660815.1 Glaciecola sp.
TCGCAGGCTAATCAGCGTCCACAGTCAGCACTACAGCTTTTAGGTTAGACAGATAGCTCCTTCTGAGACCCTACTGTTTGGGGAATGAAGCCAGGAGGTAGTATACTTGCTTAGCTAGCCAAACAGCAGAGAGTCCGCTCACTCTCTTATACCAGAGCGACTGGCCAGAATTATGCATTAATTCTGGCTACCCCCCCTTTTTTTATAAATTTAGTATTTTTTACTAAAGCTTTTACTCTGCCCAGACGATAACTTATTTGAGCGGAACATCTAATAATAATATCCACTCAAGAATACTCAAAACAAAGGCCAATAATAGCCATCAGTAAGAGTTGAATTAATACAGGCAGTCGCCTAGTTAATATGATTCAAATAAAAAGAATGTTGAGTTTTCTATTTTGGCAAAATAACCAATTAAGAGTTAGGCCATAAAAATCGTTAGGGAAGTACAGTTTGGGTTATTGACAAGGCGCTTCTAGCCTTCAGTAATTTATCAAACTCAATCTTAACTCGTTAAATAGATATAAAAATTTGATTTTGTAAAAAATCAAAGACGGACAGTTGCGGCCTGAATTTGAGTCCGCTAAACGAGAACGTCAATCAATTATTGGTAACAGACAAGAGAAGTAAAAGACAAGAGAAGTAAAAGACGTGTTGTTATACAGAACTGCCGACCTGACAGGAATGATGCCAGGAGGTAGTGAGAGGTATGAGGTCTGGAACACCATACCCGCCGGTCAGCAACGAGCGTTTGCCCTGTTACAACAACGTTTTGCCAAGCACTAGTGTTGGGCCTAACAAAAACCGCCAAACAAAAGTTAATAAAATAATACTGCGTTTGGCTTATTTTAAACAAGCATTAATTGTGCCATTAATTGATAGTTAATTAGTTGGTCTAAAAAACACAATAATAAAAAAAATTATAAATTTAATCGTTAGGAGAAAAAAGAATGTCTTTATTCGTCAATACAAATATTTCGTCGTTGAGTACCAGACGGTTTCTAAATGACACAACCACTAACCTTAGTACAGCTTTTGAAAGACTGTCTTCGGGCTACAGGATCAACAGTGCAAAAGATGATGCAGCCGGTTTGCAAATATCTGATCGAATGACTTCGCAAATTATGGGCTTAGATCAGGCTGTTCGAAACGCTAATGATGGTATATCACTGGCTCAAACAATGGAAGGTGCGCTTCAAGAGACCGTGTCCGCATTGCAAAGAGTCCGCGTTCTAGCGATACAATCGCAAAATGGCATTAACTCAGCCGCGGATAGAAATGCACTTCAAAAAGAGGTTTCGGCGCTGAAGATTGAAATGAGTCGAATAGCAGAAACCACTCAGTTTGCCTCTGTCAATGTATTATCTGGAACCTTTTCCTCAAGGTTCCTAGTCGGTGCGAATTCTGGGCAAACTATAAGCATTAATGCTTCTAGGACAGGCGGTTTCGGTACATCAGGTTTATTCCCAGGATTCACACTTTCGGTGTCTACTGCAGCAAGCGCTGAGGCTGCATTGTCAAGAATTGACACTGCGATTGAAGCTGTAGACGACAAACGAGCTGATTTAGGTGCGATTCAAAACCGATTTCAATCAACCATTAGAAATTTAACCAATATTTCTGAGAACGTGTCGGCAGCTAGAAGCCGAATAAGAGATACGGATTTTGCCGCTGAGACGGCAAACTTGACCCGCTTGCAAATAATACAGCAAGCAAGTACGACAGTATTAACACAAGCTAATCAAAGGCCGCAAGCGGCATTGAGCTTACTGCAAGGATAGTATTACTAATAAATATGGCTTGAGAGGCTGACTGGCCAAGGAAGGCTAACTTATAACAAGTTAAAACGTCGACTAACAAGACTGAGAGTATAGAAGTGCGGTTGAGAGGCCAGTACTTTCATGTTCTACAATCCTGCCAGTCGACAAAAACCTTTGCTCCCACTCCTAACGTGAGCAAGTTGGCTGAGCCGCCCCATTTGGCTCAGCCTTTTTTATTTCATCCCATCATCGATAGATTTTGTCTTTATTATTGGCAAATCGCTTTGTCGGTAACCTTCCTAGGTATCTTTGCTATTTCCTAAAGAACGATATGTTTCTCGTTGTCATTTGCGATTTACAGTTTCCTTTTCGTTTATCAGCATATTTCATGCAGCATATTTCATGCCAGAAAAGAGCAGATTTCATGCCAGTAGAAGAATTTACGTCAGGTTAATTAAAAAAATCTTCAGTGGTTGGTGCTAAAAGTACTCAAAAATAACCTAACACATTTTATTTTTAACATGTATTTTTATATATAAATCAGATTGTTATGAACTTTTATCTTAAAAATTAATATTTTCCACTAAAGACTATTCAGCTAGGGTCGATACCTATTGTTGAGGGGTATTGCAAGTTTTTTGCAGACCAAATAATTGAGGTAGTTAATACAAGCCTAGTGAACTTGTATTGGCATAATTAAACATGAAAACAAGATATGCGCTCCTACACGCTGCGCGCTCTCTCGCTCGTCTTGTTTTTTTGGAGGTAGTGGATGTCTATTTTTGTTAATACAAATGTTTCAGCGTTAAACGCTCAGCGTCAATTGTTCGACTCATCGAGCGCACTTGATAAATCTTATGAAAGGTTATCGTCTGGGTTTAGAATTAATTCAGCTGCCGACGACGCTGCTGGTCTGCGTATTTCGGACCGATTAACATCTCAAATTGACGGAATAAGTCAAGCAGTACGAAATGCGAACGATGCGATTTCGCTTACTCAAACAGCAGAAGGTGCTTTAGGTGAAACGACAACGGCATTGCAACGCATTAGACAATTGGCCATTCAATCGCAAAACGGCATCAACTCTGCTGCTGATAGAAATGCTTTAAACTCTGAGGTAACCGCATTAAAAACCGAAATATCACGTATCTCTACCGATACGCAGTATAATGGTGTAACCTTGTTTGACGGTGGTTATTCCGCTAGTTTTTTAGTAGGCGCAAATAGCGGACAGAACATATCTATCAATTTGTCAGCGAGCAGTATCGCAACTGCAGGTTTCAGTGCAACAGGCCTTGGAATTGGCTCATTAAGTGTCTCAACCGCCGCTAATGCGAGTAGCGCAATTGCACTTATAGATACCGCTTTATCGGCGATTGGCGGTGTTAGAGCAGATTTAGGAGCTGAAGAAAATAGATTCCAGTCGTCTATTCGAAATTTGAGCAATGTAAATGAAAACCTGTCAAGTGCGAGATCACGTATCCTAGACACAGACTTTGCAGCAGAAACAGCGAACTTAACGAAAAATCAAATACTTCAACAGGCTTCTGTGGCTATACTGAGCCAAGCAGCAAACAGACCTCAAACAGCATTATCGTTGTTAGGATAAGACTTTATTTAGGTTAACTAAGAACACAGTTAGCGTTAAAAAGTTGCGTTGAACGGGCGGTTCACCTGTTAGTTTTGGTGCAACCGCTCCTCCCTCACGGTGGAGTAGTATTATGGACATATTAAACACAAAAATTAATCAAAATTTTGCGCAAGACAAATCTTCGCTTATTACTGATAAAACCTTCATTACTAACAACTTGCTAGGTCTATCCGGTGGGGTAAGTGGCTTTTCAAAAGGTGAAAACAATTTCACTTTTCAACAAGTTAAAAATCTCGAAAAAGGCCAAAATAATCTTTCTAATCCAAGTGCTATTGACGAACAAAAAAAGCTTAAAGCAAATATTTTACAAGCCGATAACCAAAGACGAGAGGAAGCAGAAGATTTTAGTCAGTCGTTAAATGAAGCATTAGGTCGAGTAGGTGAAGTTTTACAAACAAATGGCACAAAAATTTCATTCGACTTAGTTAATATGGATGAAAATGCCGGCCAGCCTATTGTTATTGTCACTGATAAAGAAAGCGGCAACGTTATACGGCAAATTCCTTCCGAGGAAGTACTAAAGTTTGCAGAGCGTTTAGAAGAATTTGAAGCCGCTTTGAATGCCGATACACCCAATACAGGCATTTTAGTTGACAGGCAGGTTTAATTATGAGGTAAGTTATGAGTATTCAATCGTTAGGAGTAGGTTCGGGCTTAGACCTTGAATCCTTAGTGTCACAATTACTAAGTGCGGAACGAGGCGCAAAAACCCAACGGTTGGATCAAAGAGAAGAGACACTCCAAGAAGAGATCTCTGCCGTTGGTCAAGTCAAATCAAAATTGAGTGACTTTGAAGATATTATCAAAGATCTTCAACAAGAAGGCAATCTTAGCGGTCGAGAACCAACCATAGAAAATCCATCAGAAGATAACGATGTCTTATCAGCTACTCCTTCAGCCGCTGCGCTTCCTGGGACCTACGCGATTGCAGTAACTCAATTAGCCCAAGGCAGTCGCATAGAAACTCAAAATGCAGATAATGGTGGGTTTGGCTCAAAAGACGATGTTGTGCTAAGTGCGGGTAACGCTGATCTGACTTTTAAGATTGATAACACTGGCGATGAATTTTCAGTTAATGTCGCGGCTGGCACAACCTTAGAAGAGCTGCGAGAACTGATCAACAATGACGAAAATAACTTTGGCGTGACAGCCAATATTATTAATACTGGGACGGATGCTGGTGGTGCGCGTTTAGTCTTTAGTTCGAGCGTAACCGGCGATAATAACGACTTACAAATTGTAAATACAAATGACGTGGCTGAGTTCGCTCGTTTGACCACAGAAAAGTCAGATGGTAGCGCAAGTACCTTATCAATTACTCCAGAAAATCAAGCAAAGAATGCCATTGCGACTGTTGATGGGATAGAAGTACAAAGCTCAACTAATAAGTTTGAAAACACAATTCAAAGTGTCAGGTTTGATGTTAAAGAATTATCTGAAAAAGACGCCAATGGTGACGCTATTGCTTCAAAATTAACCATTGGCTTCGATGCTGAAAAATTAGAAGAAAAAATTCGAGAGTTTGTTGATAAATTTAATGAATTAAGTGATGAGTTTGACAAACTTACCGCTTATGGTGCCTCAGACCTTGAAGATGATGGCCCGTTATCTGGCGACTCTATGGTAAGAGGTTTACAAAGCGGTATGTCCAATATACTAGGAAGCAATGTTGGAGATTCTGTTATTGGAAGTCTTTTTGCTTTAGGTATTGAGTTGACTGCCGATGGTAAATTAGAGATTGGGTCTACTGACTTTGGATTGGGAACTGGGTCGAGTCGATTAGAAAATGCGCTAAACGACAACTTTGATGATATCGACAATCTATTTAATGCCGAAGGCGGCATTGCTACTAGGTTATTGGAGTTTACCGAACAATATACTCAATCTTCTGGAATATTGACGAGCCGAGAAGACAGCATTAAAGATCAACAGGAAGTTGTGAATACCGATAGGGAGCGATTTGAAATACGCATGATCAGTTATGAACAAACCCTTCGTGATCGTTACTTAAGTTTAGATACAACTGTTGCCCGTTTACAACAAACTGGCAGCGCGTTATTTGCAGCATTAGGATAATAATATGTCATTAAAAGCAATAAATGCCTATCAAAAAGGTGGTTTGAAACAACAAGTAGCTACCGCTGACCCACACAAACTTACGCTTATGCTCATGCAAGGCGCAATAGACAAATTAGCGTATGCCAAAGGTTGTATTTCAAGAGGTGACTTAAAAGGTCGTTCCGATAATATTTCGAAAGCTACCGCTATATTTATCAATCTTCGTGATACTTTAAATACAGACGTTGGCGGCGATTTCTCCCAAAACATGTTCAACTTGTATAACTATATCATTGATAAAATTACTGAAATTGACGTAGAAAATGGCGTGACTATTATCGACGAAGTTATTGGACTATTTGGACCTATCAAAGATGCGTGGGCTGCCATTCCTGAGCAAGCAAAGCAAGAAGCCTTTGCCCAACAACAGCAGCTTGCTGGAGCTTCAATAGCCCCTTAAATTTTCTTTAGAATAGCACCCTATAATTCAGACAACAGCACCAATGTTAATTGCATTTATTTGTTAATTAAGTACAATTATTAAATAACAAAGGTGCTAAGGATTATTAACATATGTTACATCAAAGCCAGATCAACGAGCGAGAATTGCAACGCAAGTTAGTTGAGAAAATTGAACGAGAAGTTAAAGATTTATACCGTGAATACAAGGGCGCTCACCATGTGGTGATGATAGTGACGTTTCTTGTCATTGCTTTTGCAGGTGGTATTCTGTTCCATTATCTCGCAGGCATAGCGGGCATAGCAGGCTTGGCCGCGTATTTAGCGTACCTAATGCATCTTAAAAAACAGATCACAAATAAGCAGCAGTTACTGTTCCAAGAAGAAGAAAAAGTTCGAGTGCTTGAAGGTGCAATCAACAGAGACGTTGAAAGAGACGGCACTTACGCTTAAAAAATTACGATATATAGACACGTTACCCATCAGGGTTAACATTTTAAGGATCGCGAAAGGTAAGTGTGCATAACAATTATTTTTTACGGTCCTTTTTATTATGTTAGCGATAGGCAGTGTAACCAAGTGTAAGAAATGAGTTTTACTCCGGCTTTAGTTGGATGCACACCGTCATACAACCAATATGCCTCAGGCGCATATTTTACAGCTTCTGTAAAAACCTTTTGTAATGGTATCCACATCGCATCATTATTAATGGCGATAGTCTCTGCCACTCGCCGATAGTTTGAAAACGGTTCTAACCAAGAATCGTCCACAACGCCAGTGTTTGGTAGAATGAAAGGCTCACATAATATTAAGCACGTATTTGGTAGAATGTGCTTAGTATCAGAAATCAAGTGCTCATAGTTTCTGGAATAGTCCTCAAGGGATTGTTTTTGATTTTTCTTTTTTTTATGCCAATAATCGTTCACACCAATCAATATGGTCAAAATGTCTGGCTTCAATGACACACAGTCTTGCGACCAGCGGGCTAAAAGCTCATCCGTTTTATTGCCCGCTACTCCTCGGTTGTAGATATTGAGATTGTACTTGTCAATTGCATAATTTAGCGTTTTGGATACTTCAAATACAAATCCGTCTCCCAGACTTGAGTTACTGTTAGGTAAAGTGTTCTTTCTATTTCTGCCGGAGTCAGTTATTGAGTCACCTTGAAAAACCATGATCTGGTTCATTTGCAATGAAACAGATTGATTAGTTTTACTCCCTAAAACAGAGTCGACGATAGAGATAATGTTGATTGTCTTTCTATCTTCTGCACTCATTAACTGTTTACCTTTCTTTTCCACATTCCTCTTTGATTAGAAGCTATTTATGGTTCAAAACCATAAAACGGGGAGTATTACACCAACTGGCGATACTTTTCCTTCTAGGCATACTTACCACTTAATGTAAGTGAGAAATCATAAACGACATTTTCTTAATTAGACTAATTTAATCCTGTGTTAGAACCCCAATGGAATGCCTAATGCGAAGAAGCCAACCAACAATGTTGTCCAGAAGATTAAAAACACGATAGAGTAGGGCAACATCATCAGTATTAGATCGCCAAAACTAAGGTCTGGCTTGTACTTTCGCATGAATGCAAGAATTATCCCCGAATAAACCATCATTGGAGTGATGATATTGGTTGACGAATCTGCAACTCGATACGCAGCGGCGACTAAATCAGGTGTCATGGCTGGATTAACTTGATACAACATAGGAACGAAAATTGGACCTAATAACATCCATTTAGAAGTTAATCCACCTACAAATAAATTGATCAATGCCGTGGTAAATACAAATCCTATTATTAGAAGAATAGGGAATTTTTGCAGACCTAACGATTCTAGGAAAGTTGCCCCTAAATATGTGATGTAGGTGCCCAGTCCAGAATAGGCTAATAGCCCTAAAAAGTTATAACAGAAAAAGGTCAGAACTAATATATATCCCATTGTATTCATTTGTTTAATCATAGCTTGAATAACATCTATGAGAGCTTTAAATTTTCCACTTCCGTAGCCATAAAAGGCACCAACCAAAATAAATACCAAGGAAATTAATAAAATCACATTGTTTATATAAGGAGACACCTGTTGCCCAGCTTCGTTTTCAAATGTTGCCAGTGGGCCCATTGCTAATAATACAATAATGATTAATGATAGTAATAACCCCCAAAACGAGGCTTTCAAACCTTTTTGCTCTTCCTCTTTGACAGAAAAATCGGATAGATCGATTCCTTCAGGTAATTCAAAACTGTCATTTTCGAATCTTGGTGCCACAAACTTATTTGTGACCCAAGTACCCAATGCGACTAATAGAAACGTCGATACAAATATAAAATAGTAATGCATTGTGGCGGGTGTTAAAGCATCGCCGGAAGCGGTCTCAAATGGAACACCTTGCGCCTCAGCAAATATTTGAGCGTTCATGCCAATAATGACGTCTACCGGAGTAGCTGGGATCAGGTTGGCACTAAAACCAGCTGAAACTCCGGCGAAGGCCGCTGCCATGCCTATAAGAGGGTGTTTGCCCAAACCGGCGTAAAGCAGACCTGCAAGGGGTATCAATATCAAATATCCAGCATCTGTTGCGATAGAGCTCATAATTCCTAAAAACACTAAGGCTGGAGTGAGTAAATTGGCTTTGAGCTTGGTGCCCAGCTTTTTGATTAGAGTGCCAAATAACCCAGAATTCTCTGCTACACCCACCCCTAACATAACAATTAGAATCACCCCAAGTACGCCATTACCGAAGGCGAGCCAATTTGCTACCAAAGCATTGTCAAACATCCAAATAACATTTTGGGCCTCAGCCATATTTTTTATGCTATGGACAATAACGGTTCCATCCGCAGCCTGAGTTTTAAACTCTAGACCACCAATAAAAATGGTGAGGATGAATGCAAAAGCGAGAAAATAGATGAAAATTATGATGGGATCGGGGATTTTTTTACCCAACTTTTCTATGATCGCTATGATTTTATTGGTGCTTTTGGTTGAAGTAGTATCGTTCATTTTTGTTTGTCTTATTATTGTTGTGTTGATTATTTTTGACTGGTATAACCCGGTGCTTAATGCCAACACCAACTTATCATATAATGCTGATCGGAAACATTAATTGAGTTAAATTTTCACGCTTTATATGACCAATCCAAGGTTTAATAAATCTTTGCGCTGCATCCAAGTATTGGCAATACCTTTTGTATATCCATTCACGTATTTGCAGGACACTTTGATACTGAAACCTAAATGAATTGCCTTATTATTCAAAATTGGGTTGAAAATTTAAGCGACCGTTGTTGAGCAGGTGTTTACCTGAGGCAAAGACGTGTTTAATTTGAAAGTTAGATTCGTCCATTACCAATAAATCTGCATCAGCATCTGCGGATAATCTGCCCTTAGTCAACTTTAACATCGAAGCAGGATTGCTTGTAATGCAACCAAGTGCAAGTTCCATCGGAATGTGAAACTTACTAATCATTTTGGTAAGAGTATGTTGCAGTGATGATACCGAACCTACTTCAAGGCCAATTAACTCGCCGGCTTTATCAAATACAGGCAAACTTGCATTACCGTCTGAGCTAATGCTGATTCTATTTACATCAATTCCGGCGTCAAGGGCTTTGGCAACCGCCTCTGCGGCATCTATTTCGTCAGGATCAATAAAGCTGTCATTGGCGCTGGCAGTAAAGTCAATGTAGCCTCCTTTTTTTACCCATTCAAAACCAGCTTTTAGCAAAGATTGGTTTCTATTTATGTGAGTAGGAAGGAATTGAGTAATCGGAATGCTCGATGAATTTATGACTTCGTGAAGCTTGTCCAATTTATCTTTACCTGAGCCCACATGGATAAATACGATCCCTGATTTATTGCTGAGCATGCCTGCCACTCTTGCTTGAGAAGCGATTCTTGATAGTTCATGGCAACTAACCTGAGAGCCGCGATGATCGGCTATGGCGACTTCGCCCACGCCAATCACTTCCTCAATCATCATAATGTCTTTTGTAAGATCGCCGGTAATCGTTTTTATGGGTACATGATAATTACCAGAATATATATACGAGGATAATCCATAATATTTAAGCGATTTAGCCTTAGCGATTACATCTTCTAAAGAGCGTGTTATTGCATCGGTGCCAAGAGCAGCGACCAGTGTTGTAACACCATGCTTTACCGCATCAGAAACTTGCATTTGAGGCGTTCTAGTGTGAAAACCACCTTCACCTCCGCCTCCTGTAATATGCACTAAAGGATCAACAAAGCCAGGTGTGACGATACTACTCCCGCCATCAATGACTTCTAGAGGTAAGTTTGCATCGGACAGTGCGGTCTCATTAATGTTTCCAATGTGCAAAATTTTATTTTGAGTGAACGCAATATCTTGTTTGCCTAGGCTGTCAGGGCTATATACACAGGCATCTTTTATAATATAAATTGTCATGTTTTTATTGATATCCGATAAGTACGGCAATTATGACAGAAATTGCGGCGGTAACAAAAAGCAAAAGGAAAAACTTCCATATAAACTTAAACCAAACCGACCAGTCTATTCTAGCGACTCCAAGGCAACCAATTAACGAGGCTGAGGTTGGGATGATTAAATTACTAAACCCATCGCCTAATTGAAACGCCAGTACGGCCACCTGTCTGGTGATGCCCACTAAATCTGCTAAGGGTGCCATTAAGGGCATGGTAATGGCGGCTTGTCCTGAACCGCTGGCGACAAAGAAATTGAAAGTAGTTTGAAACGCGAGCATGGCAATTGCACTGCCTATTTCACCTACTTCATTTATTCCTTCACTTGCATAAAACAGTACTGTATTTAAGGTAGAAGGTTCTGTGACATCGTCACCGCCCAATATTATTACAATGCCTTTTGCCATACCTACTATGAGCGCGGCGGGCAACAAATCTTTTGCGCCTTGTTGAAAAGCACCACTGACTTGATTCATTGTCATTTTATTAAAGGCGACCGAAATAGCACCAATAATAAGGCCAATAGTAAAAAACTGTACTGCGATTTCTGGGATATAATACGCATGAGCAATGACTCCCCATATTACCCATATGATCCCAATAAGGAAGGTCAGTAGAACAATAGTATCGTATTTAGAGTAGTTAGACTCGAGTGACACTTGTTTGTTGATGAAGTATTGATTGCTTTCAAACGCTAAACTCAAAGAGGGGGTTTGTTTGATTTTACTGGCGTATCGCCAAGTAAAACCCAGACCTATTAACGTGAACACACACCAAAGCGCCATCCTATAGCCTTGACCGGACATAATAGGTACATCTGCTATGCCCTGAGCAATCGCGACTGAAAACGGGTTCATCCAACTGGTAGCAAATCCGATTTGCGTGGCAACATAAGTAATTAAAACAGCGGTTATGGTGTCATAACCTAAAGCAACAACGACTGGCACCATGACAATACAAAACGCAATGGCTTCTTCTCCCATGCCGAAAATGGCGCCGCCTAATGAAAACAGCACAAAAATCAAGGGGATTAATATATAATCAGCCTTTTGGGTTTTATTGATTAACGCCATTATGCCATTATTGATGGCGCCCGTTTGCATAATAATCCCGAATGCGCCACCCACGATAAGAATAAAGGCCACAACACCAACTGCTGAACCCCATTTATCGCCCGACACTAAACCTTCAAAAGCATAATTTAACATGCCAGGTTCGCCGCCTGATGCAAAGAGCTTTACCCCTTTTTCTGCGTTGTCAACGAACTGAAAACTGTCTTGGATAATTTTAGTTTTCTCAGTCAGTTCACCATTTTGTTCTACGGTGTAAGTATCGACTGAAAATTTCCCTTTAGGGACTAGGTAAGTCATGACCGATGCCGCTACAATGATAAAAAACAAAATAACAAACGCATCGGGCAGTTTTGAGCCTTGTTGTTCAGCACCTTGGTGGATTTTAGAGCTCATTTTCTTTCATCCGTTTTTATTATGATTGAGTCAATTCGTGGTAAAAGCCTGTTGAAGGAGGGCGAAAGTGCCTTTATCTAGCAACCGGCTATTACCGTCGAAATTAAATTAAAACAGATATTCAGCACTGATGGTATAGCGTCTACCAAAAGGGTCATGGTTGAAGCCATCAAAACCTCTACCACTGCCATAGGCAATAGGCGCGTTCTCATCGGTCAGGTTTTCGACGCGTAATCTGATTGTTAGCTGGTCAAAGTAGTAACCTGCACTTAAATCTACAGTTGTCCAACTCTCCACATACCGAGTAGAATCTTCATCAGCGATAACCCCTAAATCAATCAACTCGTCAATGTTTCGACCGCGCAATCTTTCAATGTCGTCTTGAAAACTGCTTGTATAAAATACTCGAGCACCGACAAACCAATCATCGGCAACCCAGAAAACACCTACATTGCCCACTGTTTCAGGATATGAGAAGGAGCCTGCAAGCTCTTCGATTTCGTCAGAGCCAGGAATGTTGCGCTCAAAGCTTAGGTAGTGAGTCCCTTGTAAATCTATTTCAAGTTCGCCAGATTCTAAGCTAAATGCATGGAAAATATTTACATCTACTCCACTTAGCTCCTGAGTTCCAGTATTTTCAAGTAATAATATATGGTCGCGCAACAACGGTAACTCAAAGAATCTGGGGTCTTCACCTGCAATCCATTCATCTAGAATTTGCGTTAAGATCGCCCCATCTTGTTCTATTGTTAAGCCGCTTTCATCAGTGTAATCGCATAAAAATGGGTCATAACTGATCCCTTGCTCACCATCTGGAACCAAACCACAGTGGCGCAGTGAGGCATCGTTGATGGCTCTTGCTAACACGCCGGTCATATTAGTATCGACGAGATCTTCATGTTCAAAATGCCAATAATCGATGGTGACTTCCGTATCTTTTGATGGGAAAAAAGCGAGTCCCAAATTGTAAGAAGTTGATTCTTCGGGTTGCAAATTAGGGTTGCCTAATTCAAGTACATTGTTTCCTCGAAGCGAAGAGTCGCCTTCACAATACAAATCAGCCACATCTTGATTGGCTCCGCAATCAAAACTGGCTCTCGTGGTTCGTAGCTGCACACCCGCTTGAGTCAACGATGGCGCTCTAAATGCAGTGGACCAGCTTCCTCTTACAACTAATGCGTCGCTTGGTTGAAAAGTAAATCCAACCCTTGGGTTAAATGAGCTGCCGAAATCGTTGTAGTCATCAAATCGACCTGCAAAGTTTAACTCGAATGATTGCGTCAATGGAACCAACACTTCTGCGAATGCCCCGATTTGATTTCGACTGGCTTCAGAAAGGCTCGACCCAAAGCCAAACACGTCAACCAAATACCCATTTTCGGCTCGAGCTTGTGCATTAATTGACGGTATGTCACTTATTTTTTCGCGTCTTAATTCAGCGCCTAGCGCAATACTGACCACATTGTCATTAAATTCAAATAAATCTCCGGTTATCAAACCGTCGATTGCATAAAGCTCACTAGTGCCATCTCGTTCTGGGATTTCCTGTGCAACTTGCAAAATAGCTAAGTTGTCAGGCGAGGTTGAATCGAATGGGTTGTAAAAATCTAGTAAGGCTCCAGAGGTACAATTTAACGAATCTTGAGCTTCATTAAAATTAGCGATACTGCCATCAGAACATAACTCTCCCGCAATTGCGGCGTGGTATTTATAACGGTTATAAATGCCCGCTATTGCCTGCTGCTCTGATTCTGAGCGAGAGATTACGATTCCAGTTCGCCAATCCCATGAACCAACAAAACCTGACAGTTCGGATACCAGTCGCCATGCGTTTGTATCTACTTCAACGGTTCTAGGGTCAGAAAAACGCGCATCGTATCGAAAACCGAATAGCTCTTGTCCAGCAGGCGAAGTAAAAGGATCTATCCAAACCTCGTTATTTACAATATCCCTTAATTCAGCAGGAAATTGATCAAACACAAACTCACTTACGAATGGGCCTTCACGATCATCAATTTGATTAATTGGCGCAGGCGTAGAGTATGATGTCGAGTTACTTTGTGAATATATAAAATCTGTATTCCAGATTAAATCATCCAGCTCCATGGTGTGAATAAATCCAACCGACAAAGACTCAAATGGCGTCTCTAAAAAATCGTCTTCGTTGGCGTAGTAAGCGCAGATTTCTTCACCAAACTCTGTCGTGACAAATGGCTGTGCGCAATCAGGATTACCAATTTCGTCGCCTGAAAATGTCGAATTAAAATAAATGTTGGGCGTTCTTTTAGCCAAATATGAATAACTACTTTGAAGAATGGGATTAGCAGTTTGCTCTCTCGATGTTGCTCTAATAGGCTTGCGATCAAAGTAGTCAGCGAAAACCGATAAGTGTCCATTGTCCAAAGGAGTGCCATAAAAAAGTTGTAAACCTGCTTCTGCTTCGTTTTCGCTGACTTCACTTTGTGAATAAGTACCGTTTAGTTCGAGCCCTTTAAAATCTTTTTTCAAAACGTAGTTAATGACACCTGCCACGGCATCCGCTCCGTAAACGGCTGATGCACCAGTAGCCAGTACGTCAATCTTTTCGATGGCAGATAGGGGGATACTGTTGATATCAACAAAATTTTCTGTGCCTGATGCAAATGAACTGGCCGCAATTCTTCGACCGTTCACCAAAGTCAAAGTTGAAGATGGACCCATTCCTCGCAAGGATACTGCAGCTTGACCAGGCGGTGTGCTAGTAGACGTTGCGCCGCTTTGCAATGTACTGAAGGTGCCTGTTCCGCCTCTTGTTTGATTGACCATTCGCATCAGTTCAGAAATATTGGTTGCGCCACTTCGCGCTATCTCCTCACTTGTAATCGATATCAATGGCTGCGCCTCTTCAAGCGATGCTTTTTTTAGATTGGAACCAGTAATTTGAATGATTTCAACTGACTCATCTTGTTCTTTTGATTCTGCAGGAGTTTGTGAAAACAGTGAGTTGCTTGAAAAAAGTAAAGCGATAGCGATCGCTAGTTTTGACTCTCTCATGGTAGATCTTCCTTACCGAAATAATGTAATGCTGTTTTGGATTTTTTTGGATTGGTGTGCGATTACCGAGACGGGTAGTCTTGAAAAATCACAAAAAGAAAGCCGGTGGTTACTCGTCGAACCACTCTGAGAGGTAGAAATTTTGATAGTGATACTGGCCAAAATTGACCGCTTTTTTCAACATGCTAACACTTAACGCTGTTTGCTTTTGTCCATTGACTTTATTAAAGAATTAACATTAGTCTAAAAATAAGTCAACTGTCTTAATTTTAACAAGGCTATTTATAGCTTCCCTATCGGGAGGGATAATTTTGAGTAAAAATATGAAACTACAACGGTCTAAAAAAACGCTATTATCATTAATTTTTCTAACGTCATTTTTTGCCCCAGATTTGGCGGCCAGTGGATATGACTTTATGTTGGCTGGCGGTGCGATGAAAGGCTGTAGTTCATACAGTCCAGACAATTGTGAAAGTGATATACAATTTTTTAATGCAAAAGAAACAGCCCTTTACGAAATCAACGAAGGTAGCATAAATCGATTAAAAAATTTCATGTTAAATAAGGACAGTGAAAAGTTTAAAAATCTTTCTGAAATTGTTGGTGTGTTAAGTGAAAAAAATTCATCTGAATTATTCAATAGGGCTGAATTGTTTGATTATTTTGAAACCGTAAAATTGAACAGACAGGTAAATGACTTGCCAGATCATGAATATTTTGCACTATTAGACCATTTGGAATTGGCCCAATTGGATAAAGATTCAAAGCGGATAAAAGAAGAAGCAAACTTTATCCGATCAAATAGTAAAGGCTCCAGAGATATATGGCGCGCATTTACAAAAAGCGCTTGGGAAAAGCATCAAATTGAAACCAATCAAAGTTTAGAACGCCCATTAGTGTTGGTAGTAACGGCAAGCTCAAGAGATAACTTTGAAGCCGTAGACTTTTATGTAAGTGGTTTGAAAAGTTTGGGATTAGATGCGATTTGGTTGCCTTTAAGCGCTGCTTTATTGAATGCAACACAAGCAAATATAAATGACAAAGATGCATGTTCTAATTTAGAGCATTACCGAAATCAAGTTAATCAATATGATCGAGCCAGAGTATATCCTGATTTAGCCGACTGGCAACAACGGTTATGCCAAAATCCTGAAAAAATGATTGAGTTAATAAATAACGCATCTGCGATATTTTTTAATGGTGGCGACCAGTCAAAAACGTTAGCCGCCTTTGAACAAAATGGCATTGCATCTGAGTTTTTGCTGGCGTTGCAAAATAAGGTCAAAAGGAAGCAAATACTAGTCGGTGGCACCAGCGCCGGGACTGCGGTTCAATCAGGGGGGAGTTTTGATGATTTTCCGATTCCAATGATCACTAACGGAACGAGTAAAAGAGCAATGCAAAGAGGTGCAAAAGCGTTAGTAGCGCCATCAATAAGGTGCCTTGAATCTCAATGCGAGCCAGGGATGTATTCTGATGATTTGACATACAAGGCGTCTGGTGGATTGGATTTGTTTAGTCTAGGGGTATTAGATACGCATTTCTCTGAACGAGACAGAGAAGCGCGATTGATTGTTTTGACACAGCAGACTCAAACCCGATATGGCTTTGGTGTAGATGAAACTACTGCACTTTTTGCAAGTTACGATCAGAGTACTCTAATATTTAAAGTAATAGGCCAAGCGGGTGTGTTTGTAGTAGACAACACAGTTGCCCAGAGCAATCAAGACATGGTCAGCGGTCAACTCAACAATACATTTGCAGGCTCTTCGCACTTTTTCCCTGCGGGTACCAGCGGTCAGTTAACCCTAAGTAATAATCAGTGGGACATCTCATTTGATCAGCAAAATCAATCGGATAAACTTGATAGTGGCACTTGGCGAAAAAATTCATCAAAGCTGTGTAAAAAAGCGACAACTGTGAGCTATGCTGAGGATGATATCAAATATTTTTTAAAGGCTAATGAATTAACGCAGACTTTTGAAGATCGTCAGAATAACGTGTGTGGTTATTTGTTTTTGAATTATGCAATATCAACATCCTTGAAATAATTGGTCTTAGCATTGACATTGTGGCTTAAGTATTGCTTGTGAAGTTATTGATCAATAGCGAAAAGCATAAAAATTACTAGAAAATTTATACGCATAACTGCAGTGCGGCGAAGGTTTCAGTCATTTTTATTGTAAGTTATGAAAATATCGGAGCATCAAATTTGAAGAGCAGCCCACAGACCCCTAATAGTCAAAGCGCAGACACTAATAATCAGCCAAATATCGTGCCTGAGTTGAATCATGCACTTACGCCTGAGAGTTTGTCTAAACTAAACGCAACAATTACGGACGTGCTTTCGGCGCAAGACCTAGATGAAATGCATTTATTGCGATTAGTCGAGCAACGGGCACAAATTGTTGAGACGCAACTCGATGCATTTTCAGAAGAAGAGCGCAAGCACTTTGCAGAATTAGAGGCGCCAATAAATGACGATTTATTGGCACTTGTTTCAAACTTAAAGTCTGAATTAAAAAAAGAGCTTTCCAAGGTGAGTAAAGCCTCAAAAGCAATAAAAAAATATCGTCAAGCTTAGTATGTTAAACGACATTAAATTCCACATTAACTCAAACGAGCATGCTCAGCAATTAGCCGAGCAATCTCTTATTGATACGATAAATCTGCGGTTTACAAGAAATAAAGAAGCACTTATTCGCTACGTTCCATCCATTGGTCAAAAAATTGAAAATATAAAGCTGGCACATTTCAGTGTGTTCATTGATAAAAACAAGCAATTAAATATTGTGGATTTTAATACAGGTAGGACCTTATACACGCTTTTTTCAGATGAAAATATTGAGCATCAAATGAGTTCATGGGCAAGTAATAGCGCATTGCTTAGTTTACCTAATAGTATGAAATTACAGAGCAACTTTGATGCTAACGTCAATTCTGTATCCTCACCCAATATCCAGGATTTGAGCGCTGAGCAAAAGACAATGGGCCATTCGTTTGAACAGCTTCAACAATATGCGATCAATTTAGAACGTTTACAAACCTCAAATCCGATTGATACATTTGTTGCACTTGGTCTTGGCAAAGCAAGCTTTCTAGAACGATTGTTAACTCTCCATTCAAAATTGCCTAAAACAGACTCATGTAAATTAAATCTTAGTAATCTAAAATATTTGGTTTGTTATGAACCTAATTGGGAGTGGTTTATAAGCTCGCTCTACTCATTTGACTGGGCAAAACTGTTAACTTATTTTCATCAGCATGGTTTGACCTTATTTTTGCAGGTCGGTACTGAGATCAATCTAATCCATAAGGATATTGACGAGCTTCATGTAAAACTAAATGCAAGCCAAATTCTATTTTATAAACACATGAATCTTCCGGTGTATAACAATGTAATACGCAATGTGCGTAACGCTCGCTGGAACCCTAATGTCACCATGGCGGATAAGCTTGAACTTGAAAGCCAACACGACCTTCATTATATCCAGCCTTTTTCATCGTTACGATTTTCTGATTGGAATTTAGCACAAACTCAGTACACAACCTTTAAAAATAATTTGAATATACTAAAGGAGTTCTACCCCGACATACATAGTGCATTTATAGAATACACACCAAAATGTTGGCAGACGATTGTCAATCATAAGAATGGTGAAATTAACCTCTACAATCGGTATTCAAGTTCCTATTTTAATAGCCAGAATGCCAGGCAATTATTAGGGGAGCAAGCGGATTACTACGTTCAGAATCCAAGCCATGATGGGCTTGTTTTAGGGTATTCTTCGGACAAACTTAAACACTATTTGCACAATAGTTTTATCCGCCAATGCGATTTTATTTTACGTAACGATTCATCTAAACATGAAGAATTGCCTCAAGATGTAAAAGTTATGATGGTACTAGGCTTGGGCGATGGCCAATTATTTGAAAAAATTCGCTCCATCAGAGAGATACAACATTTAGTCGTGTGCGAGCCTAACCATGATATGTTCTATGCGTCATTGTTCGTTGTAGACTGGGTGAAGATTATCGAGCAAGCAGATAAAAATGAATATCACTTGTACATCAATATCGGTGAATCGAGTAACCGTTTATTCAAAGATGTAATGAGTCAATTCATGCAAATAGGGCCACATTTATTAAATGAGACTTACATTTTGCAAAGTTACGAAAATCCGCTGTTATCTAAAATGTATTACGAGGTGCGTCAGCAACTTCAAGTCTTGTTTGCATTAGGAGAAAACTTTGACCACGTTGCATACGGCATAGCACATACCATTCAAGCCCTTACGAACGATATACCGGCTATGCGGTTTGAGCCAAGTCAGTATTTAACGCATAAGCATAAGCAGATTCCCATTTTCATTGTGGGCAATGGTCCGTCTTTAGATGAAAATATAGAGATTCTCAAAGAATGTCGCGAACAAGTGATCGTGGTCAGTTGTGGGACTGCACTTCAAGCTTTGCACCGCAATGGCATTACACCAGATTTCCACGGTGAAGTTGAGCAAAACCGAGCCAATTTCGATTGGGTATCTCGCATTGGTGACTTTGACTATTTAAAAAAGATAACGTTAATCAGCGTAAATGGAATTCATCCCGACACGATAAAATTATTTAAGAATACTTTGTTTGCGTTTAAAGCCGGAGAGTCATCTACTCATACTGCGGTGTCGCTTTATCCACAAGAAAGTTTTCATATTATTGAATATGCCTATCCAACCGTTACCAATATGGCACTTAGCTTTTTCCTAGCGTTGGGTTTTGAGCAGATATATTTGGTGGGCGTTGATTTGGGTTTTGCAAGTAAAACCAAGCATCATAGCCAGTCTTCAGGGTATTACGAGAAAGGAAAGCAAATATATGACTATGAGCAACAGCACGCAGTTGATCTTCAAGTTAGAGGAAACCGACAACCCTGGGTATTTACCAAGACTGAATTCAATATTTCAAGAATGCTGATTGAGCAATTACTTCAAGATTCAGAGCATGGATTAGCAAAAAAATCTGAGTGTTTTAACCTGTCAAATGGCGTAATGATTGAGGGAACCACTCCTCTTGAACCCGATTCAGTGCTAATTTTAAATGATTCCAATGATCAAAAAGAGGCCTTAAAACAAATAGAAGCTAGTTTTACTATTTCAAATATTGATGCCCGTAAGCGCTTAACTGAAGCCTATTCCCACGAATTGTTTAACCTTCAACAACAAGAAATCAAAACCGCGTTGCCAGAAACGTTTAGTAGTAAGAAAGAAATTCAAGACTTAATATCCGGTCAAACTAAGTTATTGACACAAGCGAGGGGTAAAGGAGGCTCTCTGTTTTATTATTATTATGTTAATACGGTCAACGCAAGCAATGCTTTATTCACCAAAGCAAAACTAATAAAATCTGAAAGTTTGGCACTTACTAAGGCTCAGAAAATCTTAGAGGCGTATAGAGTCTTTTTAGATGACGCTAAAAACATGGTCGATAATTATTTAACTTTAATTGATGTGGCCGGTGCCTTTATTGAGAAACGAGAAGCCGTTTTAATTGATATCAATCACACAATCCCAAGCTGTCATTTAAACCAGTCTAACTTGCCAAAACGCAGTTCCAACTTGGAATTACCTATACTAATACATGTCACATTAATTGTGGAAAACATCCCAAAGTTAGAAACATTTCAAAAAATGCTATCAAACGATCAGTATAAATATATCCAATTGCAAAAGTTTACTCAGAGTTTTGATGGTCTTGATTGGGTTGATGCACATTCAGATATGTCTACTATGACCATACTCGCCATGTTAGTAGAAAATGAGCTTTCGGTTTCTACATACTCAGAATGGCTAAGCAATTTTGTCACATCACACGTCAAACCCAGCAATGAAGCTAAACTAAATGTAACTTTGGTGTTCAGTGATTTCGAACTTTTAAATACATTTACTGAGTCATTTAAAGAATTAACTGCGGTGTTGAATATGCAGTTTATTCCACCGAGCTGTTCATTAATGGATGAAAACACATCAAAACGCTTTGAGCTTGGGGTGCAGTCAGGGATGGAAGATAGCTTGTGGCTCTCAACGCTTGTTTTACGTAGCCAAAATTTCTATTTGTTTGACGTGATCATCAATAAACCTAGATTTCTTAAAACTGGCCTGAAATGTGCAGTCGCTATTTGTGCAGAGAGTAACGAACTCACGAAGCGGAACATAGATGACAATCATGCAACGGACAAAAATGATGTTAGTAGCAAAGGGAGCTCTCAGCAAAAAGTTGAAAAAACAAATGATGACAATAGTCGCGGTACAAATCTGCAATCTGAAAATGCTGATTTTGCTATATCTATTGCAGAAAAAGACTCTGTGACAACCGATAATGAGTATGTGTGTAAAGCTGTAGAGCATATTCAAGATCGGTTTATGTCAAAGTCTATTTGGACAGTGCCTTCTGAGCAGTACATGTTCAAACATCACGTAGGAATGATATTTGAGCAAACAACTAATGCAGTCAGACCCATTACTCAGTTGGATAAGACCAATAACAGAGGTCTAAAATTATCGCGCAAACCCTTTGCGTTTGAGCTTTTAGGACCGTGGATTGATGGTTGATTTTAGTGCCATTCATACTGAATGACAGCATCAGTCATCGGCGAATAATCGCACCTTTATATCTTGGGAGTTGAGATTTGTTTGATAACAAAAGTATTTTAATCACGGGTGGTACAGGGTCATTTGGTCGGCGTTTTATACGTTACATTTTGACTCATTATTCTCCAGCTCGATTGATCGTATTTTCAAGAGACGAATTGAAGCAGTTTGAAATGCAGCAAGAGTTTAACCATAAAGCGATGCGCTATTTTATTGGCGATGTGCGCGATAAAGATCGTTTGCTGACGGCCACAAAGGGCGTAGACTTTGTTGTTCACGCGGCTGCGTTAAAGCAGGTACCAGCAGCAGAATATAATCCGAACGAGTGCATAAAAACCAATATAAATGGTGCTCAAAACGTAATAGATGCCTGCATTAGCAACTCCGTGACCAAAATTATTGCGCTTTCTACCGACAAGGCGGCCAATCCTGTAAACCTTTATGGGGCAACTAAGCTAGCGTCGGACAAACTGTTTGTTGCGGCAAATAATATAGCCGGTGCCAACGGACCGAGATTTGCTGTCGTAAGGTATGGCAATGTAGTGGGATCTAGAGGTTCGGTGGTTCCTTTTTATCGGAAATTATTGTCTGAGGGATGCAAAAAATTGCCGGTTACTCACGCTGAAATGACACGATTTTGGATTACTTTAGACGAAGGTGTTTCTTTTGTAGTGAAAAACTTTGCGCGTATGCAAGGTGGAGAAATCTTTATCCCAAAAATACCATCAATACGCATTCTTGACCTAGTTGAAGCAATGAGCGGTACGAGCGAACATGAAATTATTGGTATTCGGCCCGGTGAAAAGTTGCATGAAATTATGGTTCCTGAAGAAATGGCGCATCACAGCATAGAGTTTGATGACCACTTTGTCATCATGCCTGCCATTACGTTTTTTGAAGACAACGTCAATTACATGCAAAACAAACTTTTCGAAAAAGGCTCAAGAGTAACCGATAAATTTGAGTATCACTCTGGAACCAATCCGCACTTTTTAAGCGTAAAAGAGTTGATTGAATTAGATAGCACTAACATATGATTCCATATTCGAAGCACAATATAAATCAACAAGACATTGACGCAGTCGTTAATGTGCTGGAACGTGAGTTCTTAACTCAAGGCGAACAAGTGCCTAAATTTGAACAGGCACTGTGTGACTATACAGGCGCTGCTTTTTGTACAGCAGTAAACAGTGCAACCTCTGGTTTACACGTCGCTTGTCTTGCGATTGGTGTAGGAAGCGACGACATTGTGTGGACATCTACTAACTCATTTGCTGCGTCAGCCAACTGTGCAAGATATTGTCAAGCCCAAGTGGATTTTTTAGACATTGATCCACTTACCAGAAATATATCCATTCAGAATTTAGAAGAAAAGCTTGAAAGGGCGAAACAACAAAAAAAATTACCAAAAGCTATTGTAGTCGTGCATTTTTCTGGCAGTAGTTGCGATATGAAAACTATTCATCAACTATGCCGAGCCAATAATATTTCAATTATCGAAGACGCGGCTCACGCTCTTGGAGGCTCTTATAAACAGACTAAAGTGGGAAGCTGTAAGTACTCTGACATGACTGTGCTGAGTTTTCATCCCGTAAAATCGATGACAACCGCAGAGGGTGGAGCGGTCACCACAAATGATCCAAGCCTGGCTCAAAAAGTCGCTCTGTATGCAAAGCACGGAATTACTAGAGACACTACTTTGATGCAATCCGAACCTCATGGCCCTTGGTTTTATGAGCAGTTGTGTCTTGGCTATAATTACAGAATGAGTGACTTGCAAGCCGCATTGGGAATATCACAGTTAAGCAGATTAGATAGTTTTATAAAAAGGCGACGTTACCTTGCTAGCAGATATTTCACTTTGTTAGAAGGCTTACCTTTGAGACTGCCGAATATTAATGATTTAGATACCTCAAGCTGGCATCTATTTATGGTAGAGCTCACACAACACGAGCGATCTGACATTTACCGCAAGTTACACCAGCATGAAATTGGTGTGAATGTTCATTATATTCCCATACATTTTCACCCGTATTATCAGCAACTAGGCTTTGAACAAGGTCAATATCCAAACGCAGAGAAGTTTTACTATCACGCACTTACTTTGCCGCTGTATGTGGATTTGACTGATGAGCAGCAAGACTATGTAGCACATATCTTAACCGAGTTATTGGTTGAGAATGGCTAATTTTGCTCTAATACCTGCTCGAGCAGGCAGTAAACGAATAAAGCATAAAAATATTAAACGTTTTTGTGGAAAACCATTAATTGCATATTCTATTGAAGTTGCAAAACAAAGCGGTCTATTTGACGATATTATAGTTTCCACAGACAGTGAAGAGATAGCGACCTATGCTCAATCACTAGGTGCAAGTGTGCCTTTTATTAGACCTGCTGAACTTTCAGATGATTTCGCTGGCACCCGAGAAGTTATTCAACATGCAATCAATCAATTGCATTCTCAAAACAACGTATTTGAGTATTGTTGCTGTATTTACGCTACAGCGCCTTTTCTTCGTCAAGAGTACTTAGTTCAAGGGCTAGAGGCCTTGAAGGCTAACAAAACAAAAGCGTTTGCTTTTTCAACCACGACTTTTGCTTTCCCTGTGCAAAGAGCATTAACGCTTAAAAACAATATCCTCACGCCTCTTTTCGAAAAGCACATGTTCACGCGCTCTCAGGATCTAGATGAAGCTATTCATGATGCAGGACAATTTTACTGGGGCAGTACTAAAGATCTTCTCTCAGATAAAGCCTTTTTTTCCGAGCACTCTATACCCGTGCACATTCCAAGGCATTTAGTTCAAGATATAGACACTTTAGAAGATTGGACTCGTGCAGAGTTGATGTATCAGTCTTATGTCAGTAACACTTAGCCACTATTGTGTAAAATAACATCTATCGAGTGGTAATTCATATCGTTTGTAACAAACACATGGAAAAACTGTCATACTCTATCTTTTCCATATGCGGATCGTTAATAATGAGCGGCATATACAACATGTTAGGTGCATAACGAAAAATGAATAAAGTGACAATAATGGACGGTGGCATGGGACAAGAACTTCTAAAAAGAAGTTCAAGAGAAGTCACGCCTATGTGGTCTGCAGATATCATGCTTAACGAGCCAGACTTAGTTTCACAATTGCACTTAGATTTTATTAACGCTGGCGCACAAGTCATTATTTTAAATACTTATACGGCAACACCACCTAGACTAAAAAGAGATGGTCAACTTTCGTATCTTACTCGTTTGCATCACAACGCAATTTTGTCAGCACAAAAAGCAGTGGAAAAGTCTAATAAAGAAAATGTAAAAATAGCAGGGTGTCTGCCCCCGCTAGTGGCTAGCTACAAAGCTGAAGCCTGTTTAAGTTACGATGAATCTTTTCAAATTTACACACAGTTAGTTGAACTGCAAATGGCCGGTTGCGACCTATTCATATGTGAAACTATGTCATCAATTATTGAAACAAAAGCGGCCTGTGAAGCAGCAAAATTAAGCGGAAAACCAATTTGGGTAGCATTTACCATTGCCGATAACATGCGACAAACGCTTAGAGGAGGAGAATCACTTCAAAACGCTATCACTAGTATTTTGCCATATAAGCCTCAAGCTATATTACTGAACTGCAGTCAGCCAGAAGCCATCGACGCTAGTTGGCCTATATTACAAACACTTAAATCTACGATCCCTGATTCGATTGAAATTGGGGCTTATGCTAATGGGTTTACTTCCGTGGAAGACTTATACCCAGGAGACACGGTTGAAGCGCTCGATGTCAGAGGAGATCTGTCTCCAAGTGCCTATGCACAATTTGCTAAAAATTGGATAAACAAGGGGGCAACCATCGTTGGAGGCTGCTGTGAAATTGGTCCTGCTCACATTAAAGCGTTAACAGAGCTAAATATACATTCGTAATGCCAATAAATAGGCGTCTATTAATTTTTTTGTTTGCATAAGTTAATGCATTTTTATCATCTAGATAGATGCAAAGGATTCTTTTATCTACATTCTTATGTTGATTATAAAATTAAGACAGCAGCATATCTTGCATAACTGGTATTAGAACATGTGTTTCGACGCGATGACCGACCATGATAATGGGCATACTGCTTATTGTTTATACCTATAAAGGCGTTTCATCTAGTGCTGTAGAGCCACTATTACTCTCGTATTAGTTAAAGTCAGCAGAGCTTAAAAATAACTCTCAGCAATTTTATCATGCAGTTCAATTAACCCTACCTGAACATCGTCTATAAATTCATGTAACTTTTCTTGTACCAGAGTTTCTGGTTTTGCATTCAATAGATAGTTTCTGAGCGTACTCGCCTTTACAACAGTGGTTTTTCCGTTAGGTAGTTCTGCGACCGAATGCTTTATTTGCTCAATGGTATGTATTAGCGATCTTGGAAATCTTGGTTCTAGAAGCAAAAATGCCAATACATCCTGGCGGTTGATTCTTACCCTTACTTCGCGCCTATACATTTGATAGGCTGTCATAGATTTTAAGACCCCCATCCACTGAATGTTCGAGAATGTTTGTAATTCGTCGTCTACGTCTTTTAATAGAGAAGCTGACCTAACATCAATTATGCGCGTGCTCATGTCTGCTCGTTCCAAATTACGCCCCATTTTTGAAAAAGCATAGGCTTCATCATGAGTCATTGTGCCTGCAAGCAGACCTGTTATTGTCTGATTAAGGAGAATAATTTTGCTTAAATAATCATAGCGTGAGCGTCTGGCAAATGCGTCATTTTTGTTGTTATTGACATAAAGATATAAATAATTAATTTGTTCCCATGCTTCTCTAGGTATGATTTCTTTAACTGTCCTAGCATTTTCTCTAGCATTCTTTAGGGACGTGACTATTGAACCTGGATTATCAACATCAACCAGCATAAATCGAATGACGCTTTTTTCATCTGCTTTTTCATACTTGTCGTAAAACAACTCCCTGAAAGATAATATGTCTATTATCGGTTCCCAGCCAAGCTTCACCCTAGAGGGTAAGTCGAGCAATAAATGTGAGTTGACGTTAATCAACCTTGCCGTGTTTTCAGCTCGCTCTAGGTAACGAGTCAACCAATATAGATTATTTGCTACTCTTGATAACATCCGTTAGTCCTCCATATCCACTATCCAAGTATCCTTACTTCCGCCTCCTTGAGACGAGTTTACCACCATTGAGCCTTCTATAAGCGCAACCCGAGTAAGTCCACCTGTCGTCACTTTTACGTCTTTACCTGACAAAATGAATGGACGAAGGTCCAAGTGACGAGGCTCTACTTTCGTTCCTACCATTGTAGGGGCGGTTGACAACACTAGCATTGGCTGTGCTACGTAATTTCGAGGATCGTCTTTAATTAACTTTTTAAATTTTTCGTGTTCTTCGCTGGTGGCGTGAGGCCCGATAAGCATGCCATATCCACCAGACTCGTTGGCAGGTTTTACCACCATGTTTTCAATATTTTGTAGCACGTAATCGCGCTCTTTTTTATTGTTGCATTTGTAGGTTGGGACATTGGATAAAATGGGGTCTTCATTTAAATAGTATTCAATAATTTTAGGCACATATGCATAAACTACCTTGTCATCTGCTACGCCTGATCCTGGGGCGTTTGCCAGAGCAACATTTCCTGCTTTCCAAGCTCGTATTAAGCCTTTAACCCCAAGCAGTGAGTCCGGATGGAAGGCTTCTGGGTCAATAAACCAATCATCTATTCGTCGGTAAATGACATCGACCCGTTCTAATCCTTGAATCGTTCGCATATAAACGCAATCGTCTTCTTGTACGACCAAGTCTGACCCCTCAACCAGCTCGGCACCCATTTGTTGAGCTAAGTAGGCATGTTCGAAATAGGCACTGTTGAATATGCCTGGTGTCAGCACAACAATCTCCGGCTCTTCAATTTTTCGAGGAGACATTTCTGCGAGCATGTCATATAACTGGGAAGGGTAATCATCGACAGGTAAGATATTGTATTTTTCAAACATCTCTGGAAACACGCGTTTCATTACCTGTCTATTTTCCAGCATGTAGGATACGCCTGAAGGGACTCTAAGATTATCTTCTAGCACGTACACCTTTCCTTGGTTGTCACGCACTAAATCAGAACCACAAATATGAGCCCAAATGCCATTTGGCGGGGAAAAACCTTGGCATTCTTTGAGAAAATTTTTGGATTTTTTGAGTAAAGAAGCAGGTACCACATTATCTTTTATGATGTTTTGGTCATTGTATAGATCGTCAATGAACATATTCAATGCCTTAACTCGCTGCTTTAGTCCTTTCTCAATCATGGACCATTCTTTGGCGTCAATTAATCGGGGGACGATATCAAAAGGCCAGGCTCTATCAATGGACCCTTCTTCTTGATGATATACTCGAAAGGTAATTCCCATCACATGTATCGCTGAGTCAGCTGCGGCTTTAAGCTCATTTATTTGCTTATCCGATAAGCCACGCAAATACTCACACAGGTCGCCCGCATAGTCCCTAGGCTTTCCTGACTTAACAATTAATTCATCATGCAGACCTTTGACCTTATAACTTCCCCACCTGATCGCCATCTAGCTTCTCCGTATTTTTTATCTGCTTATAATTTCAGCATTTATGAAAATAATAACAACATATAGATAATTGAACACTTTTTTTTAATGCTTTCGGTGATAAACTTCGCATCAGAAAATTGTACCGGAGTACTTAAGTGACCTATTGTTTAGCCATTAAATTGAATAAAGGCTTAGTTTTTGCGTCCGATTCGCGGACCAATGCTGGCGTGGATTACGTTGCTACGCATAGCAAAATGACAACCCGTGTATTTGATAATGACAGAAGTATTACTATTCTGACTTCTGGTAGTCTAGCCACTTCACAAGCGGTAATAAACAAAATCGAAACAGATTTAAATGATGATGATGCGACATTTAACTTAAAAAAAGCGGAGTATATACATCAAATAGCGGGTTATATTGGCGAATTGAGTCAAGCCGAACAGCTAAAACACAATAACGCAATGGTGCAAAGCAATATAAGTGCAGAGTCAAGCTTTATCGTGGGTGGTCAGTTAAACGGACAAGAATGTGAAATATTCTTGGTGTATCCCCAAGGCAATTATATAAAAGCGTCTGCAGAAACACCTTATCTGCAAATCGGCGAAAATAAATATGGCAAGCCAATCTTAGATAGGATCATCGAACCCAATACTTCTCTCGAAGACGCCGCGCGTTGTGCCATGGTGTCATTAGATTCGACTATTAGAAGTAATATTTCCGTTGGCCCTCCAATAGAAATAGCCATTCATACCAACAATGAAATTAAAGAGCCTTATCGGCAAAAATTTACTGTGAACAGCATGATGTATAAGTCGTTACAAAAACATTGGAACGAAGGTTTACGCAGGGCGTTTGGTAATCTGCCACGCTTTGAATGGGAAAAAGAATAATACTAACAATGCAAGTAGATGCTCTGAACCGCTTATCGCGCTACTTGTAAGACTCTTTACTAGGTTTCCTTGAACGCATAAAACTGTATAGTTTCTGGAACAAAACTTGTTTGAAAATAACCCACCCAATTTATGACTTATATGTAAACAATCGTGAAGTCTATTGATTTTATTCGCTGGCGTTTTGCATTACGGTTTGATGGACAAATCTGAGTTTATTCAAAGAACTGATAGATATAACAAAAGGGTAAGCATCGTCTAGTCCCATGCTTTTGTTGAGAGCGTTTAAAACTTCAGTTAGCAAACACCAACTATTGAAAAGTTGCGTGAAACTTATTTCCGTAGCCAAAAAATCGCTGGTAGGTGAGTTGGCGTATGGATTGTTTATTTGCTTACTTGAAATGTTTACATTGAAGTTGCTCGCCGTTTCAAGCGTGTCTACCATATGAAGGTAATGCGCCCAACTCTCTGCCCAATCTTCCCAAGGATGCATCGTTGCGTACGCACTTATCCAAACGTTTTCCCAGTTCGCAGCAGGGCCATTTTGATAATAATTTTCCATGGCAATTTTATAATCAAGACGCTCATCGCCAAAAAGTTGTCTAAATTCCTCCAGTCGCTCATTGTTTTTAATCAGCCTGTCCCAGTAATAATGGCCTGACTCATGTCGGAAATGACCTAAAAGCGTGCGATATTTTTCATTCATTTTTTCTCGCATGCTCACACGGTTGGTTACATCGGCCTCGTTCAAATTAAGGGTAATGACGCCGTCGCTGTGCCCGGTGGTAATAAATTTTTTAACGAATAGTTCATCGCCGTGATCGTCAACTATTTGATCTTCTAAAAATTTAAAACCCAAACCCGAAACGGGATCTTCTTCTTGGCTTAAAATGGGCAGTTTTAATTTAATCGCAGAATACAAAAATCGTCTTTTCGCTTGCTCCATCAAAAACCATAGATATTTGTTATTTTGTTTGGCTAAATTTGGGATGGTTTTGTTTAAACGACATGATTTACACAAATTATTTTTGTCATCGATAGGCACCATCCAATTGCAGACGTTGTGTTCCGAATAATTGAGACAGGGCTTGTATGTGTTTTGATTATAATCAGCAATTAGCTCATTTCGTTCGTTGTTATGAAGGCCGCTAAGTTGACATTCGTCGGGCAAAAAACCAAGCATCGCACCGCATTTTAGACACTCAGTATTGCCGAAATATAATTTATTGCCGCATTGACACGAAAAAGTTTTCAAGCGTTTCCCAATTTAAATATTACTCTAGTATAAGATAGCTTACTTTAGTGAACATTACGTCGTTGATTTAAGATAAGTGACTGCTTTTTGATAATTAACCGCGTGATACTATACCCCTCTCCGTTTTAGGGCTTCGATCTTTATACTATTTACAGGACTACGACCAGTGGGTTGAGATAAACAGTTAACCCTTCACTCTTTTTTAGTAGCGCGCAAGTCTTTTTTCACTATACTAAAGCGATTGTTTAAACCGACTCAAATTAATTATGAAACCACTAATCTATATAACTTTATTATTCTTAATCTTTTCATATCAAGCATTTGCAAAGCAAGTTCTTTTAAAAGCCGATGCGCTTATCGACGTAGAAAAAGGCGAAAAGACGACCAATGTTGCCGTGTTAATTGACGGAAATCGAATCGTTAAAGTAGGAAAACAAAATCGCATTGATATACCAAAAGGCTCAATTGTAATTGATTTAACGGGTCATACTCTTATGCCAGGTTTAATGGATATGCACGTGCATTTAACGTCAGACGCGCAAGACAACTTTTTAGCGTCTAGAGGAAACTCTATTCCAAGACAAACGGTGAAAGCAGTTAAAAACGCGAACTTGACGTTAATGGCCGGCTTTACCACGGTTAGAAACTTGGGGGCTTCTGGTTATTCTGTCATTGGGGTAAGAGACGGGATTAATGCAGGAGAAATTCCTGGACCACGTATCTGGGCTGCGGGATATTCTGTAGGTATTACAGGTGGTCATTGCGATGATAATTTTTCCCCTCCTGAAGCGAAGCAAAAATCACCTGGCGCTGCAGACGGACCCTGGGATGTTAGAACAAAAGTTCGGGAAAATATTAAATACGGAGCCAATACAATAAAAGTGTGCGCAACTGGCGGGGTATTCTCAAAAGGCACCAAAGTGGGAGTTCAACAACTTACTGAAGACGAAATAAGAGCTGCGGTAGAAGAAGCCCATATGCGAGGGCTTATCGCTGCTGCGCATGCTCACGGCACAAATGGTATCAAAGCCGCAATAAGAGCAGGTATTGATTCGATAGAGCACTGCAGTTTTATGGACGATGAAGCGATTGAAATGGCAGTCGAAAGTGGGACTTATTTGTCTTGCGACATTTATAACACCGAATACACTTTGGCTTTTGGTGAAGCTAACGGTGTGCCAGAAGAAAACATCAACAAAGAGAAACTTGTATCTAAAGCACAAAGAGAAAGCTTTAGGCGAGCCACTAAAGCGGGTGCCAAAATGGTGTTTGGTTCAGATGCGGCAATATATCCACACGGCGACAATGGCAAACAGTTTTCTCGAATGGTGACCTTTGGGATGACACCAATGCAGGCAATACAAGCCGCCACGATTAACAGCGCAAGTTTGTTAAAAAAAGACAAGGAACTTGGCATCATTAAAGAGGGATACCTGGCCGATATCGTTGCCGTAGCAGGTGATCCAATAGAGAATATTGATTTGATGGAATCTGTTTCTTTTGTTATGAAAGATGGTCAGATTTATAAGCAGTAAAATAATATTGAGTCGTCAGTAAGATAATTCAAAAATGCCTTTGATGATCGTGATGACAAAGCTAATTAACTTTTGA
The DNA here is from genome assembly GCA_965660815.1 of Glaciecola sp. Lineage (GTDB taxonomy): Bacteria > Pseudomonadota > Gammaproteobacteria > Enterobacterales > Alteromonadaceae > Glaciecola. Next base: position 31,856 of record CBFIBG010000086.1, read on the forward strand.
TGTTTTAAGTGAGTGATGGAATGGCAAAACATTTAGTAGCAAAGGAACATGATTTAGGTGGACTGACTGTTAAGCGAGTCCTACCGCATATGTCAAAAAAAATGGTTGGTCCTTTTATATTCTTTGATCATATGGGCCCCACTGATTTTGAACCAGGCACGGGTATAAACGTCCGACCTCATCCACATATAGGTTTATCTACGCTTACCTATTTGTTCAAAGGTAGTATATTGCATCGCGATTCTCTTGGAACGCATTTAGAGATATTTCCAGGAGATGTAAATTGGATGACCGCCGGTAACGGTATTGTGCATTCAGAGCGCGAAACATTTGAGGTGCGAGCTAACCCTCACCATATTGACGGCCTTCAATGCTGGGTAGCGTTACCTGAAAATATGTCTGAACTGTCACCTAGTTTCCAACACGTGAAAAAATCAGAGTTACCGCATTTGATCCATGAGGGGATCATGATGCGTTTAATTGTTGGCGAGGCATTTGGTTTGAGTTCTCCGGTGAAGACATATTCTCCTATGTTTTATTTAGACGTTGCTGCATGTGAAAACTCTATGATCACGAGGCCAAACTTTGATGTGCAATCGTCTGAAAATTCAAAACTTGCACATGAGTGCGGTATATATGTTGTCGAGGGAGAAGTGTCGATATCGGGTGTTACCTTTAAAAAAGGTGAGTTTATATTGCTAGAGCAAAACGATATAGAAATTTTAATGCTGCAATCGGGTCGCCTGATAATATTAGGGGGAGAGAAATTTGAAAATCTTCCACACATCACATGGAATTTTGTCGCTTACTCCAAAGACAGAATTAGCCAAGCGATAGATGATTGGCGCGAACAACGCTTTGCTAAGGTGCCAGGTGACGATAAAGAGTTCATTCCGTTTTAAGGGTATATATTCGCTTTATCTGAAAAATAAAAATTGAGTTACGCGCTCAGTAAACATTGCCGGCCAAGAACGAAGCCGCCTTGTGTTTTATTTTTCATAGGTGATACTCCATTGAATCTGAGTTGGCGCAACCGTCTATTTGTATAGTTAGAATGTCCGTCACCTTTATAAAAACCAGGTTATAAAGGTATCTGAGTTCCGTTAAGGCTTAAGCTACCCTCGTTTAAATTCAACACGACTTCATAGCCATCCTCGGTTTTTGCAACCACGTTACTTTGCACCAAATTTTGTAACGTAGCGGTTGCTTGCTGAGAGATAATTTGTTGCTGTTGAGTCTCAGATAGTGCGTTGAATTGAGGGTTATTTGACAGTTGTGTTTTGATAAGCAATTCCGCTAAAAATACCGCCGCTTGATTCTGCACCTGTAAATTACCATCTACTTCGGCATGCTGCATCCAAAAAGTAGGGTCTTCCAATGTAGGCGGAAGCACGTTAATGCCCGTGAGCTTGCTGTTGAGATGGCCCTCAATGGTTGACTCGTTTATGCTTGCGTATAGCGTTGATATGTTTAACTCAGGGTTAGCCTGTAATTGCGGTAACAACTCTTGGGCGAGAAATGACTGCATATTATCTTGGGCATGGGTCGGGTCTGATAACATTCGATCTGCTAATGTTTGATATGCTTTGATAAAGCGCTGATTTACATTATTGATTGCATAAGTAACAGACATATTCTCCAGTAAAAATTCCCCTGATTTAATAATTGCAACGTCATTAGTTATCGAAAAGTTACCTTTCTTTTGGGCTTCATCAAAGGTAGTTGTCATGCGCAACGCGATATTTTTAACGTCTATCTTTTCATCTGTTTCTGGATGCTCAAAACCAATCGAGTCAACGACAAAACTAAATTGTCCATCATAAAGAACTTGCTCATATATCTGCATGAGTCCAACTTCCGCGGAGTAGTCTAAAGATATACCATTGACTTCCAGAAACTTAACATCGTTTGCTTGCATGGATGCGTTTAATGCAGTGGTTGTTTCAAAAGACATCACGTCACTGCCCATGACTCCTTCACCTGTCCATTCGGTTTGAGTGTAAGTTGCTAAAGAATCTGGTTCTACGAATGTAAGACCGGGTACTTTGGTGCTAAATATTGTGGTACCAACTAAATTAACGATCCCTGACATTGAGTAAATGGTTTGTTCTTCATCATTTATTAACAGCCCTTCAATGCGGTCTTGTAAGCTTATATTCGATTGAAAAGTTGCCAGTCCAAAAGCAAATGATGGAGAAATGATAATTGGACCATGTTGAGCGTTTATTGGGATTTTAATCGCAAAGGTGTTTGCATCAGTTGTAAATTGCTGGTTTTGCAGTTCATTGAATTCAAATTGAATGTTTAAACTTGCTTGTGATGAAAACCAGTCATTTTTAATCTGATCTATTGATGCAGTGTACCCTGGTATGTCGTCTAAACGCTGAGCGAGGTTGTCCAAATACTTAGTAAGCATCCAGCCTGATAATTTTGGGCCTATTAGTAAAACTACGACTAAGAAACCACAGAAGATAAGAGAAAACTTCTTCATTTTCACGTCCTTGTATGTTTGACGACTAAAATGCGAATAGTAGCTTTTTAGTTGAGAAGTGGCAACCGAGAGACAAAAAGTTCTAATTGTTTTCACTTTCGATAAAGATCGATTAATGAAGATTTTCACCATAATACGATGCTTTTTATAGAAAATTAATGCGATGCTGGACTGTTTTCGCTACTATATAAGGTATTGCGGTTAAGACGTTGTTACAAAAACATAAACTAGAGGCAGTATGAGCGAAATACTTATTGTTAGCGATAATATAACTCGACAACAAACTTTAAAAATTATTCTTACTTTTTTAGGTGAAAATTGTCGCAGTTGTGAGTACGCTGATTGCCTTAAAACAATAGAGCAGAGTGCTTCGTGGTCTGCTATATTGATCGACGGTGAAATTCCTGAGGTAGCAGAAGACGTCATCGAAAAATTTCCTGACAGCCCATTTATCAATATAGGATTTCAATTAAGCGGCGAACGTGAGTTCAAAAATTTGATTGGTTCACTTTACGAGCCTATAACGTATCCGAGTTTAACTGAGTTGTTGCAAAGAAGTGGTGAGTACCATACGGCAAACAGGCCAATATCTTCTTTGATCACGGGTAAAACCAAGTTGTTTAGAAGCTTAGTCGGCAACAGTTCAGGAATTACCGAGGTCAGAGATTTAATAGAGCAGGTTGCCCCTGTAGAGGCCAACGTCCTTATTTTGGGCGAGTCGGGTACTGGTAAAGAAGTCGTAGCACGGAATATCCATTATTTGTCATCTCGACAAAAGGGGCCATTTGTACCGGTAAACTGTGGCGCAATTCCAGGCGATTTACTTGAAAGCGAATTGTTTGGCCATGAAAAAGGTGCATTCACTGGAGCAATTAGTTCTAGGAAAGGCAGGTTTGAACTAGCAGAAGGTGGTACGCTGTTTTTGGATGAGATAGGCGACATGCCACTGCAGATGCAAGTAAAACTTTTACGTGTTCTGCAAGAGCGGATTTTTGAGAGAGTAGGCGGTGCAAAAACCCTTAAATGCGATGTTCGAATTATTGCTGCGACTCACAGAAATCTTGAAGACATGATATCAACAGGTAAATTCAGAGAAGATTTGTTTTACCGATTAAACGTATTCCCAATCGAAACTCCATCATTAAGAGAACGCTCTCAAGATATCCCGTTATTACTGCAAGAGTTGGTCACTCGATTGGAAAATAATAAGCAGTCACCGGTGCGCTTCACACAAGGAGCAATGTCTTCCCTAATGCAACACAAATGGCCGGGGAATGTAAGAGAATTAAGCAATCTTGTTGAGCGACTTTCTATTTTGCATCCTAGCCAAGTCATTGATGTTCAGCACCTCCCTCATAAATATCAGTTTGGGCAAACTTCTGAACAATATACTAAATTGCAAAAAGCTACGAAATCTGACTCACAGGTTGAGTCGTCCCAGGAGAGTGCAGACTCAAATGATCAGCAAGAGCGCGATGCCATTAACTCAATGTTTAAATTTGAAGGAAGCTCTCCGTCTATAAACGATCCAAACTCTGCCATTGATCCAAATCTTCCTGCCGATGGTGTTAATTTAAAAGAATACCTATCTGACTTAGAAATTAATTTGATCAAGCAGGCTTTAGAACAACAAGAGTGGGTAGTGGCTAGAGCGGCAGATCAACTTGGCATGCGCAGAACCACTCTGGTTGAAAAGATGCGTAAATATGAAATTGTCAGGTTAGAAAAAACAGATGGTCAATAATTTGATTGTGTTGTCAGTAATTTGACATAATCAAATTACGCTAAAGTATTGAAAATATAGTAAAATAAATTTGGCATGTACCATGCATTAAAGAAACTATTCGCAGTAACATGAATGGTTTGCAATGCAAATTTCTACTAAACATACTAATTTTAAAAAGACTGATAAGCAGCCTATCCTTGATAACGACGTTGCACTTTCTTACAGCGACTCTTCAGCCTGCGCTAATTCAAATGAAATAAACCAACAGCATTCGTATGTGTTGAGCCACTTTGGAAAAAGTCATAACCGTAACGATGCGGCTGAATCAGAGCGTTTTTCTCATTTAATATCAGTCATGCCTGCAGGGGTCTTGGTAATTGACCATAAAGGCATAGTCAGTCTTGCAAATCATCAAGCCAAAAACTTACTTGGAGAACCTCTCGAGGGAAATCTGTGGCGAGACGTCATTACGCGCGTTTTTGCGCCAAAAGCAGATGACGGTCACGAGGTGTCTACGCATAACGGCAAAAAACTCAAAATTGATATTTCGCCATTGCAGCAAGAGAAAGGTCAATTAATTGTAATTAACGACCTGACCGAAACAAGAGAATTACAATCTAGAGTGGGTCATATGCAGCGGCTGTCTTCATTGGGAAAAATGGTAGCCAGTGTGGCTCATCAGGTTAGAACGCCTTTGTCATCAGCCTTATTGTACGCTGAAAACCTTAAGTCTATGCCTTTGCAAAATCCAATGGCAACGAAGTTTAGTGACAAGTTAACCATGCGTCTGAAAGAATTAGAATCACAGGTAAATGATATGCTTTTGTTCGCTAAAAGTTCAGATAATCAAATAGTGTCTGAGTTAAGCCCTAAGCAAGTTCAAGTGCAAGCAATCGCACAGATGGAGGCTCAATTAAAAGACGCTAAGATTGCATTATTCATTAACAATGATGAGGTTGACCAACAGCCAACATCACAAAAAATATTGGGTAACATAAGTGCACTAGCAGGTGCGATTACAAATTTAATCGGTAATGCCATGCACGTGTTACAAGACGACAGCAATGTCAACAAACCTGTTATCAAACTTAGACTAGATACAAAATCAGTCGACAATGCGCAGTACTGTGTCTTTTCGGTTGAAGATAACGGTAAAGGTTTAAATAAATCGACGATGTCTCGTTTGTTTGAGCCATTTTATACGACAAAGTCACAAGGTACTGGTTTAGGGCTGGCGGTGGTAAACACAGTGGCGAAATCTCACAAAGGGTTCGTAAAGTGTGGCAATAACCCAGACCAGGGAGCCTATTTTTCTATCTACGTTCCTTTAATAACAGAACAATCACGTTCTTCCAGTTCACAACAAATTTATAGTCAACATTCGCAAACACCAGCAGGAGCAGAGCATGAGTAAAACCAAAATACTAATAGTAGAAGATGATCACGGATTACGTGAAGCTCTCGTCGACACATTGCTCCTAGGAGGCTATCAAGTAACGCCTGTAGAGTCTGCAGAGAGCGCGATGGTAAAATTATCTGAAAATGAATACGATCTTTTAGTCAGCGATATTCAAATGCCGGGCATGAATGGTTTATCACTGTTGAAAAGTGTCAAAAACAAATATCCAAATTTACCAATTGTACTTATGACAGCTTATGCCAATGTAAATGATGCCATTCAGGCCATGAGAGATGGCGCCACCGATTATCTCTCAAAACCTTTTGCACCTCAGGTATTGTTAAACTTGATTGGTCGTTATGCACCTGCTCAAAAAGTTGAATCGACCACTCCTGTGTATGGCGATAAATCAAGTGAAAACCTATTAAATCTTGCTCGCAAAGTCGCCCAGTCAGATGCAACCGTAATGGTACTTGGTCCAAGCGGCTCCGGTAAAGAAGTGTTATCTCGCTATGTGCATGACCAATCTTCCAGAAGAGAGGCGCCGTTTGTTGCGATAAATTGCGCTGCTATTCCAGAGAATATGTTAGAAGCCACCCTTTTTGGATATGAAAAAGGCGCGTTTACTGGCGCGGTTCAGGCTTGTCCAGGTAAGTTTGAACAGGCTCAGCATGGCACAATTCTACTGGATGAAATAACTGAAATGGATTTGTCTTTGCAGGCTAAACTGTTAAGAGTACTTCAAGAAAGAGAGGTAGAAAGGCTTGGCGCTAGAAAAACGATTTCATTGGACGTCAGAGTAATTGCAACAAGTAACCGCGATTTAAAAGAAGCGGTCGCTCAAGGCAAATTTAGAGAAGATTTGTATTATCGTTTAAACGTGTTTCCAATTACGTGGTTACCGCTTCATCAACGAATAGGCGACATTGTTCCTTTAGCAAAACACCTGTTAACTCGACACGCGAAAAATACTGGAACAGGCATACCAGAACTAACCGCCAGTGCGGTACATAAATTGACTTCTCACAATTGGCCGGGCAACGTAAGAGAATTGGAGAACGTAATCCAACGAGCCTTAATATTGTGCGATGGCAGCCTTGTAGATAGTGCTGACTTATTGATTGAACCTAACAGCAATCAAATTTTTGACTCGTCGGTCCACCTCAACTCTAAAGATTGTCAGAGTAATGACGATAACAATTTATTAGGAAGTGAATTAAGAGTGCAGGAGCATCAAATTATATTGGATGCTTTGCAGGCCTTTAACGGTAAACGCAAGGACGTGGCAGAAAAATTAGGCATAAGCCCACGCACGCTTCGATATAAATTAGCAAAAATGCGTGAAAGTGGCATAGATCTTCCATGTTAAAAAGTAAGCAAAATTAATGAACGAATTTATTAGGTTGAACTCATAAAAGTAGTGAATTTAACCAAAACGTATGAAAAACCCTCCCGTTTTTTGTAAGCAGTAGACAGGACGTCGATCCCTATTTTCCGCCCTAACCAAGGGCGGTTTTTTTTGCGCTAAATTTAAACCTCAAAACGATAATAACATTTAAATGCTCGGCAACAATTAGCCGGCGACAATCGAATCTTGCCACACCTTGGCATTGCTTTTGCTTAATACCCTTTAAGTAGACTCAGTATCATCTAATAGCAGACTTATTGACGGTAAGCACAACAAAAAACCGTCACATACAGTTAAAAGGGGTTAATGACATGGATTTAAAAGCTAACGCGTTGTATCAAGAAATGCAATCTATGATCAATCAAGTTGGCGGTGTACCGCAGCAACTAACGCGCACTGAGAAAAGTCCTGGAGCAACGCAATTTGCAGATATGCTTGGCCAGGCTCTGGACAACGTAAACGGGTTACAAAAAGAATCTCGAAGCATGCAAACACGATTTGACCTTGGCGACCCATCGTTGAGTTTTGTTGATGTAATGGTAGCTAAAGAAAAATCTGGTCTTGCTTTTGAAGCGACTGTTCAAGTCAGAAACAAGTTTCTAGAAGCTTACAAAACGATCATGAACATGCCGGTATAATAAGGTTGTATAAAAATGGCTGAAGCAACGAGCACAGAACTAGCAATACAGGACGATAACGACTCTAATTCGTTGGCGGAAGTTAAGCCAACACCAGTGTTAGACGCGCTTACTAATACTGAAACAATTCGTCATGTAACTATGATTGTAACGTTGGTGATATGCGTTGCCATTGCTATTTTTATATTTATCTGGTCAAAAGAACCTGCCTATAGACCCTTAGTTCAAATGCCCTATCAAGAAATGATAGAGACGCTTGATTATCTCGACGCAAATCAAATTAAATATAAGCTGGAAGGCAACACCATATTTGTGTTGGACTCTCAGTTCAAAGACGTAAAACTGGGTATGGTTCGTCAAGGTATCAGCCATGAAAGAGATTCTGGTACCGATATTATTATGCAGGATATGGGCTTTGGTGTGAGTCAACGCGTTGAAATGGAACGTTTGAAACATGCTAGAGAACAACAAGTTGCGCGCACTATAGAAGCTATAAATGCGGTAGGAAAAGCCAGTGTGCTTCTCGCAATTCCAAAAGAAAATGTGTTTGCACGGCGCGAGTCAAAAGCGAGTGCTACGGTAGTGGTTACCGCTAGAAAGGGCCAATTTTTATCCGGTGAAGAAGTCGATTCGATTGTTGATATTGTGGCATCCGCTGTTCAAGGTATTGATCCGTCTCGGGTAACTGTGACAGACAATAACGGACGTCTACTTAATTCTGGGTCGGCAGACTCGTTGAGTGCGCGAGCTCGAAAAGAGCATGAAATAGAGCAGAAACGTGAAAATCAATATTTAGAGAAAATTGACAGTATCTTAATCCCAGTATTAGGCCTTGGTAATTATACTGCTCAAGTCGATGTAAGCATGGACTTTACCAAAGTCGAGCAAACTCAACGTCGATTTAATCCAGATATGCCAGCCATAAGAAGTGAGCAGCTTTCAGAGCAAAATACTGTTGGCGGTGTTATCGCTGGAATTCCCGGAGCGCTCACCAATCAACCTCCATTAGATTCAAATATCCCAGAACAGGCTGAAGGGCAAGGTAACGGGACTCCGGTGCCAGGTACTTCGTCAAAAGAAAGCACTCGAAACTACGAGTTGGACACCACGATCAGTCATACTAAACAGCAAACAGGTGTAATTCGACGCTTAAGTGTCTCTGTTGGTATTGATTATGCAACCTCGTTTTCCACTGAGGGGGAGCCTGTCGCCACCCCTCGTAGTCAAGAAGAGTTACTGAATATCAGACGCTTATTGCAGGGCGGGATTGGTTTTGATGTTACTCGAGGAGACTCGTTAGAAGTTGTAAGCATACCATTTAACCGCGTGGATGTTGGCACAGTGACTGAACCTGGATTCTGGGAACAAGACTGGTTTATGCCTTTCTTTAAATTATTAATGGGAGCGACAGTAATAATCGTATTAATACTGGCTGTCGTAAGACCCATGCTTAAGAAACTTATATTCCCAGATGGCGGTATTGCTGAGCCTGAAGTCGACGATTCGGATTTAGATTTAGGTAACGAGGCATTGAATGTATTGTCTGATGAGTTTGATGAGGCACAAGTTGGCTTTTCTCCAGATGGTTCGCTTCAATTACCTAACCTTCATCGAGATGAAGATGTACTTAAAGCCGTTAGAGCTTTAGTTGCAAATGAGCCAGAACTCTCAGCTCAAGTTGTTCGCGGCTGGCTGCTAGAGGATGAATAGGATTAGTTATGGCTGAGAATGAAGAAAAGCAAGAAATAGTCGAATACGACGTAAATAAGCTTGACGGTATAGAGAAAGCCTCGATTTTATTATTGAGTCTATCAGAGGAAGATGCTGCCCAAATCCTTAAATTTATGGAACCTAAGCAGGTTCAAGTATTGGGTGGAGCAATGGCGGCTATGGACGATATGACTCAAAGTAAGATATCGGCGGTGCACAAGCATTTCATAGAAGAAATCCAAAACTACTCTACCATTGGGTTTAAAAGTGAAGATTTCGTGCGACGAGCTTTGGTTGCTGCATTGGGTGAAGACAAAGCGGCTCATCTGCTCGACCAGATTATGGCAGGCTCTGGAGCGAAAGGTCTTGAATCACTTAAATGGATGGATTCTAAACAGGTTGCCAACATTATCCGTAACGAACACCCTCAAATTCAGACAATTGTAATGTCGTATTTAGAGCCAGAGCAATCGGCCGAAATTCTTGCCCAATTCCCTGAGAAAGTGAGACTCGATTTGTTGATGCGAGTAGCAAATCTTGAAGAAGTTCAACCTGCAGCCCTACAAGAGTTAAACGAAATTATGGAAAAACAATTTGCCGGACAAGCCGGTGCGCAAGCCGCGAAAATGGGTGGCTTGAAATCTGCTGCGGATATTATGAATTACTTAGATACCAATATCGAAAGTCAATTAATGGAAGCAATACGTGAACAAGACGAAGAAATGAGTCAGCAAATACAGGATTTGATGTTTGTATTTGATAACCTCATTGATGTTGACGACCGTGGGATACAAGCTATTTTACGAGAGGTTCAACAAGAGACTCTTATGCGCGCAATTAAAGGCGCAGACGATTCGCTTCAAGCGAAAATTACCAACAATATGTCCAAGCGTGCTGCAGACATGTTACTTGATGATATTGAAGCAATGGGCCCTGTACGCTTAAGCGAAGTAGAAACTGCACAGAAAGAAATACTCTCTGTAGCGCGACGTTTAGCTGACGCGGGTGAAGTAATGCTTGGCGGTGGCGGTGGTGAAGAGTTTGTCTAATCATGACTGAAACACTTTCTAAATCACAAGCAGAGTTATGGGACTTGCCTAACATAAATTCGCAAAACGATTTGGGGCAGCCAGATAAAACCAATGCCTTTAATCATCCTCGAGGCCGGGCTAAATCAGTTCAGGTGCAAAATGAACCTGAGATTAAGCCCTTAACCGCAGAAGAGATTGAAGCTATTCGAACCCAGGCATATCAAGAAGGTTTATTAAGTGGGAATGAAGAAGGCTATACACAAGGCAAGCAAGAGGGGTTAGAAAAAGGTTATCAAGAAGGGTTTGAAAAAGGTAAGGAGCAAGGACTAGAAAAAGGGCTAGAAGAGGCACAAACGCTCTTAGATGAAAAGTTGACTGTTTTACATTCAATCATGGATAAGTTGAATGAGCCGATCGCAAAAATAGATCATGAAGTGAAAAATGAACTCGTCATTTTATCAACAACGCTAGCAAAAGCGATTGTGCACATCGAGACTCAACAAAATAAGGACGTATTACTACAATCTATTAGTAACGGCATTAAGTCATTGCCGATAAACGAAATTAGCTATCAAATAAGTCTTCATCCAGATGACCTTGCATTAATCATGTCTCAGTTTGATAAAGAGGAAATTGACAACCGTTCTTGGCAACTTATAGAGTCCCCTGAATTATCAAGGGGAGGGTGCAGCATTCAAACTGAAAACAACGCTGTGGATTTATCAATAGAGACTCGCTGTAAACAGGTTATCAATCAGTTGTATTTAGATCATGGATTATTAGATGACCCTCGCTCTGTCTGAACAAATCAAAGAAATTTCAAACTCAGTAACATCGACTCAAATAGTCTGTTCGGGCAAGCTCGTTCGAGGCGTTGGCCTAACCCTAGAGGCGGTAGGATGTAAGATCCCGATAGGTGGACGAGTATCTGTACAAACGATCGACGGTGAAGTCGAAGCAGAAGTGGTCGGCTTTGCGTCGAATATCACATATTTAATGCCGGTGGAGTCCATAAAAGGCATTGTGCCTGGATCATATGTGAAACCGTTAACCCGTGACGGCGGTTTAGCCGTGGGAGAAGGTTTGCTTGGAAGGGTTATTGATGCTAATGGTAATCCTCTAGATGCATTAGGACCGATTGGCATGACCAAGCGAGTAAGTACCCAACCAGCGCCAATTAACCCGTTAATTCGAAAACCAGTAAAAGAGCCACTGGATGTTGGTGTAAGGGCGATAAACTCACTTATTACCGTTGGCAAAGGTCAGCGTATGGGACTTTTTGCAGGAAGTGGTGTCGGCAAGAGCGTTTTACTTGGAATGATGACCAGAGGCACATCTGCTGACGTTGTCGTGGTGGGCTTAATTGGCGAGCGTGGTCGAGAAGTAAAAGAATTCATTGATGACATTTTAACCGACGAAGACCGCAAAAAAGCAGTCGTCGTAGCCTCGCCAGCTGATACCTCACCACTTATGAGATTAAAAGGCTGTGAAACGGCGGTTACCATTGCTGAATATTTCAGGGACCAAGGAAAGAACGTTCTATTATTAGTCGACTCACTTACTCGATACGCAATGGCGCAAAGAGAAATTGCCTTAGCCGTAGGCGAGCCTCCTGCTACGAAAGGATATCCGCCTTCTGTATTTGCCAAATTGCCGGCATTAGTTGAAAGGGCGGGTAACGGCGCCAAACATCAAGGATCAATAACCGCGTTTTATACCGTCCTTACCGAGGGAGATGACCTTCAAGATCCAATTGCTGATGCCGCCAGGGCAATTTTAGATGGGCACATTGTGTTGTCTAGAAAACTGGTAGAATCGGGCCACTATCCTGCCATTGATATAGAAGCGTCAATATCTCGGGTAATGCCCCAAGTGGTCGATGAGTCGCAATTTGAAAAAGCATCGGTCATTAAACGCGTATATTCAACCTATCAACAAAATAAGGATTTAATCAGTATCGGAGCATATGCAAGGGGCAGCGATCCAAACATTGATTTATCCATATCAGCCATTCCAGCCATTAATGCTTTTTTACAGCAGGGTATGAGGCAAGTTATTGATATGGCAACCACCGTCGATACTATGGGGACATTAGCGACTGGTATTCAATCAGCCACTCAGAATGGTCGTCAACGATGAAGATCATCACAAATATTACATTAGGTAGCTAGAATGGCCAGTCTTACTCAGCTATCGATGGTCGAAAAACTGGAGCAAAAAAAGGAACAACAGTGCGCTCGAGACTATCAGGAAGCAAAATCTCATCTGCTCGCAAATCAGCAGAAACTATCTGGACTGGAGAACTATAGGCTGGAATATTTGAGAAATATTAGGTCAAAAGCGAGTCTTGGAATAGGGGCGAGAACGCTTAATCAGCACCATCAATTTGTCGCTCAGTTAGATAAAGCTTGCGAACAGCAAATACAGATGATAAACCAAGCGGTTCTAGTGACAGACCAGCGCAAAAAGTTATGGCTGGCTCAGCAGCAAAAATATAAAGCAATCGTTAAACTCATTGAAAATAAGCAACAAGAACATCAAGTTAAAGCTGACAAACAAGAGCAAAAAATGTTTGATGAATATGTGAATCAACGAGTTGCTCGCCAAACCATGAGACGCAATATTAGGACTTAGCAAATAAGTGGAATGTGTAAAGTCTTGAGTCTTAAAAAGCTTATTTTGGTTGGGTTTATCAAAGGCTTAGTTTTTCGGCATAAACCGAGAACCTTTGCCTATTCACTACCTTGCAAAACTATAACTTGGGCGGTCTTCTCAGATCAAGAGTACAAGGATACTCATCATTGGGCATCTCTTCTTCAGGAACAAAAAATTCCTTACCTTGCTTTCTTTTCCATTCTTGCATTTTTTCTGGCGTGAGTGTTTCGTCCGAGGTTGCTATAGTAGGTGGCGTGTGTCCATGTTCCCAAAATCTGGCAATTCTTCTGCCTTCTGCTTCAAAAGCATTAACTGGATAAGTTGTAAAATTTCGGCCGCCCGGATGAGCTACGTGATAGGTGAATCCGCCAATAGAGCGCCCACTCCATTTGTCGTAAACATCAAATATCAATGGAGCATGAACACCTATAGTCGGATGCAGAGCTGAAGGCGGTTGCCACGCTCTAAATCTAATCCCGGCCACTGCGTTGTTGCCTGTAGCATCATATTTAAGAGGTATTGCTCTTCCATTACAGCTGATCACGTATCGTTCTTGAATCGTGTTCTTCACTGTTAATTGAACTCTTTCTAGTGATGAATCCACGAATCTCGAGGTACCAGTGCTTGACATTTCTTCGCCCAAGACATGCCAAGGTTCAATAGCAGTGTGTAACTCTAACTGTAAATCGTCTATCTGCTTGTGTCCTACCTTTGGGAATCTAAATTCGAAAAAGGGGGCGAACCATTCAAGTTTTATTGGGAAGCCGGCTGACTGCAACTGAGCGCAAACGTCTTTGATATCTTGTTGCACGTAGTAAGGCAATAAAAATTTATCGTGAAGGGCCGTTCCCCAGCGCCTTAAGCGACCTTGATAGGGTGTTTTCCAAAACCACACCAAAAGCGTCCTTAGCATTAGCATTTGCATAAGACTCATTTGTGCATGAGGAGGCATTTCAAAGCCTCTAAATTCTACCAAGCCCAAACGCCCAGTGGCAGAATCTGAGCTGTATAGTTTGTCTATACAAAATTCGGCGCGATGGGTGTTGCCTGTTAAATCTGTTAGCAAATGCCGCAATAGTCTATCCGCGACCCAGGGCTGATTCACCTCCCCGGTTGGAATTTGAGAAAACGCAATTTCTAATTCGTACAGTCTTTCATCTCTGGCTTCATCTACCCTCGGCGCCTGACTAGTTGGTCCAATAAACAGGCTTGAAAACAGATACGAAATACCTGGGTGATGTTGCCAGAAGGTCAAAAAGCTCCGCAGTAAATCGGGCCTTCGTATAAAGGGACTTTCAAATACATGCGCTCCACCCATGGTGACATGATTACCACCACCCGTGCCAGTATGCCTGCCATCATGCATAAACTTTTCAGTCCCAAGGCGTGATTCGCGTGCAAGCTCATACAAAGTGGTAACATTATTTACCATAGTTCGCCAAGACGACATCGGATGAATATTGACTTCAATTACCCCTGGATCGGGCGTCACAGCAAATTTGTTTATTCTACTGTCAGTTGCGGGTGAGTAGCCCTCAATGACCACGTTTAAATTTAACTGCTTTGCCGAATATTCAATAGCGTTTAGCAAAAAGCCGTAATGTTCAAATCCTTGCAAAGGGGGCATGAAAATATATAAGTTTCCATTTCTGACTTCCACGCACATTGCCGTTAGGAGCAACTCATCGCCAATGTAACCCTTTTGCTTTTTGGGTGTCTCGGGATACGTTTCTGGGACAGTAGAAGGCTCTCTATCAGGCATATAAGGAAACTCACCAATACTTTTTAGAGGCAAACGATACCCCATAGGAGAGTCACCCGGTAACAAGAAGCAATGTTGTCGTCTAAAAGACCATTTACAGCTTTGCCAACCAGTAAAATGCTCATTGTAGGTAATAGGAATTATAAACCCAACCGGCTTGTCTAGCCCTCTTTCAAGCTTTGCTAAAAACTGTTTGCGAGACATGGCATCAAGCAGTTCATCCTGTTCAGGTTTAACGTCCATTTTTACAGGCAAATTGCCTTCTTGCCATAGATGATAAATTACATCTTCATATGCTTTAATGACGATAGAGTCGTCAAGGCCAAGAGCGGCGGCTAGGGTATTTGAAAATGACTGCGCTTGCTCTATGGTAAAATCATTTACTGCAGTAGGGGCAGCCAGTAGCTTAGGCTCATGCCAAAGCGGCTCGCCGTCTTTGCGCCAGTAATGAGCATACTGCCATCTAGGTAATGGCTCTCCTGGATACCATTTACCTTGTCCAAAGTGACTGAACCCGCCAGATGCAAAAGTTTTGGTCATACGGTTGAATAAATTATAAGCCAATTTTCTTTTTTCTTCGCCATCTGCGGCTGTATTCCACTGCTCGCTTTCCATATCGTCAATGGATACAAACGTCGGCTCACCTCCCATCGTGAGCTTTATATCAAGATTTTCAAGCTCTTTATCTATTTCATCGCCCAACTGTTGTATACCAGACCATTGAGATTCTGAATAGGGTTTAGTGACTCGTGGAGGTTCCTGTAAGCGACGGACCTCATTGGTGTAATTAAGCGTTGATTCACATTTATCTATTGCCCCTGTGACAGGTGCTGCAGACGCAGGCTCTGGAGTACAAGCTAAAGGAATGTGCCCTTCACCCGCAAACAAACCTGAAGTGGGATCAAGTCCAATCCAACCTGCGCCTGGGATATAGACCTCACACCAAGCGTGAAGGTCCGTAAAATCAACTTCAGGTCCACTGGGACCGTCAATGTCTTTTACGTCTGGTGCAAGTTGAACCAGATAACCTGATACGAATCGGGCGGCAAGGCCCAAATATCGAAAAATTTGCACTAATAACCAAGATGAATCACGACATGAACCTAATTTTGTTTTTAGTGTTTCATCGGGTGTTTGAATACCCGGTTCGAGTCGAATATTGTAATTGATCAATTTGTATATTTGCTGGTTAACGGATACTAAAAAATCTACTGTGGGCATAGGGCCTTTTGGTTCGCATTGTTTGACTAACTTAACAACATCCTTTCCAATCTCGACCTTTTCTAGGTAAGGCAACAAGTCGTGTAACGTTCTTTTATCGTAATCGAAGGGAAATCTTTCTGCGCTTTCATCCAAGAAAAAATCAAACGGATTAATGACGGTTAGGTCTGCCACGACATCCACAGTAAAACTAAAATGCTTGGTGGGCTTTGGAAAAACAACTCTAGCTAAAAAATTTCCAAAAGGGTCTTGTTGCCAGTTAATGAAGTGGTTGTCTGGTTTAATTTTTAGTGAGTGGCTCACAATGGGCGTTCGGGAGTGAGCAGCAGGCCGCAACCGAAAAACATGGGGACCCATATTAATAGATTTATCATACTGATACTCAGTATGGTGGGTAATACCAACGCGGATGGTCATATGAGAATAAATCCGATTAAAAAAAGAACAATTAGATGGTACTAGAGAAACACTATGTTGTCATTTGTTAACAAATATAATGCCTGAGTGCAGCGAGATATTCATTCAGCCTTATTCATATAGCGAGTTTAAAAACAAAGTGTCATAGACGCTTGCAGTTATTCAAGACCTAAGTATGATTAGACCACTAAATCGTTTATCCCTTTCATTAGAATGACCTTTCAAGAATTTATTAGTGGCTTTCTAGGTGCAAGTGCTGTTGAAATTGTTGCATCGATATCAGGACTGTTGTGTATCTATTTCCTTATAAAGCGCAATATTTGGTGCTGGTTTTTTGGTCTCATTCAAGTGAGTTTGTTCACGTATGTGTTTTTCCAAGCCAAACTATACTCAGACACCGCTCTTCATATTGTGTATATAGGTTTACAATTTTATGGTTGGTGGAATTGGAAGAACCACGAAATTAATGATAATGAACTGATAGTAGAGAACGGGAGCCTAACGTCTTTTTCATCTTGGTGCTTATTGGCAGTTGTAACTACGGGGTGTCTAGGCTGGTTGATGAGCACTCATACTGATGCAAGTTTTGCTTATCCAGATGCGTTTACTACCTGTTCAAGCTTAATCGCTCAATTTCTATTAACCCGCAGGTATTGGTTTAACTGGATATTCTGGATAATCGTAGATGTAGTTGCAATCTATATCTATTTGCAAAAAGGTCTATATCCCACTGCTACCCTATATTTCATATTATTAATCATGTGCTTCTTCGGTCTTTATGCTTGGCTAAAACAGGCAAGAGCTCAAAGCAACTTGTTAAACTTAAGCTCATAAAAACAATGACTGAAAATAAAAGAATTGTATTTCTAGGCGCGCCTAGTACTGGAAAGACTACCATCGCTGAATATACAGCTAGAAAATTTAATACCATTTACATTCCAGAGTATGGGCGCGAATATTGGTTAAAACATCAAGTTAATCGCCTACTGACACAAGAGCAACTCTTGTATATTGCTCAAGAACAAATCAGACAGGAAGACGAGGCACTTTCAATAGCCAATAATTTTTTAGTCGTCGATACTAACGCATTAACGACTTGGCATTTTGCAATTGATTACTATGGAACGGCACATCCCGAATTAGATAAGTTAGCGGAACAAAGCAAAGACCGCTTTGATGTTGTATTTCTATGCGACGATGATATTCCCTTTGAAGACACTTGGGAGAGAAGTGGTGACGTTAAGCGACACGAATTTCAGCGATTTTTAATCAACCAACTACAACGCCGAAACATTAAGTACCACGTTTTGTCCGGAAGGGTTGAACAGAGATTTAAAACCGTGACTGAAGTACTGGCTCGCTACAAAATAATCTAACGACAAACGGCTGATTTGCATTTAAGAAATAAATGTGTGAAAACTACTAATTTTTAAACTTTTCAACTAATATTAATTATGAACTAAGAAATTAATTTTTTTAAAAACATATAGTTATTGTAAGGAATAAGTTTTGCATCAAAAAGCTTATTCATCATAAAAATAACGAGAGGCAGGGATTGGAGCTTAATTTACACAACCACTCAGACGTTACCAAACGATTGATAAAGTGCAACGATGATTTGGCCCGAGAGTATTCTATTGCTGACAAAAAAGCCCAGTGGTATGTCAATAAAATAGAATCTCTAGCTAAGTCAGGTTTTATTTTCGACCGTCTACATACCGATCTCAAGAGCTTTTACCAGTCAAATAAAAAGGTTTCAAAAAGTCGCTCTAACTTGATGCAAAAAGCAGCTAACGGAGAGTTAAGTACTTGGCAATTATTAGACAAACTTGCCGCTAGGAAAGAGTTAGAAAATTATTTAACGAAGACCATTTCATATTTGTACATTCGCGATTTAGGACTAGATTTAAACCAAAAAAGCTCAACCCAAAAAGTTCAAAAAACCGTTAAATCATTGATGGAAAAATTCGGCTCTGGACATTCATCTGTCGATACTGATTTTATGTCCGCGTTACCTTGGGTGCACAAAAAAGAATTTAGGCCCGCCTACTATTGGTTGATGTTGAAGTTATCTCACCTTAAAAACCACTTCACAGAGGACCAAGCGAATAATGATGGCCTTAGAAAACTCGTAAAAGTGGTGGCAGGTATACTAATGCATCACATGACCGCGAAGGAATCGCAAAACGAACATTCACCTGAAAGCCTAACCAAAGTAGTACAACTCGGGTATGCTTACGGGCTTACGTATCCTTTTGTAGATGACTTATTAGATTCAAATAACTTTTTAAGTGAGGCAGACAAGCGCATATTCTCCGATGCTTTGCGCCAAACTCTAGTGACAGGGAAAGTGGCAGACTACCCGCTATTTGAAAATGACTCAGAGCAACTTCGAGTCATTTACAACGAACTTAAATGGGCGTTTGAGTTTCTGCAAGATACTCTCGAAAACGAACAGAGTTCGTTATTTTTTCAACGAGCCAACGTTTTTTTTGAAGCCCAAGCCATCGATAGAGCCCGTTCATTGAAGAATGCTGAAAGATTTTCTTTACACGAACTTCTTAACTCAGTAATTATTAAATCCGCCTCATCAAGGTTAATTAGCAGAGACTTAGTGATTAAGGAGCAAGACAAGAGATTTGATGACAGAGTTTTTTGTTTCGGTATTTATAACCAATTTAATGACGATATAAAGGACATAGACGAAGACCAAAAAGACGACAATTTAACTCCTTATACTTGGTATCTTGCTAGGAACAACAACGACGATATTAATCCCTATCACTATTACTGGGCGGTTGTTTATTATCTCATCTATGAGGTATATCAAAATAATCAAAAAATCAAAGAATTGTTTTTTGAAAGAACTATGAATGCTTTGAAATCCGTTTATTCTAATAAGGGTAAACAAGGCTTTGAAATGTTAAGCCAACAACTACTAAACACCCCCAATTTGCGGTTTGACCAAGACTTACTTAAGTATTTAGAACATCACAGTCAAGAAATGTGGTTTGATAAGTTGGTGAGTAAAGAAGTGGCGAATTGGTTCGATACCAAACGCTTGCAAACCAATGTCTTTCGTCAGCGATATGAAACGACTAAAGATAAAGTGAACCAGAAACTTTTCGTCGAACAGCATTCACTATTTGAACATGGCAAACTTCACGAGGTGGCAAACTATTCTATTGGTGCCGGTGGCAAGCGAATTAGAGCAGTAATAGCCTCAGTATTATCAACCGACCTTTATGGTTTTACTGATAAACAACAAGTAGCGGTGAACCAATTATTAGAATATATGCACAGTGCATCACTGATCTTGGATGATTTGCCGTCACAAGATGATGCTGCATTTCGAAGAGGAAAAGCATCAGCGCACGTGCATTTTAAAAGCGTTGCAAAAGCCGAGCTAGGCTCTGTGTATTTGATGATGAAAGCAATAGAGGTTCAGGCCGGCATTACTTCTCATCCCGCTACCGCCGTGTTAAAAAGTCTGCAATATGCCTCTAGTGTTACTCAAGCAATTTGCGAAGGACAGCTACTTGATATAGAAACATCAGGAAAGGCGGTTTCAAGTAACTGTTTAGAGAAAATCTGCCATTTTAAAACAGGGTTGGCAATTGAGGCGGCTCTAGTGATCCCTGCACTACTCGCTGAGCAAGACGAACTGCATATTAAGCAGTTAAAGAACCTTGCAAAACATATGGGTCTGATGTTCCAAATTCGAGATGATTTACTGGATCTTACTGGCTCTAAAGAAATTATTGGAAAACCTTCCCACAACGATGAATTTCATAATCGAATGAATTTTGTATCTGTCTATGGAGAGCAAAAAGCCATTGATGTCATGTTTGAACACCACGATGCGGCTACCGAGATAATAGACGACATGCATCAGGTCAAAGGCTTTTTTACAGAATTGTTCGAATATATTATTTATCGAGATAAATGATGCGCTGTTAATATTCTAGAGGCTCATACCTTTTAATTAAGAAATATTCCTTTTGTAATCCGCTATTGTCTTCTTCAACCTTGCGTGAAACATTCGCTAGCTTGCTTCTCTGCCGCATTTCGTAGCCCTTATAAAAAACTTGGTATAAAAAATGCTGTATATCTTGTGATATTGGGTACAGATGCATTGTAACTGTGCCTGAAAATACTGAGTTTAATGATTAAAATCAGATGTATAGAGTATAAATAAGTGTAAGGTGAAAAGCTTATGGTGCAACAAGTTGCCAGCGTTAAAACAGAATCTGCCGCTACCTCATTGCCGTTCAATTTCGGGCAGAGCGCATTTTCAGGATCGTCTGATAGTTATGAGGCTTTTAGCAGCGAATTAATGCGTCAAACTAAGCAAGTAAATAACCAGCCAATGCAGCAAGTTGCCAATGATCAAGTGTCTCGCGAAGCAAACGCCAATCAAAGTTATCATCGTGACCCTTACAATAGCAGACGCTCGTCACTTGAGTCGCAGCAGGACTATCATCAAAAACAGGCCGAACTTAGAGAGCAGCAACAACAAGGCGCTAGCAGACACGACGAAACTCAGCGCAAAGCAAGTAATGGTCCTCAAGATCATGAAAGAGATAACCGTGGTTATCAACGATCGCCAAGCGATTCTAATCCTACTCATGACAGTCGCGCTGAAAGCAAAGATACAAAGTACGAAAGCAACAATGAACAACCATCTAGTCAGTCAGGTGTTAATCGCGTTCATTCTGACAACGATGATGCCAAAGTAAAAGATGTTAATACTTCCACTGCGGCTGAAAAAAATGCGTCAGAAGAAGCCATTCAAGAGGACTCAAACACCGATCATTCCACAAATAAGGTAAATGTTACCAACGCATTGGATGGTTCTGATAACGAGCCCTCTATTGCTGAATATGACTTAATTGATGACACCACTGTGGTAAAAATGCCCGCTCAGGCCAAATTGGAGGGTAATGATAACGGAGATGATTTCGACTATGTTAGCTTCGTTAATCAGATTGCTCAGATGAATAATGTTAAAGAGCAACATACTGACTCGAATGGAGCGGCTAATTCAGAATCGCTTAATATGGAAGGTTCTGAACTGAAATCACAAGACCATAGCGAAGAAGCCGTTCGAATAAATGTTGGCGGCGAATATTCTTCCGTTTTAGTGGATAAATCCACTTTACAAAAAATCCTTGATTCAAAAGAAATTCAGATTGACCTAGACGCCCAGTTAAATGATGACCAATTAAAAGAACTGCGCAATATAATTTCTGACATGCTCAATCAAATGCATCAGTCGGCAGAGGATGTGGAACAGAAAACACTCGCGCTTGATGAGGAGTTGATGTTGAATTTATTGCTTCACGACTCTTTAGATAATCAAAATATTAGCAGTGATGAGGTAAAATCGCTTTCCCTTACGGAAGAAAACAATTCAGACAACCCTCAAAACTTAGTAAATGTCACTAGCGTTAAAATAGAAGATTCAGAATCTAAAAGGTTAATGACTTCAGATGATCCTTTTCTTACATCGGAATTGAAAGCTGAAACAACTACTAATGTGAATGCCCAAACTCAACAGGGAAGTGAAATCAATAAAGCCGATAGTCTAAAGACGAATGCTGCTAATTCTCCAATAGAGGGTAAATCAAATTCTAACTTGGTCGCTTTGGCACAACTCAATGAGTCTCAGACTCAAAAAGCGCTAGAGAATATTACCTCTCGACTACAGAATGTCGTGTCTGAGTTAAACGAGCCGAATAAAAGTAATGAATTTATCGCCGCTCTTCAAAGCAATGTCAAAGAATTCAAGCAACAACTGGCACAGGGCACTGAAACGGCAAAAGATATAAAGAATTTGATTAACGATGCACTTTCTAGCAGTGGAATTGACGTCACGACCGCCAAACAATCAAAAATTGACGGTGCAGCAAATCAGTTCAATGCGGTTTTGAACTTAGCTAATAACGTAAATTACTCGGCCAATCTTCAGCAGTCTCAGGTTCTAGGTATTACCGACCTTCAATATGCAAAAGAATTGAACCAACAACAGATTGACGGAACAAAACTTGCTAATGCAACAAACCAAGCAAACTTGCAGGCAAATGCAGATAAAGCAGTGAATATTTTTAAACAGGAAGGCCAAGCACAACTTGCTGAAAAAGTAAGATGGATGGTGAATTCGAAAAATCAGAGCGCTGAAATTCGTTTAGACCCACCTGATCTTGGCGGTGTGAATATCAAGGTAAATATGACTGGTGATTCGGCCCAAGTTAGCTTTAACGTTCAATCTAATGCCGCAAAGGAAGCACTTGACCAAGCAATACCGAAGCTTAGAGACATGTTGCAAGAGCAAGGTATTGAGCTAGGTCAGTCGAATGTTCAACAAGACAATCAACAGCAGCAAGGTAGGCCTGATGATGACAATGCATCATCAAACTCACTTTTTGGTAACAATAACAAAGGCGGGAATACCCTCACGTCTGAAAATGATCTTGTTGAAAAACCCGGTGCTGTAGAGCAAAGAGTGGTGAACGGCGCACTAGGGGGCGTAGATTACTATGCTTAATGGTTTTGTGGTAATCAGCGATACACTAATTAGACATAATTTTTAAATAGAGCGAATGTTGATATGGCGGAAGAAGAGTTAACCGGCGACGAAGGCGGTAAGGAAAAATCTAAGTTACTGATCATTATCATAGTGGCTGTCGTCTTGTTATCTGCCGGCGGTGGTGCAGCATATTACTTCTTATTTATGGGAAGCGATGAAGTTGCTGAGCAAACTGATGCTGACGGTCAAGAAGCACAATCAGATACTGTAACACCGGCAGAAGGAGAGGCTATTTATGTGGCTATGCCCGAAGCTTTCTTATTCAACTCGCCAGGCATCGCGCGAGAAAGAATTGTGCAAATTGAAGTACAGTTAATGGTCCGTGGGCTTGATAATGAAGAGATAGCTAGAAAGCATATCACGCTTTTGAAGGGGACATTGTTACAGGTATTTAGCGCGTCTAGCGCCGATGAACTAGTGACAGATGTCGGTAAAGTCGATTTGAGAAATAGAGCGACTAGACAGGTACGGCAAGCAATGATGGAAGTGGAAAAACAGCCCATCGTTGAAGAAGTATTGTTTACCGGCTTTGTTATTCAATAACAAGGACTAATTGTGAGCGATTTATTATCCCAAGATGAAATTGATGCGCTATTGCATGGTGTTGATGATGTTGAAGAAGAGGAAGTCGAGGAGATACCTGATGACGGCTCCGCGTTAGAATACGACTTTTCGTCTCAGGATCGCATCGTTAGGGGCAGGATGCCAACCCTAGAGATGGTCAACGAGCGTTTTGCTAGACACATGCGAGTCAGTTTATTCAATATGATGAGACGTAGCGCAGAGGTGTCCATAAACGGCATCCAAATGATAAAGTTTGGTGAGTACATTCATACGCTTTTTGTCCCAACCAGTCTAAACATGGTGCGCTTTAGACCATTGAAAGGTACTGGCCTTATTACTATGGAAGCGCGTTTGGTGTTTATCATGGTGGACAACTTTTTTGGCGGTGACGGTCGTTATCACGCCAAAATTGAGGGTAGAGAGTTCACTCCTACCGAGCGTCGAATCATTCAAATGTTACTTAAGCTTATTTTTGAAGACTACAAAGAGGCTTGGTCACCTGTTATGGATGTTTCATTTGAATATCTTGACTCGGAAGTCAATCCGGCTATGGCTAACATAGTGGGACCCACAGAAGTCGTGGTAATCAGTTCTTTTCATATTGAGTTAGACGGTGGTGGAGGGGATTTTCACATTTCACTGCCTTACTCGATGCTTGAACCCATTCGAGACATGCTCGATACAGGTGTCAAAAACGATCGAGAAGATTCCGATTCGCGCTGGAGTAAAGCGCTGCGCGATGAATTAATGGATGTGAACGTCGACCTATCGACTCATTTGTTAGATCTAACGGTAAGTTTGGAGCAGGTGATGAATTTTGAGGCTGGAGACATAATTCCAATTTCAATGCCTGACGACGTAACTGTTTCGATTGAAGACCTACCCAGTTTTAGAGCAAAACTAGGCAAGTCTCGTGACAATGTTGCTTTAAAGATTACAGACAAAATACCAAGGCCGAATTCGGTCAAGTCTGAAATGCAGTTGTTCACAAAAGGCGGCAAGATCATTGATAGTGATTCAGAGCTACATATTTTAGAAGAAGATTTACTTAAAGTTTTACATAGGAGATAGCCATGAGTGATGAAAACGAAGGCTTAGACGATTGGGAAGCAGCGATGCAAGAGCAAGCTGCAGCGGAAGAGGGTGAAGGTGGTTCTGACGTTGATCCTGATGACATTATTGCTGATGCAGAAGCACAAGCGGCTCAACTAGATGAGTTGAAAGAAGAAGGTGCTCAATCATCCGATCCGCGCCTAGATACCATTTTAGATATTCCCGTTACTATTTCTATGGAAGTAGGCAGAACCAATATAAGCATTAGAAACTTATTGCAGTTGAACCAAGGTTCTGTAGTGGAATTAGACCGAGTTGCCGGAGAGCCATTAGATGTTTTAGTAAATGGCACGTTGATTGCTCATGGAGAGGTAGTAGTCATCAACGATAAATTTGGTATTCGATTAACAGATGTTATTAGTCAAGTCGAGAGAATTAAAAAGCTTAAGTAAGAAAAAGCCGCTAACTTCAGTGTTGGCGGGCCTTTGGTCATTGTTATTATACATAGCCTCCCTACCTATATACGCTCAAAATGCCGATGAAAACACGCTGTCAAACACCAGCGATGGGTTTTCATCGGTGGGCTCGTTTATATCTATATTCTTGTCACTTCTATTAGTGATCGCCATTATTTTTGCGCTTGCCTATATAATGCGTCGGTTTAATGTCGCTCAAGCTGGTAATGGCCAAATGAAAATAGTAGCAAGCATGATGACAGGACAAAAAGAAAAAATAATGGTGGTAGAAGTCGGTGAGCAGCAGTTTATGCTGGGAGTCACTTCGCACAACATCAATCATTTGGCAACGCTGGATGCGCCTATCCAGAATGATAAGCAATCAGCAAAAGACGAGCAAAATCCTATGAACGCCCATGGCAATTTTCAACAAAAGTTGATTCAGGCAATGGCTGCGGGGATCACCGGTAAAAAAAGCAGTGAGAATGTTAAAAAGGAATTATCATCCTCAACTACAGCGCAGGATGGTAATCATGAAAAATAATAGGTTATCATTATTAGCTGTGAAACTTCTCTCAGCACTTTTGTTAGTCTGCTTCGGTACCGACGTATTTGCTCAAAGCACAGGCATTGAAGCGGTTACCGTGACAACGAATGACGATGGCTCGCAAGAATATTCAATGACTTTGCAAGCACTCTTGATCATGAGTGCGCTCAGTTTAATTCCCGCATTTGTTATGATGATGACCTCTTTTACGCGAATTATTGTGGTGTTATCCATACTTCGTCAAGCAATTGGATTACAACAATCGCCGTCGAATCAAATATTAATCGGTGTGGCTCTTTTTCTCAGTTTATTCATTATGGCGCCGGTGTTTGAGGAAATGAATGAAACGGCATTACAACCATATCTGAATGAAGAAATGACCTCACTTCAAGCATTCGAGCAAGCAAAATTACCCATGCGTGAATTTATGCTCAGTCAGACTAGAATGACCGATTTAGAGACGTTTGTAAGAATAGGAGGATACGAAGGTCAATTCGAATCTCCAGAGCAAGTACCTATGACAGTGCTCATACCAGCCTTTGTCACTAGCGAATTAAAAACAGCGTTTCAAATTGGATTTATGCTATTTATACCTTTTCTTATTCTAGACTTAGTAGTGGCTTCAATATTGATGGCGATGGGTATGATGATGTTGTCTCCTATGATTGTGTCTTTACCATTTAAATTAATGCTGTTCGTTCTGGTAGATGGATGGAATTTAATTTTTGGCACACTTGCGACTAGCTTTGGAATGGGGACTTAATATGAGCCCAGAGAGTTTTGTTGAAATTATGCGAGATGCCATGTTCATCATCATCTTATTGGTGTCAGCCATTATTGTTCCTGGCTTGCTTATAGGTTTAGTTGTCGCAGTTTTCCAAGCAGCTACATCAATCAACGAGCAAACCATGAGTTTCTTACCTAGATTGGTAGTCACCCTTTTAGCATTGGCATTTCTAGGATCATGGATGGTAAAAAAGATGATGGATTTTACCTACGAACTGGTGTTTAGCATACCGACGGTTATAGGCTAACATGGACATTTTAAGCACAGCCATTATTGACGTGATATCTGATTATATGCTGGCATTTATGCGTATATCAGGCATGTTCATATCAATGGTTGGCTTGAGCGCTCGATCAATCCCAACCCCAGTGCGCAACCTATTGGCTATTTTGTTAACCGCAATGATAGTTCCCATGATACCGCCTGTGCCTATATCAAATTTACTTTCGCTTGGCACATTTGTGGAAATTGCAAAGCAATTATTGATTGGGATATCCATTGGTTTTATTTCAATGATGGTGATTAATACTTTTGTTCTTGCTGGCCAAATAATTGCAATGCAAACCGGTTTAGGTTTCGCCTCAATTGTTGACCCTGTTAATGGCATAAATGTGCCAGCGGTAGGTCAGTTTTATCTTATTTTAGCGACCTTGCTATTTTGGACCTTTGACGGACATCTATTCATGATTGAAATGATAGTGGTTAGTTTCGAAGCTTTTCCAATAGCGGATGCCTGGTTCACCGCAGAACAATTTAAAGAAATTGCTCATTGGGGTGCCTACATGTTTATATCGGCAGTGACTATTTCTCTTGCGCCTATCGTTTCGTTGCTTATTGTAAACTTAGCATTTGGTGTAATGACCAAAGCCTCGCCCCAGTTAAATATATTCAGTATCGGTTTTGCAATCGCTCAGTTGATGGGGCTGGCCATTATTTGGATAACCTTATCTAATCAGGCGCACCACTTCGAATTGCAATGGCAGCGAGCACAAACGCTTATGTGTAATTTGGTTAACTCATGTTAAAAAGAGGAATTCGTTAGATGGCAGAACAAGACGACTCCTTTGAAAAAACGGAGGAACCCACACCCAAAAAACTCGAAGACGCCCGAAAAAAGGGACAGATAGCACGCTCTAAAGAGTTGGCTACTACTCTTTTGCTTATCGTCAGTGCGTTTGCATTATTGAGTATTGGACGTTTTATTGCGTCTGCGATGTATGAGATCACTGAACGTTCTTTCACTCTCTCAAGAGATGAAACCTATGATATTCAACATATGTTTCAAATACTGGAAATGTCGGTAGTAGAATCTGCTTGGCCCCTTATCGCATTTATGATTATTGCAATGATAGGTGGGATTTACGGTTCAATCGCGCTAGGCGGATATAATTTTACGTGGAGTTCGGCTGCACCTAAAGCTAATCGTTTGAGCCCAGTACAAGGCTTTAAACGAATGTTTGGAACAGATGCGCTTGTAGAGTTGTTAAAGGGCATAGGTAAAGTCGCAGTCATCTCTGGCATGGCATATATCGCATTGCTTATATTTGAAGACGAAGCCTTGCACCTCGATATTGAAATGTATCCTTTGAATATTTTCCATGCCTTGGACATGATTGAATGGGCATTTATTTTGTTGTGCTGCGGTATGATACCTATCGCTTTGATCGATGTGCCTTATCAAAGTCATAAACATCATGAAGAGATGAAAATGACCATGCAAGAAGTCAAAGATGAGCGCAAAAATGCCGAAGGCGACCCAATGGTCAAAAATCGTGTTCGTAGAATTCAATATCAAGCCGCCGCTAATAGAATGATGCAAGAAGTGCCCAACGCTGATGTGATTGTGACTAACCCAACTCACTACTCAGTGGCTATTACTTATGACCAAGATGGAAATAGAGCTCCGGTACTAGTGGCTAAAGGGCTTGACGAACTTGCCCTTCATATTCGTAAAATTGGTACTGCCCACGAGGTACCTATCGTCGAATCTCCGGCACTTGCTAGGGCTGTTTACTATTCAACAGAAGTCAATCATGAAGTCCCTCAAAAATTGTTTATGGCCGTGGCACAAGTACTCGCTTATGTTTATCAGTTAAAAGCTTATAAGAAAGGCAAAGGCAGTCGTCCGAAAACGCTTAAGAAAGACTTACCTATTCCACCAGAGTTAAGGCGCTAAAGTAAAAAGACCCACTACCGCACTAGGGATTTAAGTAGTGGGCGAAAACCAAAGCTTTATTGACTAACCGCGCATTGAATTAACTTGCTGGAAAAGTCATTGGACGAATCTACAAATGGTCTACCTAGTATTTGGCAGCCGAGTAAATTGCTTTTATTGTGCTTCTCTTTATTTATCGTCACATTAGTACTAAAAGCGATTTCGTAGGCACCAACCGTTTCAAGTGAAGGCAAAGAAAAACCTGAAATACCATTATTATTTTTAAAATTATTTTTTGAAATAGTAACGTCATCACTCTCCACTATAGCAATCGAGCCATTGGTCGAGACCACTTCATCATTAAACGTGTTGCTTTGAATAATACTCCCGCCCGTTGCGTCAATTAACACAACTTCAGCAGACAGGTAATCAGTAAAAAATCGATTTTTTATCCTGACTGAAATACACTACTGCACATTTCTTTACTTTGAGCTCATAGTCTCGTCAGGATTGTTTTTAAAAGTAATTACCCTTTGAGGATATGGGATCTCAATACCCTCTGCATCAAAGCGTTTTTTAATTTCTCGATGCAATTCCCATTGCGTTGTCCAAAAATCTTCAGTTTTTACCCAGGGTTTTGCAGTCATTACTAGCGATGAGTCTTGCATCGAAGTAAAGTGCACCT
>CBFIBG010000087.1:0-7632 GCA_965660815.1 Glaciecola sp.
ATTCATCGAGCAGGTTATCTTAAAAAGCAAGCTAAGACGGGGGCAGTAACATACATCCAGCGTTTTGGAAGTGCACTAAACTTGAATATACACTTCCACATGCTTTTTCTTGAGGGCAGCATTATAAAAGAGCGGGGAGAGCCGAAATTTAAGCGAGCCAAAGCCCCCAGTCATAGCGATATGGAGCGGCTAGTCAACACTGTCAGCCATCGCATCGCACACTATCTGGAAAAAGCGGGGCTGATCCATCGCGACATAGACAACACCTTTCTAAATTTGCCGATTGATGATGAAGATAGTTTTCTGCCACTTCAAGCATCATCGGTCAACTACCGTATTGCAGTAGGAAAGGATGCTGGTAAAAAAGTATTCAGTCTACAAACATTGCCAGCCAACGATCACGATAACCATGGACAACTAGCGAAGATATCTGGATTTAGCCTACATGCAAGGGTATTCGCAGACGCAGATCAAACAGACAAACTAGAGAGACTTTGTCGCTATATCGCAAGACCAGCGGTGAGTGAACAACGCTTAAGCCTAACTGCTACTGGCAACCTCAGATATGAACTCAAAACACCATATACAGACGGTACCACTCACGTATTCTTTTCGCCACTTGACTTCATTAGCAAGCTTGCAGCGCTAGTGCCTCCACCTAAGCTCAACCTTACCCGTTTTTATGGCGTGTTTGCTCCTAATAGTAATATGCGAGCAGAGGTCACGGCTTCTCAGCGAGGAAAGAACAGCCCGCGCTTAGCGGAACATCTTAATGATTCTGCCGCACCTTACCATGCCAAAAGCATGTCATGGGCACAGAGGTTAAAACGTGTATTCAACATTGACATTACCATTTGTGAAGCTTGCACAAAGGCAAATGTCAAAATCATTGCGTGCATTACAGAGCCTGCCGTCATCCAAAAGATACTCACGCATTTGGATACACAAGACTCACCGATTACCGCCAATTCATGTAGAGCTCCACCACTGATTGAGTCAAAACAAATAACAACATTTGACGATTACGTTATTCAGAGAGATTTCAACTTTGGCGCTTAACGGCTCCACCACCAATTTAGCTTGAACATTAACTTGTTGAGGCGCTACCTTTCACATATCACAATAATATTTCAGCACCAATAGCCAGCACACTTAGCCATCTGGAGATATTTAGTTCACTTCTTTAGTGCAAGACTTCAATTTACTACCACATGAAACAAGCCTTAAATCCAGCTGTAACATAGGGTAGTAAATAGCTTTAATCTTTCTTATACTCCCATTCATTGTTGTTTGGGTTTGGGCGTCTATATCTTCTATACTAAGATGGTATTATGTCTTGATTATTGCGTTCACTTTTCTTATTCTCTGGGTACAGTTGAAAACACAATATAATACATTCCAAATGTATTTTCATCGTTTTTAATAACCACTCGGTTAACACTATTATTTAAGTCTTGTGCTTTTGAAAAAGCGCTAAACAAGCGCCTATCAGCCATTTTTTCATGTATTTGAAATCGCACTTCACACATGTTTTTATTACATTTAAACCCTTCTATACTTAACGATGAAGGATGTTGTGTAATTAGCTTATTTAAAATGCTTTGCACGCTTTGCGTTATTCTTAAATCTTCCTCAGTCGGAATTGATTTAATTAAGTCAGACAATAGATACTCAATTACTTTTGGGAAGGCAACCCAATTTGCATAATTCTCCCCCAAATACTTGATATATTCTTCTCGTGAAATTAGAGATGATGAGACTTTCGGCCAAGATTTAATTCGCGAACTCATTGGCTCATCAGTATCGCTTTTAGCAGGAGAAATCCCGTCTCTTTTATCTAAGTCAATATTTCTTTCTGAAAAATCATCTGACGAATCAACGTATCTAAAATTCGGCACAGTCAATATTTTATTTTTTTCGCTATCGAAGGATGGATTTGGATTAGCCACATTTTCTCTACGGTCAAAAGTTTTATACGTGGAGGATTCTTGCTTAATAACTGGTTGAGAATCGTTAAGCTCTGTATCCAAAAGACTTACCTTTGAGTAAAGTAATACAATTATGAATAAAGATAACAGGCATAAAAGACCTACCAAACGTAATCGCATATAATTACCTTGCAAGAATTAATCTTAAAAGTGAATTCCAAACTTACAACTAAAAAACACTTAGCGCCTTAGAAAAGCACTTCCGTATGTGTCGATAGGAGTATAAAACAGAGAAATATGGTACCCACCATATCTAAATGCCATCCCTGCATATTCAGGATCTTCAAAACCAATATCATATATCACCTCGCAATCCTCCCCGCCAGTATCATTATTTTCCTCGCAGACCCAACCTTCAAAATATTCACCATATGCGTCCATTGCTTCGGCTGTAAATTGATCGAACCTTGCTGGAAATTGTTCGTACTGCTCAACGTTTATACCATGTTCTAGAGCTATTTCCTGATTGTCCCATGTATCAGGCCAATCTGCTAAGGTATAACCAGAGATAAAAAAAACTGCCAAAGCGAATTTAACGTTATAAATTTTTAAAATTTTAAATTTTTTATCCGGCAAAACAGGTAATCCTTGTATTGTTTGGTCAAACATCCTGCGAGACTATAATTTAAGCTACACAATTTTCTGTAATAATTCAACAAAACTATAAGACTCATTAAGCACATCTCTAATACTTAACTACATTTTGCACCTTGATCCAAGTTCGTCAACGAGTATAAGACGAATTAACGCTACCGACTAATCTCTGTGACAGCTCTATTTGAGGGTAGTTTCGAGTTTACTAGTTTGTAGTGTTGAAGAAATTTGTGAAATATTTGTCGTCGAGGTGAGTAAGTAAGCTGACCTTTGGTGCTGAAATAGGGATAGTGAAATGCGAAAAGCCCTGCCTCAATAAATGGCATGTTCAAATATCATTGTGTTTTCAGTGTGTTACGCACCGAAATCAAAATCGCTTTGGATGGTGAAATCATCAAATATAAGCGTTTGCCCTAAAGCACCAACCGGCGGTGCTCTGGTATTATTGAAGATGATGGCTGAGCCTTGTTTTTCTAAATACGACAATATCTTGTGTATGATGGTAGGTTCGATTATGCAGGCAATTATCGTCACATTGTGTTTTAGACATTTCTCAAATTCGATAATGACAAAAAAACGAAAACTGTGGCAGTTACTCTTATTCAGCGATTTGGTTGCACCCTTAATCTAAATATTCATTTGTATTCAGGTACATCCATGTACCTTCACCCTAACGGCAACATACGTTGTACAAATCCACTATCCTGTGGATTTGTCACATGTTGTTCTTAGAAGGCGCAATAAGTCAAAATCCATGGGGTGACACAACTTTTACCCGCATCAAAGTGCCGTCCCATAGCAATATGGTAGAGCTAGTCCACACTATTAGCCATCGCATTGCACAATATTTGGAAAAAGTAGGACTGATCCAACGAGACATGGACAACACCTTTCTAGACTTGCCGATTGATGATGAAGATAGTTTGCTGCAACTTCAAGCGGCATCGGTCAGCTACCGTATTGCAGTAGGCAAGGATGCAGGTAAAAAAGTATTCAGTCTACAAACACTTCCGCCCAAAGAACTTGATAACTATGGCCAACTGGTAAAGATAGCTGGATTTAGCCTGCATGCGGGGGGTATTCTCAGATATAAATCAACCAGACAAACTAGAAAGGCTTTGTCGCTATATCGCAAGACCAATGGTGAGCGAAAAACGCTTGAGCTTAACTTCCACAGGCAACGTCAGGTATGAACTCAAGACGCCCTATACAGACGGAACGACTCATGTTTTCTTTTCGCCAATTTGATTTCATCAGTAACCTCGCGGCACTCGTCCCACCGCCTAGACTGAACTTGACTAGGTTCCGGTGACCGGCGCAGTATGGAGTGTTTGCCCCTAATGCCAATATCCACGCAGAAGTCACAGCCTCGCAACGAGGCAAGAATAGCCCTCGGTTAGGCGAGGACTTAAAAGATTCAGATAAGCCATACCATGCCCGCAGTATGTCATGGCTAGCAGGGACTGCTCAGCGCTTAAAACGAGTATTCAATATTGATGTAACAATTTGCGAAGCGTGTGAGAGCAACAATGTCAAAATAATTGCCTGTATAACTGAGCCTGCAATCATCGAGAAGATATTGATGCATCTGGATAAACACAGCTCAGCCATTACTGCAAATACACCTAGAGTACCACCGCTAAATGTATCAACAGAAATTTCCTCAACCAACAACTACGTCATCCAACGGGATTTCGACTTTGGCGCCTAAAAGTACTCCTACAAAATAAATCTTTAACATGAATATGTTGAGGCACCATCTTTCACATTTCACAAACAAATTTTCAGTACCAATGGTCAGCGAACTCAACCATGTGTCGGACATTTAGTTCACCGCTTCATTGCCAACCTTCGATCTGAAGTACGCGAAACAAGTCTTTAATTCAGCTGGTACAAAGGGTGGTAAATAGCGTTTATCCTTCTTGTACTTTCTCATATCTACAAAACTTCTATTTGTGGCACACGAAACAAGCCTTAAATTCAGCTGTCACAGAGGGTAGTAAATAGCTTTAATCTTTCTTATACTCAAAATCACTTAAAGCGAGAAAGGAATTGACGAAAAATTTTTAAATGTTATTGATTTGATAAAGAAGCATACATAAATTATGTGCTATGATTGTTTAAAAATTAGAGATTATAAAAATATTGTCTCTCGTACTATTAGCTGCATATTAACAATAAACTATATTTCAGAAAAATAGCATCCACATGTAGCTCTATCTTACAAGGATTAATTGATATGGAATTAAGGATTCGTCTAAAAAAAATCAGCTATACAGGTTTGTTAATTAACTTTATTTTTATACTGTTAATGATGGAGGCTAATCCACTATCTGCGCAAACAAAAGTTTTGACTGATGCGTCTATGGACTCACATGAATGGTGGTGCGATCCATTTAGTGAAGAGAAAGATGTGCCAATATCACTTGGATGCGAACCAGACCCTATTCCAACACCGATACCAGATACAATGCCAGATATAGTGAAAAATTTAACGCTTGAAATAAGTCAGAGTGGTGCTGTTTTAACTTGGGATGGACAAACTAACGGAGGTTGGTTTGATATAAGCCGTAATCTAGATAACTCTGGTTTTAAAAAGATTCATCCGACCGTCGACACATTTTTCGAAAACGGTGTCTATAAGACTCGTGCAATAGATACAAACTTAGATGAATATCAAACTATTCAATACAGAATTAAAGCATGTGCTGCTTATAAATCTAGTAATTGCAGACCCGATGTTTTTTCTAAAGTTCAAGAAAAAGACTTCCTACTAAGCGTTATAAGAAATACTAACGATTCTAATGGTAACGGGCTGCGAGACGATGTTGATTTTGTTTTGGAGAATCAAGGAAACTTTTCTGAATCTGAAAAAGAGCTCGCAGAGTTATTTGCTATTAGTCTAACAGCGATACTGGAAAGTACGACAAGTGAGCCACTATTTCTATACCAGAATATTTATAACATGGCACAGGTAAATCTTTGCTATGAAGACCCAACTAAAATAAGCAATATAGAAATTCTACTACTAGACACATACGAAGCATATTCGAGATATAGTGAAGCAGATGCAATGGTTAGCCAGAGTCGATATGGACAATTTGCGTTTTCTCCAAAATGCAATTATTCAGCATTAAAAGCTAAGTCAGTCGAAGCTGGCATTTCTTTCGTAAATTATTATTTATCCAGAAATAGACAAATAGTACTGCGCCACCTTGAGCAGGTTGATAAGCACAATCAACTGCTCGAAAACCCGAAATACGAAAAAAAAAATAATGTTAATCAGGCAATCGTTAATCGATACAACTATGTCGTGTATATAAACGGAATGCTCACTGAAGCCAAAGAAGCGCTTTTAAATAAACAAAAATTTGCAGAACAATTATCCAACACTGTAAATATCAATACAACTGTGATTCTTGGCTATAACAGTAATGATAAGTTGCGGAAACAGCTCTATCAAGTCTTATTCCAATATGTTACACAAACCGACAATAAGACTACTTTAGAAGCATCTAGACTTGTTTTGAAATATATTAAAGCCTACAAAAATAAGAAACAGATTCCAGCTGCCGTACTAGAAACAATTCTTTTCTACATTAGAAATGTAGCGCCAAAAGATCAAGTAGTTATCGCAGACATGAATAAAATTATAGATCTCATCGATAAACATTTACCACATGGCAACGTAGTGATGGTAACCCACTCACAGGGTAACTTCTATGGAAATTCTATATTTGATGATTTTAATTTTCGCTCAAATAGTAACGCAAAGGCTTTCTTGAGAATGGTGTCTATAGGAACACCCGCTAACTCTGTGGCCAATGGAGGGAAGTGGTTCACGAATACTAAAGATCTGGTTATGAATGCAGTTCGATTGGGGCCTTATAGCGCTCTTCCGGCAAACTACTCGTTTCCTCAAGGTGATTTTCTTGGACATGGTTTTATTGAGACATACCTTAACCCATCAAATAATCATGCTCGATCAATACTTGAGCAAATAGAGTATGAGCATAATGATATGAATCAAGATGAGTTGAATTCATGTATGTCCATTGTTAGAACTGGTGGTGGGTATGAGAATTTTCAATACTTGCCAACTGAAGGTGTATGGGCAGGTTATATAAGAGTCACATTCGAATCTTATAATGCTCAAAACCAATTTACTATTGTAGACAGATTTGGGGTGCCACTTTACAGTACGGGTTTCTTTAGTGGGCAACATAACTTTTCATTCTACTACAGATCTGAAATACACGGTAAACTGAGGGTTTCGGTCAAAGCAGAGCGACCTGCAGCAGACGAATGGTCCATCCGATTTCAGTGTGTTGGAGATATCCCAGCTCTTCCTATTCCTCCATCTTCTGAGCCACCTATACTAGGCGATCCATTTGAACCAAAAATAAATTAATCTACGATGTGAGGCAACGCTTGTTTAGATTATAAGTTATCTGCCATCCGTTCAGCTTCTCTATGATGTCCCATTACAGGGGCAGATAGATGATAATCTTGGGGGGGAGGAAACCGCGGGATGTAACCTCGGTAGTTTGTCTATGGGGATTTCGTTGGTTAGTGGTTCTGTTTGGTAGGTTTCAATCGCAAAGATCAATATTCCATAATAATGACAGTGTTTATTTTCAGACGTAATTTGCAGCTTAGACGTGAGCGTCTGCCAAATCCAACCTAGTTTTCTGTGATCTACCCAACATAAAATCTTCATGTAGACATAAATGAGGATGTTGGAATGGTTAAACGAACAAAAGAGCAATGGTTGGGACTATTTAGGGAATTTGATGAAAGTGGATTGTCGGTGGCGCAATTTTGTGAGGCTAATAAGCTTAACGCCAAGTACTTTTCGAGTATAAGAAATATTAACGCTACAGGCTAGACATAATGACAGCTGTATTTGAGTCTGGTTTTACGTTTTCCTGATAGGTGTTTTGAAGAAAATATGAAATGAGTAGTCGTCAAGATAAGTAAATTAGCTGGCCTCTGGTACTGAAATTCGAAATGAGATTTGTGGAAGTGCTTGCCTCAACATATTCCATGT
>CBFIBG010000088.1:0-28610 GCA_965660815.1 Glaciecola sp.
CGAAAATCTCACAGATGACAGTGAAAGCTTATAGTGATATGAGAAAGGCAGGCGTGTTTCATATTCTAGCTGAACCCTTATATAATCATAGTTTTAGCCGTTTTCAGCAGCAATTAATAATGATGATGAGACCAATTGTTAATTATTACTCAACAACAGAAATACAAAGCGACGTTGCGAGTATTATGCAAAAAATGGCCATAACGATTAAATCTGTTAATAGCATAGGGATCGACAAAGTTAATCAACTCCTTACGCAACTAAGCAACGATTTGCAATCACACGAACTTAGGTTGCAACAACAGATAGAAGCGTCTTTAAATGTTGAATCAGTCAAACAGTTAGGTCAAGTAGCTAACGCTCATCAAATGTCTTTTAAAGCAAATGAAAAGCAGTTTAAAGGTGATGATCTCGCATGGATCGTTAACATAAAACACCAATAAAGATGTTCTGCTTCAAACAGTTTTAAAGGTAAAATATTCAGGAAAAACTTTACTATTGAACCGTTTTCAAGTAAGGTTCGCGCGTGAAAATTGACACGCAAGATTATTTAAATTAAGAGGTTATGCTTTTAGATGGCAAAAGAAGACAGTATTGAAATGGAAGGTACCGTTCTGGATACACTCCCAAACACTATGTTTCGTGTAGAACTGGAAAATGGACATGTCGTCACAGCTCATATTTCAGGGAAAATGCGAAAAAACTATATCCGAATTTTGACAGGTGATAAAGTTACCGTTGAAATGACACCGTATGATTTGAGCAAAGGCCGTATTATCTATCGTGCTCGTTAATAAATCTATAAAAGCAAACTAACGATTAGTTTAATTGTTGGTTAGCAAACACTTTAAATTAGGTTATAGAGCAACGTCGTTCCCTGAGAAACCCCACCTTATTACTATTTTTTAGACGGCCGTATTTCTGACTTGCCTTTGTAATTTGCGGCCATCACAGTAAATGTAACGTCAACAAGTGACTTCGGCCACTAATGTTATTTAGTAAATAGAACCCAGTGTCCGTTTTGGTATCTTTGATGAGGAAGAAACTTACGCTTATAATTCATTTTACTGCATTCATCGATTTGGTAACCTAGGTACAAATAAGGTATGTTCAATTTTTTGCATTCTTTAATTTGTTGCAAAATAAAGAACGTGCCTAAAGACCTATTAGACATATTTGGATCAAAATAGGTATACAAAGCAGATAGTCCTCTATTTACCTTATCCGTTACCGCAACACCCACCAACTTATCTTTAATGCGACCTTCAATATATATTGGATTTTGCCAGTTGCAATGAATAAAATTTCGGTATTGTTCGTACGAAGGAGGGTACATACTTCCATCTGAATGTTTCAAAGAAATGTATGTCTCATACAATGAATAATAATCGTCCCTTTCATGTACCACGGTTTCGACCGCAATGTCGTTATTTTTATTCAAAATCCTCTTCTGGCTTCGAGAGGGTTTGAAACTAGCCGTGACAATGCGTAATGACTCACAAGCGTTACAGTTTTTACAATATGGTCTATAGAGTTGTTCGCCACTTCTTCTAAAGCCCACTTGGATCAAGGAGGAATAATGTGCATTTAAGTCTTCATCATCTTCCATGCACACAAGTAGTTGTTCTTGTTGTTCGTCTAGATAGCTGCACTGAAATGCTTGAGTAACGCCGAACTTCATATCTGCAACTCCAAGTCCAACGCTTGCTTACTCCAGCAATTTTTGTGAACTGAATGCTCGGAGAGAATGTTTTTAAAGGCATCTCGTGAAACAGGAACACATCCTAATGAAGTGAGATGGTCATTTACTAGTTGGCAGTCAATTATCGCTAAGTCATGTTTACGCATATGAAGGCACAATGCAAGCAGTGCTACTTTGCTCGCATCTGTTTTTAAATGAAACATGGATTCACCACAAAATATCCCGCCAACAACCACTCCATATAAGCCTCCAACTAATTTTTTTTGTTCATCGTAAACTTCTACTGAGTGAGCATAACCTAATCGGTGTAGTTCAGTGTAGGCGTCAATCATATCTTGGGTTATCCAAGTATTTGCATGCCCACTCGATTCCACATTGTTTACTGTAGCATCCTCTATGACTTGTCTTGCGCCTCTAGAAACCTGTGCACAATATCGAATGACTTCTGGGAAATTAGCATTTAATGACGCCGTGTAGCTGAATTTTCTAATGCTTTTTCTAAGGCTTTTGTTAGCTTTGAAGTGATGGGTATAAATAATAGCTCGAGGGGTAGGGGACCACCATAAAATTGGCTCGCCTTGTGAAAACCATGGAAATATTCCTTGTTTATATGCTTCTACTAAACGCTTACTACTAAGGTCTCCACCAAATGCCAATAAACCGTTAGGCTCGTTTAAAGCCAAATCAATTGATGGAAAAATAGGACTTTCATTCAGCCTAAATAACTCAAGCACTGCACTTAATCCTCCAAGCAAAAAAGCCAGCAGTCATGCTGGCCTTTAAAGTTGACAATTTACTTTATTAAACAACACATTTCACCGGATTTATTCAAGTCCGTCTAAGTACTTCTCTGCATCTAAAGCGGCCATGCAGCCTGTACCTGCTGAGGTAATTGCCTGTCTGTACTGATGGTCGCTTACGTCTCCGGCTGCGAATACTCCGTTAACGCTGGTCTGAGTTGCATTGCCATTTAGACCACTGTTTACAATGATATAACCGTCCTTCATGTCAAGCTCACCTTCAAAGATCCCAGTGTTTGGTGAGTGTCCTATAGCGATGAATACGCCCATTGCATCTTGTTCAGATACCTCTCCAGTTAATGTATCTTTCATTTTGACGCCGGTCACACCCATTTCGTCGCCAACAATCTCTTCTAATGTCTTGTTCAAATGCAGGGTTACATTGCCACTTTTAGCTTTCTCAAACAGTCGTGAAGAGAGAATCTTTTCACTTCTAAAGGTATCTCTTCGATGGATTACATGCACTTCTGATGCTATGTTTGACAGATACAAGGCTTCTTCTACCGCCGTATTTCCACCGCCTACTACAACAACTTTTTGGTTTTTATAAAAAAATCCATCGCAGGTAGCACAAGCACTAACGCCTTTACCCATAAACGCTTGCTCACTGGGTAATCCTAAATATTTTGCGGATGCACCTGTGCATATAATTAAGGCATCACATGTGTAGGTGGCATTTTCACCCACTAACTTATAGGGTTTGGTTTGCAAGTCAGTATCATTGATATGATCAAAAATAATTTCAGTATCAAATTTCTCTGCGTGTTCTTGCATGCGAACCATCAAATTAGGCCCGGTAAGGTCATTGGCATCGCCAGGCCAGTTTTCAACTTCTGTTGTAGTGGTCAATTGACCACCTTGCTGGCTGCCTGTAATTAAAACAGGCTTTAAGTTTGCTCTAGCTGCATAAACCGCTGCTGTATAGCCAGCTGGTCCTGAGCCTAAAATTAAAAGTGGTACGTGCCTTGTTTCGGCCATTAAATTCTCCATAAAACGTGTTTTATAAAAGATGTGGTTAAATAAACAATATTCAAGTATTAAACACTAGATTAAAACGAATAAGTAATGCGTGTTAATCTTAAGAAGATATTAAAGAATGTAAACATTTACATGCTTTAAAAATTAAAAATTTGTAATTTCGGATGAAAGTCCTACATGTCGCGTAGTATAGTGATGAATCAGAATTGAGCGTGAGTTTATTAGATTGATTCTATTAATATGCTATTATTTGATTATAGACGAATAGGAATGGTTTTTATGTTTAGTCAACTTCCCACGTATGTAAAGTCTGGCCAAGAATATATGAAAACGTGGCCCATGCAAAAACAACTTTATGCACTTTTCCCAGAGTGCCGTATCATTTCTGCCACCAAGTTCGGCGTAAAGGTGATGCCTGCGATCGCAGTGTTTGTGGTGGCGATACAGTTGAATTACTTAGGTCTTGAAGCTTTGCCGTCTGCTATAACAATAGGCATCTTTTTTATTAGTTTACCATTGCAAGGGTTGCTGTGGCTCGGACACAGAAGCGAGCAAACACTTCCTCCTCATATATATGCTTGGTACAAAGAGATTTACCTTAAGATGCAGATGAAGGGCTTACATCTAAAACAACAAAGCGCCAAGCCCAAGTTTAAAGAGTTAGCTGTCTTATTAAAAACGGCATTTAATGAGTCAGATAAAGCATTCACAAAAGACATACTTTAACGGAAATTCAATTTCACTCGCCATTTGTGGGTTATAAGAGATGTAAACTATGTAAACGGAATTAGCGTCTCCCCGCATTTTCGGCACCTATACGACTGTTTATTTTGTACTACTTTGTTATGTCTAATGCTGCTTAGTTCTATAACTTGACAGTTGCACCTATATTTAAACGTTGGCAGTCCCAGTACGCTGGTGTCCAACTTGTGTGTTACATCTGCTGGACACTTGAAAATCTCAACCATAATATATTGCCATTCCAGTCCATGTGGCCTAACTTTCTTAGGAAAAACTTGTGCTACGATTAGGTGGGCAAGTTCATGAGGGATTACCTGATGTAAAAAGTAATCTTCATTGTGCTCGTATAATCGTCTGTTCAGTCGAATAATGTTTTCTTTAATTAGCGCACTTCCAGCTACTCTGCCTCTTTGGTTGAAAGCGATACTAGGTATTTGTATTTTAGTTTTTCTATCAAGTATATATTCACTCTCTTGAGCAACGCTAAAATAATGCGCAAGCGAGTCAATAGCTTTGTCCTGAAATGCTTTTGAAATGGTTTTAGACATCTGTGTTCTTATCTATGTTTAAAGCTAATATAAAAAAGCCCACTTAACGAGTTAGGTGGGCTTGAATATCTTATTTACTAGCTTACTTGACCATGTTGCATTCCATGCATATCACGTAGGTATGCATTGGATCATTCAACTGTGTCAGCCAACCGGCTTGCGCGTCTATTTTTTCAACAACTTGGTTCACGAAACTGGGGTCTGTCTTTAGGTTTAATCCTTCCAACATAACACTTGCATTTTGAAGCAAATTGGCCCACATTAACTCATCTTCTGAAAGTTCTCTTTCGATATAAATTTTTTCGAAGCTTTCTAGTTGCGCTAATTCAGCAGCCGCCTCAACCGCTTCTGGCAAACCGCCTAATTCATCTACCAGCCCGATTTCTAGTGCTTGTGTACCTACCCAGACTCTGCCTTGAGCAATCTGGTCAACTTGCTCCAGTGTCATTTTGCGTTCCCTTGCTACTAGGCCTATAAAGCGCTCGTAGCCGCGTTCGATGCTCATTTGAAGAATGGATTTGTATCCGTCAGACATTGCTCTGTCGACTGCAATACCGTCTAATTCGCTGGTTGAAACACCGTCGCTATGAATGCCTAAATACTCCAATGAGTCTTCAAAAGTAGGCAATAGACCGAAAATTCCGATAGAGCCAGTTATTGTTGTAGGTTCTGCATATATTTTATCTGCACTTGCAGAAATCCAATACCCGCCAGAAGCAGCTACTGAGCTCATAGAAGCTACAACAGGTTTGCCCGCTTTTTTAATTTCTAGAATTTCTTGTCTGATTACTTCAGAAGCAAATGCACTGCCACCACC
Organism: Glaciecola sp.; assembly: GCA_965660815.1. Lineage (GTDB taxonomy): Bacteria > Pseudomonadota > Gammaproteobacteria > Enterobacterales > Alteromonadaceae > Glaciecola. The sequence continues at coordinate 5,587 of CBFIBG010000088.1, forward strand.
AGAATCGACTTGCAGGACGACTGCTTTCACATTGTTATTCAGTCTCGCTTTTCGAAGTAATTTAGCGGTACTTTCACCGCCAATGGTACCTGGATCTTGTTCACCATCGACAATATTTCCTTTCGCCACAATGACTGCTACTTTATTTCCTGCTCTAATATCCTGAGGAATTGGGAGAGCAGGTTTCACCATTTTGAGGTATTTGTTATAGCTAATCTGATTGAAGGTATTATCTTTTTCACCTTCTCCAAGTAATTCTATCATTTCAGAACGAAACTCTGCTCTGGTTCTTAAGCCATCTACCCAGCCATTGCTAAGTGCGTATTGACCAAAGTCGCCGTCTACTGCTTCGAACTTGGGAATGAGTTGACTGAATGTCTCATCGAAAGTCGTTTCACTAAAACCTCTGGTGCTTGATACGTCTTCCTTAAAAAAGCGCCATATTTCGTTTAACCAAGCTAGGTTAGCAAGTTTTGCTTCATCAGACATGTCGTTACGAGTGTAGGGTTCAACGGCTGATTTAAATGTACCGACTTTAAATACATTGAAATTTATTTTCAGCTTTTCAAGGGCTTCAGCGTAGTAATTGCCGTACCTAGAATAACCTTCCATAAGAAGGCCACCCATTGGGTGCAAATAGACATTGTCAGCATAACTTGCTAAGTAGTATTGAGATTTGCCGTAATAATCCCCGATTGCATATATTGGTTTTCCTGATTCTTTAAATTTGGCTAATGCCTCTCCGACGTCTTTGAGTTTATCAAGGCCACCTCCGCCAAATCTATTAAGCTGCAAAATAAGAGCCTTAATCCGCTTATCTCTAGCTGCGTTATCGATTACTTCAATTAAATCCCTAAGAAGTATTTCTGGATTCTCTTGACGCTGACCTAGAGCTTGTGACAAAAATAACTCGGCTGGATCAACCCAAGTCTTCTGAATAACAATGTTACCTGTTAAATCAAGCACTAAGGCTGAGTTCTTAGCCACTCTAGCTTTATCGGCGCCAGAATTTGAAACCCCGACAATAATTGCTATGATAATTGCGATAAAAATGATATTAAATACCAATCTGCGACTAAAGTTGATTGCATTCCACAATCCAACAAATAACGATTTGGTAAAGCTTCTTTTCTCTGACATTCAATTACCCTAAATAATTTTCTACCTGACTATTATAAAGCTAATTATTATTTCTACAGCCAGAAATTGTAAAAAGTTGTGTCTAAATAAAAGCGCGTTGACTCAAAAAAGTCAACGCGCTTTGAAACATCAATACGAACTATGTAGATATTTTACTTTACAGAGCTACTGATATTGCTCTTACTGGGTGAACATCAATCCCTGACTTGTCCGCTACCCGAGACGAGGAACTTCTCTGTGGTAAGTGCTTCTAGACCCATTGGGCCGTAGGCATGCAATTTTGTGGTGGCAATACCAATCTCTGCACCTAAACCTAATTGCGAGCCATCTGAAAATCGAGACGAGGCATTTACCATGACGACAGAGGCATCAACTGCTTTTTGAAAATGCTCTGCAGATTCTTTATTTTGAGTGCAGATAACTTCTGTGTGGTTACTGCCAAATTGCTGTATATGTGATAACGCGTCATTCATATCGTCTACCACCTTTACGGCAATCTCTAAATCCAAGTATTCTTGACCAAATCCATTAGACTCTAATACCTTACTGTCCTTAAATATTAATGCACTCCTAGGGCATACATTCGTTACCACATTTTTGTCTTCCAGCGCTTTTTTCACCATTGGCAAAAATGTTTCTGCAACGTCTTTATGAACTAATAATCCTTCCAATGCATTACAGACTCCGGTGCGTTGAGTTTTACCATTAATCAAAAGATCAAGAGCCATTTCTAAATCGGCGTCTTTATCGACATATAAATGGCACACGCCTTTAAAATGCTGGATAACAGGTACTTTACTGTTTTCTGTGACATAATTGATCAGCCCTTCACCACCCCTTGGTATGATAACGTCAATAGTGTCGTCTTGTTGCATAAGTTCAAACATTAACGCTCTATCAGAATTTGGTATGACGCTTATCAGTTCAGCAGGCAAACCATGTTCAACCAGACAATTCTGCAGTACTGAGGCAATGGCAATGGACGTTTCCAATGCTTCTTTACCACACCTCAATATTACGGCATTTCCTGATTTAAAGCACAATGCTCCAGCATCTGCAGTCACGTTTGGACGCGCTTCGTATATCATGCACACTACGCCTAAAGGCACTCGCATTTTAGTCACTTCAATGCCTGTTGGTCGTTTACCCAAACTGCGGCTGCTTCCAATTGGATCTGGAAGTTTGACGATATCTTCTATACCTTGAGACATGCTATCAATACGTTCATTGTTCAATGTCAAACGGTCTATCATTGCATCGCTTAAATTATTTTCTTTCGCGCGTTCAACTTCTGCCTGATTGGTTTGCAAAATTCCGTCTTGATGCTCTCTCAATGCCTTGGCCATTTGTAATAAGACTTTATTTTTAAACTCTTCATCTGCTAAGGCTAATTGGCTAGAGGCTTGCTTTGCTCCTAACGTTAATTTTCTTACTAAATTCATTTTTTCTCCAATATTGCAATACTGTTTTCTGAGATGATTGGACCGGTCGTGTTCTCTAGAGTGCTTGAATCTATATCATTGCTTTGATCACTTAAAAATGACAGTAAGCAACTGCTGTAGTTTGACTTAGCTTTTGCTAATTTTGTGCCGTCAGTTTTTCGGACTAACACAGTATCGCCAACTGAAAAATCGCCTTCTACCGATACCAAAGAATCGCTCGTTAAATGTTCTGGTGTATCCTCGAGTGAGTCGTCGAAATTGTTATTGACCACAAGTTCGCCTTGAGCGTTTGAGGTGTGAGTAAGCCAGTGCACATGTTCTTGTAATGGCTTTTCATAAGGCTGAAAGTGCGTCCCTGGATTTTTACCCGAAAGCAACATGTTAAATGAAAGTTCAGTGAAGCCATTTATAATAAAAGTATTGATACCGTGCGAAGTTGCTTTTTCAGCAGCTTCTATCTTGGTTTTCATTCCACCGGTTCCAACGTCACTCGTCGCCCCACCTGCCATATCATGAATCTTTTGGTCTATGTCGTTTACCCATGAGATCAAATTAGCATCTTCGTGCTCATGCGGGTTTTTATCATATAAGCCATCAATGTCTGAACAAATAATTAACGCATCTGCGTCTGCGGCAGCAGCGACCATCGCTGACAAGTTATCATTATCACCGACTTTTAGTTTAGCTGTGGTTACCGCGTCATTTTCATTGACAATTGGTAAGAGTCCACCTTTAAGCAATTCATCTATGGTATTGCGAATACTGACATAGCGTTCTCTGAGCCTTAGATCTGCATGCGTTAGTAGCACTTGTGCAACTGGGAAATCAAAAAGCCTATCCCAAGTGGCCATCATTTCTGTTTGACCAGCGGCTGCCATCGCTTTCTTTTGGATAAGTCCAACTTTTTCGTCTGACTCAAAAAGGTGCGCACCAGCGGCTACGGAGCCTGAAGATACAAGTACCACTTCGACTCCTTGTTCTCTGCACTTGACGATAAATTGCGCGATAGCCAACAAGTAATGGCTGCTACACCCTTTTTTGTTTGGTGATATGAGAGCACTGCCCACTTTCACCACGATTCTTTTCCAATTAAATGCGTTCATAACGATTTAGGATTATTCCTCTGTCAATTTATAGATTGAATACTAATTAGTGTGATAACTAGTTTTCATTACTCTTTGTCACTTTTATTACGGATATTTGCACAGATTTTTGCCTACACTTTCCCCGCACAACCTCACCGAATATATATTAGATAAGGTTAAAAATATAAAAAACAAGTATTTACATATAGTGCGAGGGATGGGGTTTCTTATGTTACAGGCTTAATAACAAATATTTCCATTAAGGTGTTTTAATAAACGACCAGTGTAATAAAGATTAGTATTATATCTAATTTTGGACTAAATAAATAGTCCAATGCGAAAATAAGGCCGTTTAGTTCGATACAAAAGTGTTGAAATCAATCCTTTTTCTTCTTTGATTGTGTGTTTAGGGGACTTTTCTGAATGAATTAAACTGTTTAATTTTTTTTATCGTAAACAACTGTCATAAGTTGCTCATTTGAGCGCAACTAAATGATAATATTCGTTTTTTTAGAAAGATATTAAGCATAATACACTGTTCTGTAATGCCCATTAACATGAAAAATAGTAAAAATAATGATTAGGCTTTATAAATATCACCTATGGTTGTTCGCTCAGAGATAGTAAGATGCTAATTAATTTGTGGTGAACACATAGTAAAAACAGCCAAAACTGCTTTATGACTGGTTTAATCGCTCAATCTTAAAAAAAGGCTATCACAAGGAGAATCATGCAAGCTTTAGATTTGTTACTCAATAGGCGTTCACAACCTCGTCTAGAAGCACCAGCTCCTTCAGGAGTAGAGATGGAGAATATTTTACAAGCTGGATTATCTGCCCCAGATCATAAGTGTTTAACTCCATGGCGCTTTATCGTTTGTCAAAATGAAGGCCTAGATAAGTTAGGTCGATTTTTTTTCAACGCTGCAAAACAAAAACAAGCCGAACAAGCCACATTAGACAGAGCTCCTCAACTTCCATTGCGTGCTCCTATGGTCATTGTCGCAATCTGTCAATATAAGCAAGACGATAAAGTGCCAAGAGTAGAACAAATTGCTTCAACAGCATGTGCTGTTCAGGCTATGCAAATGGCAGCGTTAGCACAAGGGTTCCAAGGAATATGGCGAACAGGTTGGTATGCTAAAGATCCGGTGGTCAAGGCATCTCTAGGATGTAAAGAACAAGATGAAATTGTTGGGTTTTTATATCTGGGTACTTCCAAAATGAAAGCGATGAAACGTCCAAAACGGGATCTAAAGAAGTTTATTGAGATTCTGTAACAAAACACACATCTAAACAGAGACTAAAATAATATGTTCAACTGGGTGAAGTACAACGAAGAAGCATGTGTGGAGTCAAATGGTCTAAATTTACAATACGACAGTTTCGGTGACGAAAATGACCCAGCGCTTATTTTAATAATGGGTTTGGGGACACAACTTGTTCATTGGGATGACGATTTCTGTCGATTTTTAGCCAGTTATAAATTGCGAGTCATTCGATTTGACAACAGAGATATCGGAAAAAGTACCTGGCTAACTGACTCAGCGGTTCCCAATACCCTAGATTTTATTGGCAACACTGTGTTTGGAAGACGCTTAAATGCGCCATACTCATTGGAGGATATGGCCGACGATACCCTTGGTCTTATGGATAAATTGAACATCCAAAAGGCGCACATTGTTGGTGCGTCCATGGGGGGAATGATTGCTCAGGTTATGGCTATCAAAGCAACAGAGCGTGTATTAAGTCTAACATCTATTATGTCCAGTACAGGAAATAAAGACTTACCCAAACCAAAAGCTCATATTGGCGCTAAATTTCTAAAACCATTATCAACAGACACTGACAATTTTGTTGCGCAAAATTTGGATATGTGGAGAGCATTACATGGAAAACATTTTCCGTTTGATGAGCACAAAGTAGAAACGCTAATGAGGCTTTCAAAACAAAGGGGCTTTGACGGTAAGGGCGTGACCCGACAATTAAGTGCGGTCATTGATGCTCCTGATAGAACAGAGCTGTTATCAAAATTGACCATACCGGCGCTAGTTATTCACGGTGACCAAGATCCGCTTGTTCGGCTCGAGAGCGGCCTAGCAACTGCCAAGGCAATTGAAAATTCGACGTTAAAGGTGTTTGAAGGAATGGGCCATACATTACCTGAAGAATTATGGCCCGAAATAGTAGAGCAAATTATACGCTTAGTAAGGTCTGTCGAATAGTCTAGAGCATTGTTTTAAGAAACCGTTACTATTTTACACACGTTAGTTGCGCCGATGGTTTCCATTTTATCACCGTAAGTGAATATGAACTGGTCTCCAACATTCAAGATCCCGTTGTCCCTTAAGGTGGTCATAACGTCTTCAGTGAGATACCCCTTGGTGCTATTAATTGAGTCGAAGTAAACTGGCTTAACGCCTCTGTATAAAGACATAATGTTTAAGGTATGCGAGTGTCTTGACATTGCTATTATTGGCAGTGAAGTCGTGATCCGTGACATGAGCCTTGGGGTTGTGCCACTTTCGGTCAAGCCGACTATTGCTTTAATACTTGGTAAGTGGTTCGCAGCGTATACTGCGGCCATAGCTGTCGTTTCACTTACGTTACTAAAGTCTTCGTCAATTCTATGCTTTGATATTTTTACGCTAGGATGAGTTTCTGCACCCTCACAAACTCTGGCCATCGCTGAAACCGTTTCTTGTGGATATTTTCCTGCAGCAGTCTCTGCTGATAGCATCACCGCATCTGTTCCGTCCAAAACTGCATTGGCTACGTCCATTACCTCAGCCCGAGTAGGCATTGGATTTTCGATCATAGACTCCATCATTTGTGTGGCCGTAATCACTACTTTATTGAGTTGTCTCGAACGAGCAATTAGCTTTTTTTGAACTCCTACTAATTCGGCGTCACCAATTTCTACCCCTAAATCTCCGCGTGCCACCATGACAGCGTCGGACGCTCGAATGATATCGTCCATAGCTTCGTCTGAAGCGACTGTTTCCGCTCGTTCTACCTTTGCGCATATTTTTGCTTGGCAACCCGCCGCCTCTGCAAGTGATCTTGCATAATCAATATCACTGCCAGAACGAGGAAAGGATACAGCAAGGTAGTCAACGTTAATTTTTGCTGCAGTTAAAATATCCTGTTTGTCCTTCTCTGTCAGTGCTTCAGCAGACAAGCCGCCGCCTAACCTATTAATTCCTTTGTTATTAGAGAGTTTACCAGCAACAGTTACCACGGTATGAACTTTTCTGCCTTCAACATTGTTAACTTTAAGTTGAATGCGACCGTCGTCAAGTAAGAGCACATCATCTGGACTGACATCGTCTGGAAGTGCTTTATAATCGATGCCTACTGCATTCTCATTGCCATGATCTTTGTCGAGTTCAGCGTCTAGAATAAATGTTTGTCCCATTTTTAATATAACAGATCCTTTTTCAAATCGAGATACTCTGATTTTTGGGCCTTGTAAGTCTCCTAATATACCCACGTAGCATCCTAATCTTTTAGCGACTTCTCTTACTTTTTGGGCTCTTTCTATATGGTCTTCAGCGCTGCCATGGGAGAAATTCATTCTAACGACATTTGCACCAGCTCTTACAATGGCTTCAATCATCTCGCTACTATCTGTGCTTGGCCCGAGTGTCGCTAAGATTTTTGTTCTGCGTAACATATTTTGAAATCTCTCTGTCGTATTTGTTAGTAGTATTATTTTGTTTGTAGGTCTTTTATGTAGCGTGAACCGCGTAACGTATCTTTCACACGCTTTAAATTTTCTCTAAATTTATTTCCACGTCTCAAAGTAAAGCCTGTTGCCAAAACGTCTATTAATGTTAACTGTGCAATTCTAGAGGCCATTGGCATATACAAATCTGTGTCTTCTGGAACGTCTAAACTCAAAACGTAGTTGCACTCTTTAGCCAACGGGGTGTCTTGCCTCGTAATGCCGACTACTGTGGCATCGTTTACTCTGGCTATATGAGCGACATCTACAAGGCTTTTTGTGCGTCCAGTGTGCGAAATAAAAATAACCACCTCGCCTTCTACGCTATTCATACAGCTCATTCGCTGCATAAGTACATCGTCAAAATGCACCACTGGAACATTGAATCGAAAAAACTTATTGACCGCATCATGTGCTACTGATGCACTGGCTCCTAGACCGAAAAATGAAATTTTCTTGGCCTGAGTGAGTAAGTCAACCACTCTGTTGACCATAGCAACATCGACAGACTGCCTAGCAACTTCTAATGAGGCCATTGTGGATTCGAAAATTTTATTTGTGTATTCGGTCGGACCATCAAATTCATCAACGTGTCTATTTACATAAGGCGTTCCATTTGCCAGACTTTGAGCTAGATGGAGTTTAAAATCTGGATACCCCTTGGTATCTAACCGCCTGCAAAAACGGTTTACTGTAGGCTCACTGACATTGGCCAATTTGGCCAATGTCGCGATGCTTGAATGGATCGCTGATTGAGGATTCGCTAGTATGACTTCAGCGACTTTCTTTTCCGACTTACTAAACTCAGTCATATCCTGAGAAATTTTTTCAAGAATGTTCATTTTGATTTATTAATAGGATGTAAATTACCTGTATAGTAAAACTAATTTTGCTATTTGTCATTTTTCTTGTAAGTTTTTGACAAAAAAAATTGAAATAAGCGATTTATTTAAAAAATATCCCGACATTTTGGTGTGTTTTGTTGTTTAGACAAAATTTTGAATGCGCCAAATATTTATTAAGATGCAGTTTTAATTCTATATATCTTTGATATTAAAAAGTATTATTGGCAATTAAAGCGTGTTTCATGCGAGAAATTATAGAAATAAAATTATTGTAATTTTACTACAAATATAGTTTACTACACAGTATTAACAATTATTTCACTGATCAATACGTCACGTGAAGCAAATTTTAGAGGCGATGATGGTTTCTCAACAAAAATATGAGCCTATTGATTTTGTACTATTTGGAAGTTTAGGCGATTTAGCAAGGCGTAAACTTCTTCCATCTTTATATCAACTAGAAAAGATGGGGTTACTTCACGAAGGTTCAAAAATTATTGGGGTTGCGCGTCAGGCAATGTCAAATACTGAGTTTGTGCAAACGGTATTGAAAAACTTTAAAGAGTTTATAAAAGAGCCTATTTGTGAAGATACTTGGCAGAAATTCTTAGAGCGTCTTACCTATGTTCAAGTCGATATGGTTGAGCCTGAAGATTATAAACAATTGTGTGAACATGTTGACGTAGAACGGGTCATGGTTTGCTATTTTGCGACTCCTCCTGCCATTTTTGGTGATATCTGTAAAGGCATGGATTACGCTGGTGTCATTGATGAAAGTGTAAGGGTAGTATTAGAAAAACCTATCGGTCACGACTTAGAGTCATCCAAAGTAATCAACGAGAAAGTTGCTGAATATTTTGAAGAAAACCAAATTTATCGAATCGACCATTATTTAGGTAAAGAGACCGTTTTAAACTTAATTGCATTGAGATTTGCAAATTCGATCTTTGCGACTAATTGGGACCATAATTGCATCGATCATGTACAAATAAGTGTTGCTGAGTCGGTTGGAATTGAAGGTCGTTGGGGATACTTTGACGACGCAGGTCAGATGCGCGATATGGTTCAAAACCATTTGTTGCAAATATTATCACTTGTGGCGATGGAGCCTCCAACAACACTCGACGCAGACAGCATTCGCGATGAGAAACTAAAAGTGTTGAAAGCCCTTCGTCCTATTAACCAATCAAATATCAGTGAAAAAACCGTACGAGGACAATACAGTACAGGCTTTGTAGCAGGACAAGAGGTGCCTGGCTATTTAGACGAGCCTGATGCAAACGAAAGAAGTACGACTGAAACTTTTGTCGCCATCAAAGCTGAAATTGACAATTGGCGTTGGGCAGGTGTGCCTTTTTATCTGCGCACAGGAAAAAGAATGCCAACTAAAGTAAGTGAAATTGTCATTTACTTTAAACCCCAGCCGCATAACTTATTCGTGGACAGTTTTGCAAAACTTCCCCCTAATAAACTAGTCATAAGACTGCAACCAGAAGAAGGCATAGAGGTTACAGTAATGAATAAGGTGCCGGGTCTGACGAATCGCGGTTCAATGGATCTGCAAAAAAGCAAATTGGACTTGAGTTTTTCAGAAGAGTTTTCGGAAAACAGAATTGCCGATGCTTATGAGAAACTTTTGTTAGAAGTCATGATAGGTAATCAGGCTCTATTCGTCAGGCGAGACGAGGTTGAGCAAGCGTGGAATTGGGTTGACTCAATCATTGGTGCATGGGAACAATGTTCAGAGTCTCCAGAACATTATCAAGCAGGAACGTGGGGGCCGGTATCTTCGATAGGGTTGCTGGCGCGCGAGAATCGCAGTTGGTATGAAAGTAAAATCAAAAAGAAGGCGAAGGTTTAACAATGTCAATGATCGTGCATGAATTTGCAAATCCAGTCGAATTAAACGATATATTTGCTAGCAAAATAATAGGCTTACTTGGCGATGCTATTGAATTAAATGGAAAAGCCACACTGGCTGTAAGTGGCGGTTCGACACCAAAACCTCTGTTTGAAACTCTGTCAAAGATTCCTTTTCAGTGGGACAAGGTGCACGTATGCTTGGTCGATGAGCGCTGGGTCGACTGCCAACATAAAGACAGCAACACGCGTTTAGTGCATAACCATTTGCTTATTAACGAGGCTAAACGTGCAAACTTTGTAGATATAACGTCAGCACATGATGATGCATTTGAGGCGGAAGAATTCGCAAGCGAACAATTAGACAAGATGGGTGGAAAATTGGACGTTGTCATTCTGGGAATGGGCGAAGATGGCCATACCGCGTCATTGTTTCCATGCAGCGAGCAAATATCCGCTGGATTAGACTTATCTAGGAAGTTAAGCGCAATAGCGACACAACCAACCACCGCACCCCATCAAAGAATGTCTATGAGTTTGTTAACAATTATCAAAGCAAAGCACGTTTTTCTGCATTTAGTGGGTCAGACCAAGCGCTCTGTGCTTGATGATGCATTGTTGAATTACACTGCAATAGAAAAGCCAATTAAGGCAGTGATAGATAACACAAATGTAGACCTAATGTGGGCACCATAAGGATCTTATAATGAATACGATTATTCAAGAAGTTACAGATAGAATCATCCAAAGAAGCAAGGTTTCAAGAGCAGCTTATTTAGCGAAAATTGACAAAGCAAGACGTCAAGGTCCTCACAGAGGTGCTCTGTCATGCGGTAACTTAGCTCATGGTTTTGCAGCCTGCGGAAAGGAAGATAAGGCCGACCTGCGAAGTATGACTAAAGCTAACATTGCAATAGTGTCGTCTTATAATGACATGTTAAGCGCACACCAACCTTATGAAACTTATCCCAAAATCTTAAAAGAAGCGATTGCTGAGGTTGGGAGCGTTGCACAGTTTGCTGGGGGGGTTCCCGCTATGTGTGATGGCGTTACCCAAGGAAACCCAGGCATGGAACTGAGCCTAATGAGCCGAGATAACATTGCAATGGGAGCCGCTATCGGTTTGTCTCATAATATGTTTGACGGTGCATTGATGCTTGGCATCTGTGACAAAATAGTCCCGGGCTTGTTGTTGGGAGGCTTGAGTTTTGGTCATCTTCCTACTGTTTTTGTGCCTGCCGGTCCAATGCCATCTGGTCTCCCGAATAAAGAGAAGGCCAGAGTTAGGCAACAGTACGCAGAAGGTAAAGTAGGTCGCGATGCACTTTTAGAAGCTGAATCACAGTCTTACCATTCTGCGGGGACTTGTACTTTTTACGGCACTGCCAACAGCAATCAATTGGTGGTTGAGGTAATGGGTCTTCACTTGCCAGGCTCTTCGTTCGTAAATCCTGGTACTGAACTTCGCGATGCGCTTACTAAAGCCGCGGCAAGACAAGTGACGCGGTTGACCGATCTAGGTGATAACTATATGCCAATCGGGCATATAGTGGACGCTAAATCAATGGTGAACGGCTTGGTGGCACTATTAGCGACAGGTGGATCTACTAACCACACAATGCATTTGGTCGCGGTGGCTCGGGCAGCCGGCTTAATTGTAAATTGGGACGATTTTTCTGATCTATCAAAAGCTACGCCTTTAATAACAAGAATTTATCCTAACGGTTCAGCCGACATTAACCACTTTACTGCAGCTGGTGGGATGTCTTTGTTGTTCAAACAACTGCTTGATAAAGGCTTGTTGCACAATGACGTCAACACGATTTGTGGTTTCGGCTTAGAACGTTACACCCAAGAACCAAAATTACGCGACGGGGAATTGGTGTGGGAAGATGGTCCAGCAGAATCTTTTGATAAAGAAGTCCTTGCAGATATAAACCATCCATTTAAACCAGATGGTGGCTTATGTGTCTTATCGGGTAACCTTGGTCGCTCTGTATTAAAAACATCCGCGTTACGGTCGCCAATTTGTAAGCTTAAAGCTCCGGCAGTCGTGTTCAATGATCAATACGCTCTTGACGAAGCATTCAAATCAGGCGCGTTAGACAGAGATTGTATTGTCGTTGTTAGATTCCAAGGGCCATCGGCGATCGGTATGCCTGAGTTACACAGATTAACGCCCCCCCTAGGTGTATTGCAAGATCGCGGACACAAAGTCGCGTTAGTAACTGATGGCAGAATGTCAGGCGCTTCTGGCAAGGTGCCTGCTGCGATACACTTGACGCCTGAAGCGTTTAAAGGCGGTCTAATTGGCAAAATACAAGATGGCGATATACTTGAAATTGACACTGAAACTGGAAGTCTTGTGCTGCATGTAGACGAGCAAGAACTTGCTAACAGACCACAAGCTGACTTTGACCTAACTGATTCGCATCAAGGTATGGGCAGAGAGCTATACGCTGGTATGCGCTCAACACTGACGGGAGCAGAAGAAGGGGCCTGTTCACTATTCGTAGAACAAGATCGCTTAGATCAAGGAAGCCTGTAATGAGTGCAAAGTTTGTTGCGGATGTCGGTGGTACGAACATTCGACTGGCTTTAGTGGAAAACGGGCGGATAGCAAAGATTGAAAAATATCTATGCGCCAATTTTGACACAATTGCCGATGCAATTTTGCATTTTCAAAAAAATAATGTTGAATCCGCATTTACCGCGGGTTGCATTGCGATAGCGTGCCCTGTAAATGATGATATGGTCAAAATGACCAATCATACGTGGGTATTTTCAAAAACTGCATTGAAAGAGCACTTAGGGCTAGAAGAACTTTATATTATTAATGATTTTACTGCCGTGGCACATTCGTTGCCTACGCTTAACCATAATCAGGTAATACAAGTCGGCAAAGGTCACGCTAAAGAAAATGGGAATATAGCAGTTTTTGGTCCGGGAACTGGATTAGGGGTCGAACATTTGACTTGGACGTCTTCTGGATGGCAAACACTCGATGGCGAGGGCGGGCATGTAGACTTTGCGCCGGTAGACGAATCCGACGTTATTGTATGGCGTTATCTGCAGAACAAACTTTCTAGAGCTTCCGCAGAAGAAGTCCTCTCAGGGCGCGGTATTGTTAATATATACAATGCGTTTTGCGAGCATCATTCACAGACGCCAAGGTTTACCAGCCCTGCAGAAATTACAGATGCTGGTTTACGCTCAGCGGACGAGATTGCTTCAATGACCATAGCTCAGTTTTGTAAAGTAATGGGAAGCTTTGCGGGTAATTTGGCGCTTAACTTATGCACTACTGGAGGCATATTCATTGGGGGGGGAGTAATAAGTCATTTAGGCGATTATTTTCTCAAAAGTGAATTTAGAAGCCGCTTTGAAGCAAAAGGTGACTTTGCCTATTATGTCAAAACAATACCTACTTACCTCATAAACGAACCGGATCACGGTTTATTAGGCGCATTAGCGTACCTAACTCAACATACTCAGAGAACACATGATGAATAATTGGAAAATTACATCAGCAGATGTATTTAATCAGGGGCCTGTCGTACCCGTACTGGTCATTGAAAAAGTGGAAGACGCTTTACCTATTGCTAATGCATTGTTAGCTGGCGGGATCAATGTCTTAGAAGTAACGCTTCGGACAGAAGCTGCTCTTGATGTTATTAGTGCCATCGCAAAGGAGCTTCCAGAGGCTTACATTGGCGCTGGCACAGTTACTAATAAAACACAGTTGCAAGCGGTCACTGATGCCGGTGCAAAGTTTGCGATTAGTCCTGGTCTGACCGCTGACCTGTTGGCGGCAGGTAAAGCTGGAAGCATTCCTCTTATCCCTGGAGTATCGAATATTTCAGATTTGATGAAGGCCAATGACGCAGGATATGACCACTTGAAGTTTTTTCCAGCAGAAGCAGCTGGAGGGGTGAAGGCGCTTAAATCGATTGCCGGCCCGTTCCCAAATACAGTATTTTGTCCTACCGGCGGCATCAGCATTGCTAATTATAAAGAATATTTAGCTCTGTCCAATGTGAAATGCGTCGGAGGCTCTTGGTTAGCGCCGACAGACGCCATCGAAAATAAAGAGTGGCAAGTAATCACAGATTTGGCTCGTGCTGCCGTAAAAAACTAAATCCGATGCCGAGGCGCTAAGGCTAAACTGGGCTCAAGCTCTGCATGTCCTAAATACCGGTTTAGCCTTATTGAAACGAGTTAAGTCACTAGTTGAGCCAATTTATGCTCTTTATTTGCGTTAAGTACCAAGGGTTTGTTGGCTTGAGTAGTATTGGCAGCTTCAATGCATAACATTGTGGTATATGCGTCTTTGTGCATATCTTTCATACTATTACTTTTTTCCTTCCACGGGTTCCAGACGACGATTGAATCTGCGCCAGTCATTGTTATGAATTGAATATCTGATTGGGAGGTTACATTATTAATTTGAACGGTTTTGTCACTGCAATTTGGCAGCGCGTGGATCCGATCAATTTCTTTATCAAAAATATAGGGTTGAGCAGTTGGAATATTATTTTGCTCGCATAGTTTGTCGTAGTAGTTTTCATTTATATTACCAACGTGCACGTTTCTGATGTCTTCAACTTTAAAATAGCTGTGTAGAGCTTGTGACAGTTGTATCGGCAAAATGCCATCGTTTTTGGTGACTAATTCTAGAGATAACTGTTTACCCACGATCACTTTTAGATAAACATTGATATTATCGTAGCCAAATAAACATGGCTCTTGCGGCGTCAAAATAATAGTAGTTATATCTACTGTCCCAATCTTGTTCACATTTTCTTCTATACTACTGACTGTCCAAAATTGGGTTCTTGCATACCCGTGGCTTGGATAATTTGGCATATCAGGGTGGGCACTAAACCAAGGCCAACATATTGGAATGCCACCTCTTATGGGGGTCTTACCATCAAATACTGCCGCATTACTTACCCAAAGCCTCTCACGTTTGTCCGATAAATTCACATAGGACAAAACGTGAGCCCCAAACAGGCTTATTGTGCATCTGGCAGAATCATTGCTGACCACCAGTAATTGAGTTTTATTCTTTGTTTCGTAATGGACTGAGGTATGTTGTTTAGCCAAGATGTAAAAGTCCCTCTAATGTGTGCTTCTTTTTTTCAAATATGTCATTACTTAAAAATTAGCCTTTGTGCTATAACCAGGTATAAGTATAAACTGATACTAACTTCGCAATAAATCACGAGTTAGCATATTATCATTATCGGCTATTCAATCATATTTAAACAGGGCAATGCGATGTTAGAGAAAACAGTGATAAGAACAGTTGTAGTCATTTTTATCGTCATGTACATACACAGTTTAAACGCTCAAACAATTGATGAAGTTGCCGCAAAATACATTATCCCCATTTATGAAGATGAAAATGTTCGAGCGTTTAATTTTAGAATACCCGCTAATGAAAGTTTAGCGGATCATGACACCAGTAGTCGACTTATCATACTACTGAGTGATTTGAATTTACAAAGAATCGATGACGGCAGTGTAACAAGGCTAGATAAACATCAAGTGTTTTTTCTCAGGAATACATTTTCTAAGGGATTCACGAACCGGGCTGATTCGGCACTTGAATATTTCGTCGCGCAGCCAAGAAAAGAGTTGGTAAAAGGAACTACGCCTGAGTGTAAACAAGGTACGGTGAGTTTAATAAGCAATGATTTCACGACAATTTGCAAATCTCAGAGCTATTTTGATGGGGCTCTCATAACGCCCAATGCAATCAAGTTTCAGTGGTCAATACGCCATAACGAATCAAACCAAAATCTCAACACTGTAGATATCTTTTTACATAAAACCAAATGGATTACTTGGTTTTATCTCACAAACTGAACTTGCAGCGAAAGCTCACTCTAACTAGTTATAACTATTCAAACGTTTATACAGTGATACTTGTATAACAATAGAACATTACTAAATTTTGAGGATAAGTGGATGAAACAGCTATGTCTGACAATAGTATTGACGTTGATACTGAGCGCTTGTGCCAGTGGACCAAACGTATACACGGATTTTGACCCACAGCAGGACTTTAGGCAGTACGACACCTTTACTTGGGTCAGTGATCAGCCTCTTAAAATGCAAACACAAGCAATAATTAGCCCTTTGGTAGAAAAGCGAATTATTGCTGCGGTCAAACAGACCATGGAAGCGAAAGGTTATACTTACGTTGAGTTTTTAGATGAAGCGGATATGGCGCTTTCTTTCACTGTCGGTTCGCGTGAAAAAATAAGAACGATGATAGAGCCAAACTTTATGGTCACGAACGCATGGCGATGGGGTGGACATTACTGGGGCTTTAATGCGCCTTTATACACAGAATCTGCGAGAGTATATAGTGAGGGTAGTTTGGCGATTGACGTATTTGATAATACTCGCAAGCAGCCGGTATGGCACGGAGTATCGTCAAAAAATTTAACTAGAGAACGAAAAGCGGGAGAGCCAGAGTTTATCAACCAAGCGGTTACAAACACGCTATCGGCTTTTCCAAATCAGGGACAAGAGTTAAAAGTGCAGCAATAGGCAGAAAAAGAGGTAAAAGCTTAAATTAAAAGGGCGATTGTCATGAATCGCCCTTTTTTGGTGTTATTTGGAGATGTGGGCAACCAAATCAAGTACTCTGTGAGAATACCCCATTTCATTATCGTACCAAGAAACTAACTTGACAAACGTATCCGTTAAAGCAATGCCGGCTTTAGCATCAAATATTGACGAGTGAATGTCACTCACGAAATCGTTGGACACCACGGCATCCTCAGTATAACCCAATATTCCTTTTAGCTCGTTTTCAGATGCCGCTTTTAAGGTTTGGCAAATATCTTCGTATGAAGCGGGTTTTTCAAGGTTTAGTGTGAGATCTACGACAGAAACATCGGCGGTAGGAACTCTAAACGCCATACCCGTTAATTTTCCATTTAAAGAAGGGATGACCTTTCCAACTGCTTTTGCAGCACCGGTTGAAGAAGGGATGATATTTTGCAGAGCACCACGACCACCACGCCAATCTTTATGCGATGGTCCATCTACCGTCTTCTGGGTTGCTGTTGTCGCATGCACAGTCGTCATTAGCCCGTCCTTGATGCCATATGCATCGTGAATAACTTTTGCCAACGGGGCTAAGCAGTTCGTTGTGCATGACGCGTTTGATACTATGGATTCACCGTTATAATCATGGTGATTTACGCCCATCACAAACATTGGGGTAGAATCTTTGCTCGGTGCTGACATCACAACTTTCTTTGCACCAGCCTGAATGTGTTGTTTGGCCGTGTCCTCGGTTAAAAATATTCCGGTTGCTTCAACCACTACATCAGTATCGACTGCGTCCCATGCTAAGTTTTCTGGATGCCGCTCGTTAGTCACCCGTATGGATGCTCCATTGACGATCAATGTGTTTTCTTTCACTTCCACGGTGCCATTAAAGCGACCATGCGTTGAATCATATTTCAACATATACGCAATATAATCTATGTCTAACAAGTCGTTGATTGCAACAACTTCTATATCGTCTCTAGTAGTAGCCGCTCGAAGAACTAATCGACCGATACGACCAAAGCCATTTATGCCAACTTTTATTGTCATAACGCCCTCTGTTGTCAGGTGTGTAATTAAATTACGAAAATTATGCACAATAATTTGCTAAAAAGCAAAAAAATATTATTATGTGTTGTTTTATTACCAATTATGTATATATGTTGTTAATTGCAAACGTATTCAAATTGGAATCGTATTTTGTTCATGAATAATGACCATCGAGTTGTTGTGCAACAGTAACAAACAAAAAAAGGGTAAGGGTGCGATTGTCTGCTGAATCGGGTTTACCATTGGCCAACTAACAAATCACAAAAAGTGCTACGGTATAATAGCAGTTTGCCGCCACTACACGAACATTGGATAAATTAAATGACACACCTAGTCGACTATTTAATTGAGCAAAATGGGATTGACTCTAAGTTTGTAGATGCTTGGGGAAAACCCGCGACTATTGCTAGAGAAAATCAAAAAAAGTTATTAGGCTCAATGGGGTATGCCGTTGATGATGAACTGGCGCTAACTGCTCAACTTGAAGCTGAAGCCTCGCAAATTTGGTTGTCTGGACTAGATCCCGTTATCGTCCAACGAGTTGATAATGAGTTTGTGATACATGTTAGAGTCAGTATTGATAATGCCAACACTAAACATACCCTCAAAATTAAACTTGAAAATAATGAGTCGGCTTCAGTTAAATTTATTCCAGTAGAGCACCACCTTTCCGACTCACAAGAAATCGATTCACTAGAATTTCATCAATACAGCATCAAGGTAAATTTATCTGACGTTTTTGATAATGGCATGTCGAGCGAAGACCTGTTGGGCTATCACGAGCTTTCCCTCATTCAATCAAGAAAAGTGGTGGCTCGTTCTCGGCTTATCATCGCCCCCGAGCGTTGTTATATCCCAAAGGTAATACAAGAGGGTAAAAAAATTTGGGGCTTAAGCGTTCAATTATACTGCTTAAAAAGCACTCGTAATTGGGGAATAGGCGACTTTACGGACCTTGGTAATTTAGTGCTAAAAGCCGCCGAAAAAGGCGCTGACTTTATAGGCTTAAACCCGATACATGCGTTATATCCAGCGTCACCTGATACCTGCAGTCCCTACGGTCCAAGTTCGCGTCGTTGGTTAAATTATTTGTACATAGATGTGACGGCAATTAGCACGTTTGATTCAAAGAGTGTCCAAAATTGGTATGCAGAAAATAATATTGATGCTGAACTAGATGAATTGAGAGCACTAGACTTCATTGATTACCAAAGGGTTGCCAATGTCAAACACAAAGCATTAGAGCTGGTATTTAGTGAGTATAAAAAACAATTTTTAACCGGTGCGAAAGCTGAGAACAAAGCCTTTAAAGCCTTTGTAAAAGAAGGCTCAGACAGTCTAAAGAATTTGGCGATATTCGAAGCGATACAGTACGATTTGAAGCAAAGTGATAAAGACTTTTGGGGATGGCCCGTTTTTCCAGATGAACTTAAAGATCCAACTTCACCGGCGGTCAAAGAATTTGCAAAACAAAACAAAAGTCAGATTGAATTTTATATGTTTTTACAGTGGCAGGCATCCATTCAGTTTGAACAAGCGAGTAAATTAGCTATTGATGCAAAAATGGACATTGGATTATATCGAGATTTAGCCGTGGGAGTGAGCGAAGGCAGTGCAGAAATTTGGGGCAATCAGGACTTATATTGCACAGATGTCAGTATTGGTGCTCCGCCAGATATTTTGGGCCCATTAGGTCAGAAATGGGGGTTGCCTCCTATGAAAGTGGACGCGTTAATTGAGCAGGCATATCAACCAATTATTGATTTGTTTTCTTCTAACATGCATGCTTCGGGGGCCCTGAGAATCGATCACGTAATGGCATTGTTAAGATTGTGGTGGGTACATAAAGACGATGACGCAGGGAAGGGCGCTTATGTCAATTATCCGGTCGATGACTTGTTGGCGATATTGGCGTTAGAATCGGTCCGAAATCAAAGTTTGGTTATCGGAGAAGATTTAGGAACAGTGCCTGACTCGATAAGAGCAAAACTACAAGCTAACGGCATGTATTCATATCGAGTTTTCTTTTTTGAACAGGCAGAAGATGGCGGTTTTTACTCTCCAGCACATTATCCTGAGCAATCCATGGCGACGTTAACTACGCATGATCTGCCTACACTTATAGGTTTTTGGCATTGTGACGATTTAGCACTTGGAAAGGAAGTTGGGCTGTATCCTGACCCCGAGGTGCTAAGCTCTCTGTATGACATCAGGCATGAGAACAAACAACATATTTTGAATACCCTACATGGCCACCACGCCATATCCGATGCTATAAGTCGAGACGTCAATTATGTGGGTATGAGTACGGAATTAAATTTCGGTATGCAAACACACATGGCGTCGGGTTCGAGCGCATTGTTAAGTCTTCAACTAGAAGATTGGTTACAAATGGAAAAACCAGTTAACATTCCAGGTACCTTTAATGAATACCCTAACTGGCGTCGCAAATTGTCTCACAATTTAGAGGACATTTTTGACAATCCAGACATTAACGCATTGGTGCAGGATTTAAATCAACGTCGAAAGCAAGCGAGCCGCGAATAGAGTTTATTGTGATAGGCTTGGAGTCTAGGGTAAAAAACAACTTAAGGAACACGTATGCAATTCGAAGAAGCATTACAACACGGGTTTTGCCCTGAACCGTTCAATTTTCTGGGCAAACTACAACAGAAAGACCGTGATGTAATCCGATTATTTTTGCCTTATGCACGTCATGTTGTTATTCGCGACTATGCGACAAAGAGCCTACTTGGGCATGCACAAAACGTTAACCAAAAGGGAGTGTTTGAGTTAACATTAGCGCCTACAAACGCAACCTACGAAGTGGTGGCTACGACAGAAGATCAAGAACACGTATTCGTTGACTCTTACCAATTCACCAATGAAGCGTATCATGCGGTGCACTTTATTGATCATGCGCCCGAAAATTTGTACCGGCAAGCAGGGGCCCAATTAATTACCACAGAGCAAGGAATTGATGGAGTGAGATTTGCTGTGTTTGCCCCAAATGCTGGTGCAGTGTCGGTAATTGGTGAATTTAATTTATGGGATAAGCGCACTCATCCAATGCACAAAACCGATATGGGATATTGGGTGTTATTTATTCCTGGTTTACACGCTGGTTGTCTGTATAAATACGCTTTAAAAGACGCTAACGGTAATGCACTACCCGATAAATCCGATCCACTTGGATTCAGTCAACATCAATACCCTTCACATGCGTCAGTCGTATACGACCACGGTCAGTATCAATGGCACGATGGCGATTGGCATGAAAGCAAGAAGAGTAAAAATCAATATCAGTCGCCCATGAGTATCTATGAGGTTCATCTAGGCTCGTGGAAACGTCTAGATAGTGATAAAACGCAATATTTGAGTTACCAAGAACTGGCAGACGATCTCATTCACTACGCAGTGGAAATGGGCTATACACATCTAGAAATGCTGCCCATTTCTGAATATCCATTTGATGGCTCTTGGGGGTATCAACCCGTTGGTCTGTTTGCACCAAGCAGTCGTTTCGGTGACCCCGATGAGTTTAAATACCTAGTGGATAAATGTCACCAAAATAAAATAGGCGTTATAATTGACTGGGTTCCTGCTCATTTCCCGGAAGATAGCCATGGGCTGGCCCGATTTGATGGCACTTGTGTCTATGAATATGAAGATCCAAGAAAGGGTTGGCACCCAGATTGGAACTCGTGTATTTATGATTTTGGCAAAGATACCGTCAGACAGTTCTTGGTGGCCAATGCATTGTATTGGTTCGACAAGTTCAAGGTTGATGGAATAAGAGTCGATGCAGTGGCTTCTATGTTGTATCTGGACTACTCTCGAAATCACGGAGAATGGATCCCAAATATCGATGGCACAAACCATAACTATGAAGCCATTAGTTTACTGAAATGGATGAACACAGAGGTCTATAAACAATATCCAGATGGTATGACTATAGCCGAAGAATCTACTTCCTTTGCCGGCGTTTCTAAGCCTGTTAGTGAGGGGGGATTAGGATTTGGGTTTAAATGGAATATGGGATGGATGCACGATTCTTTGCACTATATAGCCAAAGATCCAGCTTATCGCCGATATCATCACGGCGAACTTTCATTCTCTATGGTGTATGCTTACGACGAAAATTTTGTGTTGCCCATTTCGCATGATGAAGTGGTGCATGGAAAAGGCTCAATGGTTCAGAAAATGCCCGGGGATGAATGGCAAAAATTTGCAAACCTGCGGGCGTATTTCGGGTTTATGTTTGCTCATCCAGGTAAAAAACTGCAATTTATGGGCAATGAATTCGCACAGTATAAAGAATGGGATCACGACAGTGAACTTGACTGGAATGTGTTAAATAACCCAAATAATAAAGGCATTCATAGTTTATATAGACGCTTGAACCAAGTTTATACTTCAGAGCCTGCATTGCATCAGTTGGATCATGAACAAAGCGGGTTCAAATGGATTGATTTGGACAATGCTGATGCCTCTATATTTGCGTTTGCTCGATTTGCCGCTGATGAAAAACAAACGATCGTTGTGCTCATTAATTTTACGCCGAATGTGTATGAAAATTATCGACTCGGTGTTCCGAAACCTGGAAGGTACACAGTTATGCTAAATACTGATAGTAACGAATTTAATGGGAGTAATTACGAAGTAGATTCATCCTATGACACTACGGCTGTTACTAGTCACTCCTGCAGTCAGTCTATTGAAATAAGTGTGCCGCCTTTAGCAGCATTGTACTTTAAATTAGACACTTAGGGCATTATTGCCATGTTGTTTGAGACTGAATTCGGAAACGCGAGAGAGTTTGGCGCTTGTCTAGCGGAAGATGGTTGCAACTTCTGCGTGTATGCACCAGATGCAGAAGAAGTATTCATTTGTTTATACGATCAGTCTGAGCTCCTTTTAGCTCAGGTAAAACTTGAACATCGAATTCAGTCTAAATGGTTTTGTTTCATAAAAAATGTCACCACTGAACATTTGTATGGGATCCGCATAAGACCTAAAAAAAATAGGCGCGTTCATATAGATTCAGGGGTCGAAAAGCTATTAATTGATCCCTATGCAAAGGCCTTGAATCGACCGCTTGATTGGAACAAGGAGCTGTATAAAGGTGATTCATGTCGGATGGTCCCTAAAGCCAAGATTATTCCCAACACAGATAATAATTATCGTCCAATACATGTGGCAGATGAGCAAAGGATTATTTATGAAACACACGTTAAAGGTCTCACTAAACTGCATCCTAATGTGCCTGAACATTTAAAAGGAACCTATTTAGGAGCGGCGCATCC